>NZ_RKRA01000001.1:2868414-3187126 GCF_003814705.1 Georgenia muralis | reverse complement strand
CCCGTACGACGTCCCCACCCGCCGCGGAGAGCTGAAGTACCTGCTCCTGACCGGCTCCGCCGACGGCGAGCTCATGCTGCGGTTCGTCCTGCGCTCCCAGGAGCCCCTCACACGCCTGCGCAAGCACCTGCCCTGGCTCCGGGCCGCCCTGCCGCGCCTTGAGGTCGTCTCGGTCAACCTCCAGCCCGAGCACAAGGCCGTGCTCGAGGGCCCGCGCGAGATCGTGCTGACCGAGGCCACCGCGCTGCGGATGCGCGTCGGCGACGTCGACCTCCACCTGCGTCCGCAGAGCTTCTTCCAGACCAACACCGCCGTCGCGGCCGCGCTGTACCGCCAGGCAAGACAGTGGGTGGCCGAGGTCGACCCCGGCACGGTGTGGGACCTGTACTGCGGGGTCGGCGGGTTCGCCCTGCACCTGGCGGACGGCCGGCGCGACGTCGTCGGGATCGAGACCAGCCACGAGGCGGTCGCCAGTGCGGAGGCCGGCCGGGACGCCGCCGGGCTGACGTCGGTGCGCTTCCTCGCCGGCGACGCCACGACCTACGCCCTGTCGGCCGAGGACGTCCCGGACCTCGTGGTGGTCAACCCGCCGCGGCGGGGCATCGGGGCCGACCTGGCCGCCTGGCTGGAGGCCTCCGGCACCCGGCACGTGGTGTACTCCAGCTGCAACGCGGCCTCTCTCGCCCGGGACCTCGCCGCCATGCCGTCCCTGGCCGTGCGCCGGGCCCGGGTGCTGGACATGTTCCCCCAGACCGACCACTGCGAGGTGATCGTCCTGCTCGAGCGGGAGAACCCGCACCGCCCGGCGGCGGACGCGGCGGTGGCCCGCGTCGTCGCGGGCCACCTCGAGGTCCCCGGCGCCGCGGGCCGCGCGCCCCGCAGCCCCGGCCGCGATCAGTCCGCCGCGGCGGCGGAGATCAGCTCGACGTAGGTGTCCAGACCCCAGTCGACCGACAGCGCGGTGGGCGGGGACATCGCCGCGACGAGCTCGTCGCCGGTGATCGCGGCCACCGAGCCCTCCGCCACGGCGGGGATCGCCTGGGCGTAGGACTGCCCGAGGAAGGTCTCGACCTCCTCCTCGGTGCTGGCGTAGGTGACGAGGATGTCGGACTCGAGCCGGTCGGTCTCCTCGTAGCTGAGGGTGTAGACGAAGCTCTCCTCGCCGCTGGCGAGCTCCTCGACGGCCGGGGCGCTGACCAGCCCGAGGTCGAGGAGGAAGTCCACCCGGGAGTCCTGCGGCTTGTACACCCAGAACGTCCCGCCGACGTCCCACACCGCGGCCACGCTCTTCCCCTCGAGCTCGGGGTGGGCGGCGGCCTCCTCCTCGATCCGGGCGTCGAGGTCGGCGACGAGCTCCTCGGCCTCGGCGGTGCGGCCCAACGCCTCGCCGACGATGGTGATGACCTCGCGCCACGGCGTCGTCCAGGGCTCCTCGGGGAAGGCGACCGTCGGGGCGATCTCGCTGAGGATCTCGTACTGCTCGGCGGTCAGGCCCGAGTACGGGGCCAGGATGACGTCCGGCTCGAGCGCGCCGATCTCCTCGTAGGCGGGCTCCTCCACGCTCGCCGGCACCATCGTGGGCTCCTCGCCGGTCTCCGCGAGCGCCTCGGTCACCCACGGGAGCCGGCCGTCCTCGTCCGCAGCGTAGGTCTGGGCCTCGATACCCACCGGTACGACGCCGAGCGCCAGTGCCGCCTCGGTGCTCCCCCAGCCCAGGGTCACCACGCGCCGGGCGTCGCCGGGCACCTCGGTCTGCCCGAACGCGTGCGTGAGCGTGACGCCGGCCGCGGTCGTGGCGGGTGCGTCCGCCTCCCCGCCGGCAGGACCGGAGCAGGCGGACAGGGCGAGGACCAGCGGGACGGCCACGGCCGCGAGCCGGTAGTTCATGGAGTCTCCAGGGTGTTCCGGACGAGCGTCGCCGACGGGCGACTTAGGCAAGCCTTACCTTACCTATATCCGGCCGGGCGTCGAACCGTCAGGACGTGACCTGCGTCACCCGGCCGCGCGGGACGACCATGGGCGCACCGGCGACGGGGTCGGGAAGGACCTCGGCGTCGAGGCCGAACGCCAGGCGCAGCAGGTCCGGGGTGATGACCTCGGCCGGCGTGCCGGCCGCCACCACCGAGCCCTCCGCCATGACCACGAGGTGGTCGGCGTAGCGCGCAGCGAGGTTGAGGTCGTGCAGGACCATGACCACGGTGGTCCCGCGCTCGCGGTTGTGGGCGCGCAGGAGGTCGAGCACGTCGAGCTGGTGGGCGACGTCGAGGAACGTGGTGGGCTCGTCCAGCAGAAGGATGTCGGGGTCCTGGGCGAGCGCCATCGCGATCCACACCCGCTGACGCTGGCCCCCGGAGAGCTCCTCGACCCGGCGGGCCGCCAGGTCCGCGGTGCCCGTCGCGGCGAGCGACGCGGCCACGACGTCGTCGTCGGTGCTGCTCCACCGCCGGAACCGGCCCTGGTGGGGGTAGCGACCCCGGCCCACGAGGTCGGCGACCGTGATGCCCTCCGGGGCGGTCGGCGACTGGGGCAGGATGCCGACGACGCGCGCCACCTCCTTCGCGGGCAGCCGGTGCACCGGTGCGTCGTCGAGCAGCACCTGTCCCGCGCGCGGCCGCAGGAGCCGGGCCAGGCCCCGCAGCAGGGTGGACTTGCCGCAGCCGTTGGCCCCGACGACCACCGTGGTGGCGCCGTCGGGCACCACGAGGTCGAGGTCGCGCACGACGAGGTCGCCGTCGTAGGCCAGGCTCAGCCCGCGCGCCTGGAGCTGGTGGGCGGGTCTCATGCTCCGCGTCCTTCCCGGTTGCCGGTCGCCAGCAGCCACAGCAGGTAGGGGGCGCCGACCACCCCCGTGACGATCCCGACCGGCACCGGCTGGGCGAGGAGGTGCTGCGCGGCGAGGTCGGCCGCCAGCACGAGCACGACCCCCACGACGGCGCTGGGCACCAGGGCCAGCCCGGGCAGCAGGCGCCGGGCGACGGGGGCGCTGACGAACGCGACGAACGCGACCGGCCCGGCCAGGGCCGTCGCCGCGGCCGCCAGGGCGACGGCGACCCCGAGGGCCGTCAGCCGGGCGGCCTCCACCCGGACACCGAGGCCGGCGGCGGCGTCGTCACCGAGCTGGAGGATGCGCAGCCGCGGGGCGAGCAGCGCCACGCCCGGCACCAGCGCGGCGAGCGCGACCGCGAGCACTGCGACCTCGTCCCAGGCCGGGGTGCCGATGCTCCCCACGGTCCACACCAGCACCTCGCGCACGTCGTTGATGCCCGCGCGGCTGACGAGGTAGCCCAGGCCCGCGTTGACGACGAAGGCCACGGCCACACCGATGAGGACGAAGCGGTAGCCCGACACGCCGTCGCGCCAGGCGAGCAGGTAGATCGCGACGGCGGCCACGACCGCCCCGGCGAGGGCGGCGAGGGAGACCCCGGCGCCCGAGAGCCCGCCGAGGAGGATCGCCGCCGCGGCGGCCAGGCTCGCCCCGCCGCTGACGCCGAGGATGTCCGGGCTGGCGAGCGGGTTGCGCAGGACGGTCTGGAACAGCGCCCCCGACAGGGCCAGGGCCACGCCGACCCCGGCGCCGAGCGCGAGGCGGGGCAGCCGGAGCCGCTCGAGCACGAAGGACTCCCCCGCACCGGCCTGCCCGGAGACCAGGCGGAGGAGGTCGCCGGCGTGCCCTCCGACGGTGAGGGTGACCCAGGCGAGCAGGAGGCCGGCCGCCACGAGCGCGGTGAGGACGAGCCGCCGCCGGCGCACCGCCCGCCGCAGGGCGCCCGCCGGGTCGGGGACCGGCCGGGGCGCCGTCGCCGCGGCGACCGCCGCCGCGGTCACAGGCCGGCCACCTTGGTGCGCCGGACGATCGCCACCAGGGCGGGGGCGCCGACGACGGCGACGACGAGGCCGGCCTCGAGCTCGCCCGGACGCAGGACGAGCCGCCCGACGACGTCGGCGGCCAGGAGGACCACCGGGCCCAGGACGACCGAGTACGGCAGGAGCCACCGATGGTCGGGGCCGGTGAGGGGCCGGGCGAGGTGCGGGACGACGAGGCCGACGAAGACGACCGGGCCCGCCATGGCCGTCGCCGCGCCGGCGAGGAGGACGACCGCGCCCGCGGCAGCGGCCCGCGCGAGGTGGACGTTCTGCCCGAGGCCGCGGGCGAGGTCGTCGCCCAGGGCGAGGAGGTTGAGGGCGCGCGCGGTGACCAGGGCGAGCCCTGCCCCGGCGAGGAGGAACGGCACGAGCGCGACGACCGTGTCGAGGTCGCGTCCGGCGAGGGAGCCCACCGACCAGCGCCGGTAGGCGGCGATGGTGTCGGTGTCGGTGATGAGCAGGAGGGTGATGACCGAGGTGAGCCCGGCCGTGACCGCGGTGCCGGCCAGGGCGAGCTTGACCGGGGTGGCCCCCTCGCGGCCGATGGCACCGACGCCGTAGACGATCGCGGCCGCCACGGCGGCGCCGGCCAGGGCGAACCAGATGAACCGTGACGGGCTCGTCACGCCCAGGACGGCGGTGGCGAGCACGACGGCGAGGGAGGCACCGGCGTTGATGCCCAGGAGTCCGGGGTCGGCGAGGGGGTTGCGGGTGATGCCCTGCATCACCGCGCCTGCCAGGCCGAGGGCCGCACCGGCGGCGAGGCCGACGACCGTGCGGGGCAGCCGCTGGTCGAGGACGACGGCGTGGTCGGTGCTCCCGGTCGGGTCGACGAGCGCACCGAGGACCACACCCGGGGCGATGTCGCGCGCGCCGAGAGCGAGCGAGGCGAGGACGACCAGGGTGAGCGCCGCGACGGCCAGCAGCAGCCCGGTCGCCCGCCGCACGCGCGCCGGCGCCGGCAGCGGCCCCGCACCCGCGGTGCGCAGGCCCGTCGCGGCTGAGCTCGCCGGTGCCGGCCGCTGCGTCGTGGCACCCGTCGGAGTCGTGGGCGTCCGGGGCGACGTGGGCGTCCGGCGCGACGTCGACCGCGCCCGCGACCTCTCCAAGGACCCCGCGGGGCTCACTGGGCCTCGGCGCGACCGAGGCGCCAGTACCCCATGAACGCGACCCGGCGCCGGCACACGCCGATCTCGGACACGAGCGTCCGGCGCAGGGTGCGGATGACCGCCGCCTCCCCCGCGAACCACGCGTAGAAGTCGCTCCCGCACCGTTCGCCCCCGCGTCCGCACAGGTCCACCGGCAGGACCTGCACCACGGGCGAGTCCCAGAGGGTCTCGCGGTCGACGTCGACCTCGTCGAGGGTCTGCTCCGCGACGGCGCGGGCGTCGTCGACCACCTCGGCGTTGGCACCCACCCACTGCTGGACGGCGGGGACGAGGAGGTCGCCGTGCGGCCGGCCCTCGCGGCCGAGCCACGTGATGTGCGTGCCGGGCGGGACGGTGACGTCGAGCACGTCGGCGGCCGTGGGCACCTCGACGAAGGCCCGGGCGCGGCGCCCGGCCGGGAGGGACTCCAGGATCGAGCAGATCGCCGGCGCGGCGGTCTCGTCACCGGCGAGCAGGAGGTCGGCGGCGCTGCCAGGGGCCCAGTCGATCCCCGTGGCGGAGGTGCGGGACCGCACGTCCGGCCCGACGACGACCGCCTCGTCGCCGACCCGCACCCCGGCGAGCCAGCGCGCGGCCGGCCCGACCGGGCCAGGAGCGTCGTCGTGGCGCACCATGTCGACGTCGATCTCGCGGGCGACGGGGCGCACGTACCGCACCGTGTAGGTCCGGAAGGGCGGCGGCTCGGGCAGCGCCCGGAGCCTGGCGTACCACGTGCCCGCGAGGATGACCTCGGGGTCCTCGGCACCGACGTCGGCGAGGGTCCCGTCGGCCCCGGGCAGGACCAGCTTGACCCGCTGGTCCAGGCCGTCGGTGCCGAACCACGCGAGGTCCTCGCCCGCGAACGTCACGCGGACGAAGTGCGGGGTGAGCTCGCGCACGGCGCGCACACGGACCGCGAAGGGGCGGTAGGCGGGCCGGTCGTCCTTGCGCACGCCGACCGTCGACGTAGGTAAGGTAAGCATTACCTTAGTAAACCAGACCTGCGCGGCGCACCGGTGCGACGTCCGTCTCAGGTGGGACCACCGGCGAGACACGCCCCACACGCAGACGCTCGCACAACAGCCGAGATTGCCGTAGGCTCAGGGAACAGTTGCAGTGCGTCGAAGTCTTGTGTGCCCCCGGACCCGTCCGGGTTAGCTATTCCTTTGCGGAGCAGACAGAGAAACACCGTGACAAGCGGCCTCGACACGCGGGGTCGTTTGACAGCTCTAGAAGGAGTAGCCATGGCCACCGGAACCGTCAAGTGGTTCAACGCTGAGAAGGGGTTCGGCTTCATCGCCCCCGACGACAACACCGCGGACGTCTTCGTCCACTACTCGGCGATCTCTACCTCCGGGTACCGCTCGCTCGAGGAGAACCAGAAGGTCGAGTTCGACGTCACGCAGGGCAACAAGGGCCCGCAGGCGGAGAACGTTCGTCCGCTCTGACGCCTCGTAGACCTCGAGAACCCCAGCACCTCTCGGTGCTGGGGTTCTCGCGTTCCTGCCCGACCGCCCCGGGCCCAGCCGGGGTCCTCGACCAGAACCCGCCACGTCCCCGGAGGCCGAAAATGACCGCCACCCCTGCCGCACCCGTCACGAACTGGGCGCGGACCCTGACCTTCCGCGCTCGCGCCGTCCACCGCCCCGGGTCGGTCGCCGAGCTGCAGGAGCTCGTGAGGACGAGCGAGCGCATCCGTGCGCTCGGCACGGGGCACTCGTTCAGCCGGGTCGCGGACACGACGGCGGACCTCGTCTCGGTGGCCGGCCTGCCACCGACGGTCGAGATCGACCCGGCCCGCTCCCGCGTCACCGTCGCGGCGGGCGTGCGCTACGGCGACCTCGCCGAGCAGCTGCACCGGGCGGGCTTCGCGCTGCGGGCGATGGCGTCGCTCCCGCACATCTCCGTCGCGGGGGCGTGCGCGACCGGCACGCACGGCTCCGGGGTCACGAACCAGGGCCTCGCCTCCGCCGTGTCGGCCGTGGAGCTCGTCACCGGCGACGGCGACCTGCGCACGCTGAGCCGCGCGGACGACCCGGAGGACTTTCCCGGCGCCGTCGTCGCCCTCGGGTCCCTGGGCGTCGTGGTGCGCCTGACCCTCGACGTCGTCCCCACGTACGACGTCAGCCAGGTCGTCCACGAGGACCTGCCGGCGAGGTCCCTCGGCCGGGACGAGCTCGACGAGGTGCTGGCCGGGGCGTACAGCGTCAGCCTGTTCACCCGCTGGCGCGGTGACGACGTCGACCAGGTCTGGCTCAAGCGCCGCACCGACGACGCCGCCTCGGACCACCCGGCCACGAGCTTCCACGGCGCGCGGCTCGCCGCCGGGCCCGTGCACCCGGTGCCAGGGATGCCCGCCGCGAGCTGCACCGTCCAGGGGCGGGGTGCCCGGTCCGTGGCACGAGCGACTCCCCCACTTCCGGGCCGCGTTCACCCCCAGCAGCGGCGAGGAGATCCAGTCGGAGTACCTCGTCGCACGGGCTGACGCCGCCGCCGCGCTCACGGCGCTGCGGGGGCTGAAGGAGCGGGTCGCGCCGGTCCTGCACGTCTCCGAGGTGCGCACGGTCGCGGCCGACGACCTCTGGCTGAGCCCCGCCTACGGACGGGACACGGTGGCGCTGCACTTCACCTGGCACAAGGATCCGGGCGGCGTCGCGGCGGTGCTGCCCGCCGTCGAGGAGGCCCTCGCGCCGTACGCGCCGCGCCCGCACTGGGGCAAGGTCTTCACGATCGCACCCGACCTGGTGCGGTCCGTGTACCCCCGGATCGGCGACTTCGCCGCGCTGGCCGCCCGGCTGGACCCGACCGGGACGTTCCGCAACGACTTCGTCGACACGTACCTGCGCTGAGTCAGCAGCGGCCCCGCCGGGGGCGGGGACAAACCCGTGCCACTACCCCGCGGCGCGCCGGTGTGGTGCAGTGGGTCCGTGGAGGCGGCGGAGGTGGCGCGGCGGTTCGGGCTCGGCTCCGCCCCGGGCCTGTCGGCCGGGCCCGTGGCGCGCGGGCGCCAGGGCGAGGTCTGGCGCCTGACGACCAGCGACGGCGTCTGGGCGGTCAAGACCTCCTTCCACCCGCGCCGGGAGGCCGAGGTCCTGCCCGCGACCCGGTTCCAGGAGGCCGCGCACGCCGCCGGCGTGCCGACCCCGGCGGTCGTGCGCACGACCGAGGGAGATGTCCTGGCCGAGGTCCGGGGCGTCGCGGTCCGCGTGTTCGAGTGGGTGGACCTGCTCCCACCCGACCCCCTCGTGGAACCGGAGATGGTGGGGACCGTCCTCGGGGCCCTGCACCAGGTGCGGGACGCCGGTCCGAGCGGTCCCCCGGACCCCTGGTCGCACACCCCGGTCGGCGCCGACCGGTGGGACGACCTGCTCGCGAGGCTGCGGGCCGGGGGCGCCCCGTTCGCCGGCCGGCTCGCCGCCCTGCGCGACGAGCTCGTCGCGCTCGAGTCCTGGATCGAGCCGCCACGGACGCTGCGCACCTGCCACCGCGACCTGTGGGCCGACAACCTCCTTCCCACCGACGACGGCCTGTGCGTCATCGACTGGGAGGAGGCCGGGCCGGCCGACCCCAGCAACGAGCTCGGCGCCGTGCTCTTCGAGTTCGCCCGCACCGATCCCGGTCGCGTCCGCGCGCTGGTCGCGGCGTACGAGGGCGCGGGCGGACCCGGCCGGGTCGAGCGGCCGGGTCACTTCACCATGCTCATCGCCCAGCTCGGGCACATCACCGAGGTCGCGGCCGAGGACTGGCTGGCGCCCAACGTCCGCTCGCCGGACCGGGCGGACTCCGCCGCCTGGGTCGGCGAGGTGCTCGACGAGCCCCACACCCGCCGGGTCCTGCGGTCCCTCCTCCGCACGGCCGCCGGGCCGAACGTCCCGCCCGAGTCTTGATCGGACCACGCTAGCCTCACGCCATAGTGTTGGTTGAGCAAAGTGCAGGCAATCCCCGGAGGTGGGTATGACCGCGACGACGACCCTGGACGTCCTGTTCGAACCGGACGACGACCCGAGCATCCTCGACGCCCCCGTCCTCGTCTGGCGGCGCCGCGAGGGCTGGGTCCTGCACTACCTCCACCGGGGGGAGCCCGGACGGGCGGTGGAGTACGAGGTCGTCGGCGGGCCGGACGACGTCGCGGGCGCCATCCGCCAGGCCGTCCAGCACCTGCGGAGCCGGGCCGACGCAGACGACGACGCCGTCGCAAGCTAGTCCAGGCAGAACTCGTTGCCCTCGGGGTCCTGCATGACGATCCAGCCGGCGTCCATCGCGTCCGGCTCGAACCGGGTCAGGCGCCGCGCGCCGAGCGCCACGAGGTCGGCGCACCGGGCCTCGAGCACGGCCATCCGGTCCTCCCCGGTGAGCCCCGGTGCCGCGCGGACGTCGAGGTGCACCCGGTTCTTCGCCGTCTTGCCCTCGGGCACGCGCTGGAAGAACAGCCGGGGTCCTGCGCCGTCGGGGTCGCTGAGCGCCGAGCGGTCGTTGCGCCGTTCCGGGGGGACGCCCCACGCCTCCAGCGCCTCGTCCCAGGTGGCGAACCCGGGCGGGGGCGGGTCGAGCTCGTACCCGAGCACCTGCGCCCAGAACTGGGCGAGGGCGCCGGGGTCGTGGGCGTCGAACGTGATCTGGACGGTAGCCGCCACGGGTCCTCCTCGGTCGGTGCGCCCAGACAACCACGGCGCACCGACACCGGGAAGGGCGACCGTGCTCAGCCCCGCGGGCGCATCCGCACCTGCGGCAGCTCCGGCGCGGGCAGGGGCGGGGGCTCCCCGGGCGGGAAGGTGCCGAAGCGGGGCAGCCGCTCACCGCCGGGGCCCACGAGCGCCGGGTCGTCGGTCACGACGTCGCCGTCGGCGCCGATCTCGGCCATCCACTCCGCCCGGTAGCGCACCACCTCGTCGTGGTCCCGGCCGACGAAGTTCCACCACATGACGATCTGCTCGCCGAGCGGCTCGCCGCCGATGAGCAGGGCCCGGACGGGCCGCTCCCCCACCGCGAGCGTGATCCCGGTGCGGCCGGTCGGGACATAGGCGAGGTGGTCCACCGGCACCGCCCGGCCGTCGAGGGCGAGGTCGCCGTCGTCGACGAGGACGCCGTGCTCGAACGAGGTCTCCACGTCCAACCGCAGCTCGGTACCGGGCCGGAGCAGGACCTCGGCGCCGAGGAGCGGCGTGTGCGTGCGCACGGGCGAGACGCTGCCGGCCAGCGAGCCGAGGAAGACCCGAACCTCCCAGCCGGGTCCGGACACGGGCTCGGGCCGGTGGTGCTCGAACCCCGCAGCGGTGTGCCGGGCGGCGTCGGGCAGCGCCACCCAGAGCTGCGCCCCGTGCAGGACCTCGGTGCCGGCCGTGGAGAGCTCGGAGTGGCTGATCCCCCGGCCGGCGGTCATGAGGTTGACCTCGCCCGGGCGCACGAGCGCGTGGTGGCCCGCGGAGTCACGGTGCTCGATCTCCCCGGTGAAGAGCCAGCTGACGGTCTGCAGCCCGGTGTGCGGGTGGCGCGGGACGTACATCCCGCCGGTCTCGCCCACCCGGTCCGGGCCGTAGTGGTCCAGGAAGCACCAGGCGCCGATGAGGCTGCGGCGCCGCTGCGGCAGCGTGCGGCGCACACCCATCGCGCGCGGCCCGCCGAGGGGCACGACGCGAGGCTCCAGCAGCTCGACGCCCGCGGTGCCGTCACCGCTGACGCAGATCGTCTCGACCGGCGCGGTCTCCCGGTTGCTCATCGTCGAAGCCTAGCCACGGCGGCCCGCCGCACGCGCTCGAGCCTGCCGGCCGCGCGAGCAAGCCCGGCCGGCCGCGCGCGCAATCCCGGCCCGCCGCACGCGAGCAAGCCCGGCTCACTTGCGCGAGCTCGGGTCCTCGTCGCCGATGTGACCGGGCGCCGTCACCGCCAGGACGCGCTGGACGAACGCGGAGTACTCCTCCATGTAGTGGCGCAGGAACTGGGCCGTCGACTCGTCCGTCACCTCGCCGTCGTCACCGAACACCTCCGGCTTGAACGTGATGTACGCCTCGGGGGCGTTGAGCTGGGGCGCGTCGAGGAAGCTCAGGACGCTGCGCATCGAGGACTGCATCACGGCGGTGCCGATGCCGCCGGGCGAGGCCCCGATGATCCCGGTGGGCTTGCGGGCGAAGGAGTTGGTCCCCCACGGCCGCGAGCCCCAGTCGATGGCGTTCTTGAGGGCGCCGGGGATGGACCGGTTGTACTCCGGGGAGACGAAGAGGATCCCGTCGGAGGCCTCGATCGCCTCCTTGAGCGCCCGGCCCTCCGGCGGGAAGTCGGCGTCGTAGTCGTAGCTGTACAGCGGGAGGTCCTTGATGGGGATCTCGGTGAACTCGAGCTCCTCGGGAGCGAGCCGGATCAGCGCCTTGGACAGGGTGCGGTTGATCGAGCCGGTCGCGAGGCTCCCGACGAAGTAGCCGATCGTGAACGCCATGGCAGGTCCCTTCTCGCCGGTCCGGGGGCGGTCCGGCTGCGTGCGGTGGGCTCGGGCTGGGCGCGAGGGTGCCGTCGTGGCGCCCCTGCCCGTCCCACTGTCCTCCGGCCCGCCGTGGGCGGCAACGCCGCCGCCCGCACGGTCAGCCTCCGCGGCGCTCCGAGGTGCCGCTCCGCTGCCGTCGGGGCGCCGACGCCGCGGTGCGCGGGGCGGGCTCGGCGCGACGCCGCTCGGCCTCGCGACGCTGCTGGAACGCCTGGCGGGCGCGCGCGAACGCCGGTGTCGGGCTGGACCACGGGGCCTTGGTGCTCACGCCACCATTGTCCGGTCGCCCGACGCCGCACTCGGAGGACCTTCGGACCCCCTCAGCGGTCCCCGGGTCACGTCACCGGCTCAGAGAAGCCCGAGCGCGGCGAACGCGTCGGCGAGGCCCTCCTCGCCGGGTCCGCGGGCGGTCCGGTCGGAGACCGCGAGCACCCTGGGGTCGGCGCCCTCGATCGCCACGCCGACGCCGGCGTACTGGAGCATCTCGAGGTCGTTGAGACCGTCACCGAAGGCGACCGTGTCGTGCTGGGCGACCCCGAGGTGCTCGGCGACCACCGCCATGCCGGCGGCCTTGTGGACGCCGGTGAGGAACAGCTCGCCGGCCGAGTCACCCATGCCGGGGATCGAGCTCGGCAGCACCCCGACCTCCTCGCCCAGGGTGGTGCCCAGCAAGGCGATCGGCACCGGGGAGTCGAACATCGTGACCTTCCCGAACGAGGCACCGGTGAGGTCCGCCGACATGCGCAGCGCCCGGAGGATGTCCACCGGACCCTCCTGCTCGTCGTCGCCGCCGAGCTGGCCGGACAGGAGCGAGCGCAGCCGCTCGTCGATGCCGACCGGGCCGTAGAGGGCGTCGGGCGCCTCGAGGACGTAGGCGACGTCGTGGGTGTCGAGGACCTCCACGACACGGGCGGCGAGCGCGGCCGGGAACCGCCGGTCCACCAGGACCTCCCCCGCCACCTCGACGTAGCCGCCGGCGGCGGCGACGAACCCGTCGAAGCCGGCCTCGAGGATGCGCTCGGGCAGCATGGAGCGCGGCCGGCCGGTGCACAGCAGGACCAGGTGGCCGGCGGCGCGGGCGGCACGCACCGCTGTCACGTGCCCGGCCGGGACGACGCCGCGGTCGGCGAACGTGCCGTCCACGTCGAGGAAGATCGCTCGTCGTCGTCTCACGGGTTCATCTTCGCCGCTGCTCGGGGACGGTCGTCGCCGCGCAGGACCGCCAGCGCGGCGTCGAGGTCCTCCCGCAGGTCCTCGACGTCCTCGAGGCCCACGGACAGGCGGACCGTCGTCGCCGTGATGCCCAGCTCCGCGCGCACCGCCGGGTCGACGCGGCGGTGCGTGGTCGTCGCCGGGTGGGTGACGAGGGACTTGGCGTCGCCGAGGTTGTTGGAGATGTCGATGACGCGCAGGGCGTCGAGGAAGGCGAAGGCGCGGTCCTTCTCGTGCTCGTCGTCGCCGCCCGAGCGCTCGAGGGTCATCGTCACCACGGTCCCGCCGCCGCTCATCTGCGCGCGGGCCAGCGCGTGCTGCGGGTGTGAGGCCAGGAACGGGTACCGCACGGACGCCACCCCCGGCTGCTCCTCGAGCCACGTGGCGAGGTCGAGCGCGGCGGCGCTCTGGGCCCGTACCCGCAGCGCCATCGTCTCCAGGCCCTTGGTGAGCACCCAGGCGTTGAACGGGGCGAGCGTGGGTCCGGTGTTGCGGACCATCTGCTGCAACGGTCCACGGACGAGGTCGCGGCTGCCGAGCACCGCCCCGCCCATGACCCGGCCCTGCCCGTCGATGTGCTTGGTGGCGGAGTACACGACGACGTCGGCGCCGAGCTCGAGCGGGCGCTGCAGGACCGGGGTCGCGAAGACGTTGTCGACGACGACGACGGCGCCCGCCGCGTGGGCGAGGCGGGCGATCTCCGGGAGGTCGAGGACGTCCTGCATGGGGTTCGAGGGCGACTCGAGGAGGACGACGTCCGCCGGGGTGGTCAGGGCGCGGGCCCACTGGTCGAGGTCGGTGCCGCGGACGTAGTCGGTGCGCACGCCCCAGCGGCCGAGGATGTCGTCGAGGACGACCAGCGAGGAGCCGAAGAGCTCCCGGGCCGCGACGATCCGGGAACCGCTCGAGACGAGCGACGCCAGGGTGGTGAACACGGCGGACATGCCCGAGGCGGTGGAACAGCAGTCCTCCGCGCCCTCGATCAGCGCGAGGCGCTCCTCGAACGTCGTCACCGTGGGGTTGGCGTACCGCGAGTACGTGTAGCGCTCGATCTCCTCGGCGAAGGCGGCCTCGGCGTCGGCGGCCCGGTCGTAGACGTAGCCCTGGGTGAGGTAGAGCGCCTCAGAGGTCTCCTGGAAGGCACTGCGGTACTGCCCGCCCCGCACGGCCAGGGTGGCCGGACGCAGGCCAGCCGGGTCGATGGCTGGCTGGGGCAGCTCGGGCATGTCGTCCTCCGTGGTCGGGGTGGTGCGGGCGGCCCTCGGGTGTCCACCCGCCCGCGCCTCGCGCGTGAGCCCTACCGGAGATCGTCGGCGCACGCCTGGGCCACCGTGATCTTCCCGGATGGCGGCGGCCCAGCACGACGGCGTTCCACCGGTTGGCACGCCCGGCCGGCCCGGGCCCGGGCGGCGTAGACATGGCGCCATGGTTCACCCCCTCGACGACCTCTCCGCCGACTGGGCCGCGTCCAGCGAGAAGTGGACGCGCTACCCCGGGAAGATCGGTGCGTTCGTCGCCGAGATGGACTTCGGGACGGCGCCGCCGGTCACGGCCGCCCTGCTCCGGGCGGTGGAGCGCGGCGAGCTCGGGTACGTCTCACGGGGTGTGGCCGAGGAGATGTCCCGGGCGACCGCCGGGTGGATGCTCCGGGAGTACGGCTGGGCGGTGGAGCAGGACCGGGTCCGGCCGGTCGGGGACGTGCTCGCCGGCCTCCAGGCGACGATCGAGCACTTCACCACCCCGGGCTCGCCGGTCATCGTGCCCACGCCGGCGTACATGCCGTTCCTCACCCTGCCGCCGGTGCTGGGCCGGGAGGTGCTCGAGGTCCCGCTCCGCCTCGTCGGCGGCCGGTACGTCCACGACCTCGAGGCCCTCGACGCCGCGTTCTCCGCCGGCGGCGAGCTGCTCGTCGTGTGCAACCCGCACAACCCCACCGGGCGGGTGTTCGACCGGAAGGAGCTCCTCGCGGTCGCCGGCGTCGTCGCCCGCCACGGCGGCCGGGTCTTCGCCGACGAGATCCACGCGCCCCTCGTCGGCCCGGGACGCCGCCACCTGCCCTACGCCGGCCTCTCGGCCGCCGCGGCGGCCCACACGATCACCGCGACCTCGGCCTCGAAGGCGTGGAACATGCCCGGCCTGAAGTGCGGGCAGCTCGTCCTCACGGCCGACGCCGACCTCGAGCGGTGGGACGCCGTCGGCGGCCGGACCCAGAACCTCACGGGAACCCTCGGGGCGATCGCCGCGACGGTCGCGTACGACCAGGGCCGGGAGTGGCTGGCGGAGGTCAAGGAGTACCTGCGGGGCAACGAGACGCTGCTGCGCCGCCTGCTCGCCGAGCGCCTGCCGGAGGTCGGCTACATCGCGCCGGAGGGGACCTACCTGGCCTGGCTCGACTGCCGAACGCTGGGACTGACGTCGCCCCAGGAGTTCTTCCTGCACGAGGCGGACGTGGCGCTGACCGACGGCGCGGCGTGCGGCCGCGCCGGCCGGGGCTTCGTGCGCCTGAACTTCGCGCTGCCGCGGCCGCTGCTCGAGCAGGCGGTCGAGCGCATGGCCGGCGCCCTGGCGCGACGCTGACGCCGCGCCCTACCCGGCCGCCCGCTCGGTGAGCGCGTCGGTGAGGAGGGCGACGAGCGCGTCGAGCTGGACGTCGCTCGAGGACCCGATCTCCTCGTCCGACCCGTCCAGCGCCCGGGCGGCGAGGCCCGCCTTGGCGTCGATGAGCTCGGCGATCTTCGCGTCGAGCGTCTGCGCGGCGATGATCCGCCACGCGGTGACGGGCTCCGCCTGACCGATGCGGTGGATGCGGTCGATGGCCTGGGTCTGCTCCGCGTCGGTCCACGACAGCTCCGCGAGGACCATGTTGGACGCGACCTGGAGGTTGATGCCGACCCCGGCCGCGGTGAGCGAGCAGACGGCGACGGCGACGTCGGGGTCGTTCGTGAACGCGTCGATGTGCTTCTGCCGGGCCGACGCCGTCTGGTCGCCCCGGATGGACGCGTACCGGATCCCGCGCTGGGCGAAGGTCTCCTCCGCGGCGTCGAGGACGTCGATGTGCTTGGCGAAGAAGACCACCTTGCCGACGCTGCGCACCAGCTGGGCGGCGTAGTCCGCCGCGGGACCCGCCTTCGCCTCGCCGATGCGTCGCATCATGGAGAAGACGTTCTCGTCCGACTTCGCCGCGGCCTTGTCGTTGCGCTCCCACCGCGCGACCTGGCGGACGAGCTCGAGGTCGAGGCCCTCGACCACCTCGGCGCCGTGCCGCGCCTCGAGCGCCATGTCGTACCGCCGCACGAGGCGCCGGGCCAGGGCCTGCTCGGCCGCCCGGACGGAGCGGCCGGCCTCCCCGTCGAGCTCGACAGGCAGGTCGGCGACCCGGCGGGCCGGGATGTCGGCGGCCACGTCGATCTTGCGCCGGCGAACGATCCCCCGGTCGATGACCGCCGCCCGCGCCGCGGCGTAGAACTCGTGGTCGGCGGGCGTCAGACCCGTCTCCTCCAGCGCGGCCATGAGCTCGCCGAGCGGCTTCTTGTCGTCGATCCAGCCCAGGAACTCCCAGATGGCCTGGAAGTCCTCGATGTCGTTGATGAGCGGGGTGCCCGTCAGTGCCATGAGCAGCGGGTTGCCGGTGCGGAAGCGGATCCGCTCGGCGATCTCCAGGACGTGCTGCGAGCGCTGCGACCTCTTGTTCTTGATGTAGTGCGCCTCGTCGACCACCATGCCCCGGAACCCCAGGTCACCCAACCAGCCGACGTGCCGGTCGAGCACCTCGTAGTTGACGACGACGATGTCGGCGAACGCGTCGACGGTGTGCCCGTCACCGTGGACGACCGTGGCCCGCCGGTGGGGCGTCCACAGCCCGACCTCCCGGGCCCAGTTCGTCTTGACGACGTTGGGCACGACGACGAGGAGCGGGTAGGCGTCGGCGGCCTGCGCGGCGAGCAGCGCCTGCGCCGTCTTGCCCAGGCCCGGCTCGTCGGCCAGGAGGAAGGTGCGGTGCCCGGCCGCGGCCGCGGCGACGACCCGCGCCTGGTGGGGCATGAGCTCCAGGCCGCCCGGCAGGCGCACCGGCGACGGCTCGGGCAGGTCCATGCAGGACGACGCCCCACCCAGCTCGAAGGAACGGAACAGCGGGCCGAGCAGCTCCCAGCCGGCGAGGCGTCGCGGCCGGACGGCCCGCCGTCCGGCGGCGGAGTAGTCGGGCGCGAGGAAGGGGTTGGCGAGCTGGCGCGAGACGACCGACTGCGGCACCACCCGCCGTGCGGTCGCCGCGGTCTCGACCGCCTCGGGCTCGTCGTCCTCGTCGGGCTCGACCTCGAAGCCCAGGCCCTGCAGCAGCTCGCGCCGGAGCTCCTTCGCCGCGTCGGAGACCACCGCGTCGTCGTCGAGCAGCGCCATGAGGGAGGAGTCACGCACCGCGGTCCGGGCCAGGATCCCCGCGATGCCGTCCAGGCGCTTGAGCTCCTCGGCGCGCCGGGCCTCCGGGAGGGTGGTCTCCGCCTTGAGGCGGGCCCGCTCCTCGCGTACCAGCAGGGCCACGACCTGGAACTTCGAACGCACCGAGGGCACCACCCGGCCGCGCTGGACGGACGCCTCGACCTCACGGACGAGGCGGGCGAGGACCGGCATGATGCCCTCGTTGTCGTGGTGGCGGGCGCGTCGCTGGTCGCGCTGGGGACGGCGCGTGCCGGACTGTCGCTGGGCTCTCTGCGCCACTCGGTGCTCCTCCTGCGTTGACGGCCGGGGTGAGGGGCCCACGGGGACCCGCTGCCCGGGAACCGTCGACTCGAGCGGCCTGGCCGGCCGCGTGGGGTGGTGGCCCCGCCGCACGGATCTCGGGAGATCGACGTGACGGTCGCGGGCGCCCACCATGATCTGTTCGTCCCCGCAGGGCAGAACGCTCCGGCCCCCCGGTCAGGGGCCGGCCACGGACGGCAGCTCGCCGGGTCGACGGTCCGGCACCGGTCCGTCCGTTCCCGGCGTCCCGACTGCGCGTCTGTGCAGCGTCATCCTACCGCCCCGCCGGTGGTGCGGGGCCCGCGAGGTGCTCCGTGGCGCGCCCGGCTCGCGCCGCCGGGCGGCGGGCCGGCCGTCGACCCCCCACACTGTGCGGATGGACCGGGCACGCATGAAGGACTGGCTCATCGGCGCCACGGCGATGCTCCTCGTCCTGGCGCTCGGTCTGGTCCTCACGTGGTGGGCGGTGACCGAGCCGGACCGCGACGACCGGGACCCCGCCCCGCCGGCGCCGGGCGCCGGGTCGCCGCCCACCGGCCCACCGGCCGACCTCGGCGAGGACGAGGTGTGGCTGGGCGACCTCACTCTCGACGCCGGCGCCGTCACGGCCGCGGGCTCGACGTTCCTCGACGTCACCGCCGTCGGCCGGGACGTGGTCACGAGCGACGAGCAGATCGTCGCGGCGAGGCTCACCCTCGAGGCGACCGTGCCGTTCGACGTCGTCGCGGCCGAGCTCGGCGAGGGGACCACCCTGCGCGAGGCCGACGGCGGCCAGGCGAGCGTCGTCCGGACCGTGGAGGTCCTCGGCCGGGAGCTCCCCGTCGTCGCCACCGGGACGGTCGAGGTCGAGGACGGGCGCCTCGTCGTCGAGCCACGCTCCATCGACGTCGGCGGCCCGTCCTTCCTCTCCGGTGCCCTCGCCGCGCTCGTGCGCGAGCTCGTCACCATCGAGCACGAGCTCGAAGGACTGCCCGAGGGCCTCGTGCTCCGGGACGTCACGGTCCAGGACGACGGGTTCCGGGCCCTGCTCCGCGGCGAGGACGTCGAGCTCACCCCGTAGGTTCCGGGCAAACCGCCCTCTGGCGTGGCGGATCACGCCCGGCGTAACGTCGTCACGTGACAGAGGTCACGTGACGACGAGGGTGGGCGAGCTGCGATGAACATGATGGCCGACATGATGAAGTCGATGCCGATGGCCGAGAAGGCCGGCATGGAGATGCCCATGATGCAGCAGTGCATCGAGGCGTGCTCCGCGGCGGCGATGGCCGCGACGATGTGCGCCGACGCCGACGCGGGCGAGGGCATGGGGCGCTGCGCCGCCATGTGTACCAACACCGCCGACGTCGCGACGGCGATGATGCGCATGATGATGCGGCCGACGGGCTACGACATGGCCGTCATGACCGCGATGACGTCGGCGTGCATGGCCATGGGCGAGGCCTGCGCGGCGGAGTGCGAGACGCACGCCGCCATGTCCGAGCACTGCCGGGTCTGCGCCATGGCCTGCCGTGCCATGGTCGAGGCGTGCTCGTCGATGATGTCGTCGATGACGAGCGCCTAGGCCTCGACGGCCACCTCGGCTCGCGCCGAGAACCACACCCCACCGACCGCGACGAGCTCGGCGACGGGGTGCACGGCGACGGGCTCGCCCACGGGCGCGCCGGCCCCGGTGGTCAGCGTCCGCACGCCGCCGTCCAGCAGGACGACGGTGAGCTCAGCGGGACGGCTGGAGAGGACGAGGCCGTCGAGCCACGCGCTCGGGGAGGCCTTGGCGACCACTTCCTGGATGGGCAGGACGTCGGTACGGCTGGGGTTCGACACGTCGATTCCTTCGGCGTTCGGTGATGCACTGGTCCGGGCCGACGCCGGGCGCCCTGGTTCCTGCCAGGTCCTGCGGTGTCGGGGTGCGCCGCGATGCAGCGGGAGGGTCCACGCGGTCCAGGCGTCATGCCTGGGGCTCCTCAGAGCTGAGGGGACCGGACGCGAGAGGTCAGCGGCACATTCGACACAGGCAACGGCACATCGACGAGACGTCGACGGAGCTCGCGGAGAGCGAGTTCAGAGACCGGGCCGTGGACATGTGTCGAGTTTGCGGGACGGTCCGCATGGTGTCAACGGTTCTCACATGTCGGACAGGCCCGATACCGCCAGGGTGCGGTGGTCCGGCATTCGCGGTCCCTGGGTGACGTGCAGGACCAGGACGTCGGCGTCGACGACGCACCCCGGCGTACCGTGCCCTCGGTCACTTCCGGCGGCGTCTGTGCAGGTCAGCGACGGACGAGGATGGTTCGCCGGGCACGAGAGCGCCACGACTCGTGACAGTCCGCCCGGCATGCGCCAGTGTTGGTGCCACGGCGCGTGCAACGGCGCGGCGGCGGTCCTGCACCACTGCTCGACCGGAGGAGCTCGCCATGAGCCCGAACATCAAGCCCCGACACATCGCCCTCGTCGCCCACGACAACATGAAGGTGGAGCTGCTGCGCTGGGCGGAGTACAACCGCGGCACCCTCGCCCAGCACCAGCTCTACGCCACCGGCACGACCGGGACGATGCTCGAGTTCGAGCTCGGCCTGCCCGTCCACCGCTTCCTCTCGGGCCCCGTCGGCGGCGACCAGCAGATCGGCGCCAGGATCGCCGAGGGCAGCATCACCATGCTGGTCTTCTTCTGGGACCCGCTGGAGGCGCAGCCGCACGACCCCGACGTCAAGGCGCTCCTGCGGATCGGGGCCGTGTGGAACGTCCCGATGGCGTGCAACGTCGCGACGGCGGACATGCTCATCTCCTCCCCGCTCCTGGGCAGCGACTACGAGAACCGCCGTCCCGACCTCACCCCCCGCGACTGGGACCGCACGGCGGAGAGCGACGGCGAGCTCCAGCCGGCGTCGTGACCTGGTTCCCGCTTGCCGACCCGCACGACGCCCCCCACCCTGGTGCCTCGGACGATCAGGAGGCACGCATGCGACTCGACGGCAAGGTGGCGCTGGTGACCGGGGCCGGCTCGGGGATCGGCAGGGCGTCGGCCCTCGCGCTGGCCGGCGCCGGGGCAGCGGTCGTGGTCCTCGGCCACCGGAAGGAGCACGCCGACGACGTCCTCGCCGAGATCGAGCGCGCCGGCGGCACCGGCATGGCGGTGGGCGGGGACGTCGCCGACGAGGCGGGCATGGCCGGCATCGTCGACCAGGTCGACGAGCGGTTCGGACGGCTGGACGTCGTGCTCGCCAACGCCGGGATCAACGGCGTGTGGGCGCCGCTCGAGGAGCTGACGGTCGACGAGTGGCGCACCACCATCGACACCAACCTCACCGGCACGTTCATCACGGTCAAGTACGCCGCCCCGCTGCTCCGGCGGCAGGGGGGCTCGGTGGTCATCACGTCCTCGATCAACGGCACGCGGACGTTCAGCAACACCGGCGCCTCGGCGTACAGCAGCAGCAAGGCGGGCCAGGTGGCCTTCGCCAAGATGGTGGCCGTCGAGCTCGCCCAGGACCGGGTGCGCGTCAACGTCATCTGCCCGGGCGCCATCGAGACCGAGATCGACGACAACACCGAGCAGCGCGACCTCGATGACGTCCAGGTCCCGGTGGAGTACCCGGAGGGTCAGATCCCGCTCACCCACGGCCGGCCCGGCAGCGCGCAGCAGGTGGCCGACCTCGTCCTGTTCCTCGCCTCCGACGCATCCGCCCACATCACGGGCACCGAGGTGTGGATCGACGGCGGGCAGTCGCTCCTCGTGTGACGGTCAGTGGACCGCCTCGACGGCGGCCCGCTCGATGGCCAGGCCGGCGGTGTAGCGCTCGAGGTACGCGGCGTACCCGGTCACGTCGTCGGCGTCCGGCTCGACGACGTCGAGCGTGACGTCCGCGAAGACCTCCTCCGCCAGCCACGTCGCCAGGTCCCGATCCCCCGCGCTGCCGTTGGCGACCGCCCGGCGATAGGCGGCGAGCACGGCGATCCCCCACGCGCCGCCCTCGCCCGCCGTGGTGCCGACGGCGACCGGCGCACCCGTCGCCGCTGCGAGCAGGCGCTGCGCCACCCCCGCGGTCCGGAACAGGCCGCCGTGCGCGAACATCGAGTCGACGGCCACCCCCTCCTCCTCCAGCACCCGCATCCCCAGGCTGAGGGTGGCGAAGACGCCGAGGACCTGGGTCCGCGCGAAGTTGGCGAGCGTGAGGCGCGAGCCCGGGGTGCGGACGAAGAGCGGCCGCCCCTCCTCGAGCCCCGTGATGGGCTCGCCCGAGAGGTAGTTGTAGGCGAGCAGGCCACCGCCGTCCGCCTCACCCTCCAGGGCGCTGCGCAGCAGGGCGCCGAACACCTCGGCCGGCTCGGCGGGGTGGCCCAGCGCCGCGGCCAGCTCGCCGAGCAGCCCGGCCCAGGCGCCGAGCTCGCTCGCCCCGTTGTTGCAGTGGACCATCGCCACCGGGTCGCCCGCCGGCGTGGTGACGACGTCGATCTCGTGGTGCACGCGCTCCAGCGCCCTCTCCAGCACGACCATCGCGAAGATGCTCGTGCCCGCGCTGACGTTGCCGGTGCGCGGGGCCACCGCGTTGGTCGCCACCATCCCGGTGCCCGCGTCGCCCTCGGGCGGGCAGAGCGGCACCCCGGCGCGCAGGGTGCCGCTGGGGTCGAGGAGTGCGGCCCCCTCCTCGCTCAGGGTGCCGGCGTCGCCACCCGCGGGCAGGACCCGCGGCAGCACGTCGACGAGACGGACGTCCGCGCCGTGCGAGGAGAGGAGCCCGTCCACCGTGGCGAGCATCCCGGCGTCGTAGTCACCGGTGGCGGGGTCGATCGGGAACATGCCCGACGCGTCACCCACGCCCAGCACCTTCTCGCCCGTCAGCCGCCAGTGCACGTAGCCGGCGAGCGTGGTGAGAAACCGGATCTGCGGCACGTGCGGCTCGTCGTCGAGAACGGCCTGGTACAGGTGGGCGACGGACCAGCGCAGGGGCACGTTGAAGGCCAGCGCGTCCGTGAGCTCGGCGGCCGCGGCCCCGGTGCTCGTGTTGCGCCACGTGCGGAAGGGCACGAGGAGCTCACCGCCCTCGTCGAGCGCGAGGTAGCCGTGCATCATCGCCGAGACGCCGACCGCCCCCACCGTGGCGGGGCGGACGCCGTGGCGCTGCTCGGCGTCGGCGAGCACCGCCGCCACGGCCGCCTGCACCCCGGCCCACACCGCGTCGAGGGAGTACGTCCACACCCGGTCGACGAACTCGTTCTCCCACGCGTGGCTCCCGCTGGCGAGCGGGGCCTGGTCGGGCCCGATCAGCGACGCCTTGATGTTCGTCGAGCCCAGCTCGATCCCCAGCGCCGTGCGTCCCTCGGTCAGCGCGGCACGGATCTGTGCCTCGTCCTGGTGCTCCATCGCAGTGCTCCGTTCTCGCCCGGCGTCGTCGCGGGCGTCGTCCTGTCCGGGTCCGGAGCCAGGTTAGCGCTCACATCGGGGCGTTCCCGTGACACAGGGCCCGGAGGTGACCGCACGTCGCTCGCGACCCTGGGAGGCTGGCCGCATGTGGTTCGACTCGTGGTCCGACCTCCTCCGCATCGCCGTCGTCGGCACGGCCGCCTACGTCACGGTCGTCGTCGTGCTCCGCGTCGCCGGGAAACGAGCGCTGGCCAAGCTCAACGCCTTCGACCTCGTCGTCACCGTGGCGCTCGGGTCGACCCTGGCCACCATCCTGCTCAGCTCAGACATCTCGTGGAGCGAGGGCGCGCTGGCACTCGGCGTCCTCGCGGTCCTGCAGCTGGCCGTGACGTGGACGTCGTCCCGGCGCCCGCACCTGCGCTCCGCCGTGACGTCGGGGCCCACCCTGGTGCTGCGCGACGGCGAGCCGCTGCCGGCGGTGCGCGAGCAGCGCCTCACCGTCGAGGAGCTGCGTCAGGCCGTGCGGAGCACCGGCCTCGGCTCGATGGCCGACGTGGCCGCGATCGTCCTCGAGAGCGACGGCACCCTCAGCGTCATCCCGGCCGACAAGCTCGGTGACGCAAGCGCCCTCTCCGGCCTCGACGGGCCACCGAGCAGGCTAGGTTGACGACCATGGCGACGAAGACGATCACCGAGCTGGTCTCCGACCTCTCCGGCCGGCCCGTCGAGCGCGGCAGGGGCCGGTCGGTCGACTTCTCCTACGAGGGCGTGCTCTACCGGGTCGACCTGACCAGCGACGAGGTCGCCGCCTTCGAGAAGGCGCTCGCGCCCTACCTCGCGGCCGCCCGGAAGGTGGGCTCCCAGCACCGCCGGACGTCGGCGTCGAGCACCACGAAGCGGGGGTTCGACCCCGCCGCCGTCCGCGCGTGGGCGGTGGGCCAGGGCATCACCGTCAGCCCACGCGGACGCATCAGCGCCGACGTGGTCGAGAGGTACCGCGCGGCAGGCAACTGACCGCCCCGTCCGGCCACCACCACCGCCATGCCTGCCGATCCACCACCGGCACGGGTGCAGACCCGGGCGGGTCGGCGCGCCCTCCTCGCCCAGCTGTCGGCACCAGCCCGGCGGTTCCTCAGCACGGAGGCCGGGAGCGCAGGGCTGCTGCTGGCGGCCACCGTGGTCGCCCTGGCCTGGGCGAACTCGCCGTGGTCCGACGCCTACCTCTCGTTCTGGGCGGTCGAGGCGGGCGTCTCGGTGGCCGGCTGGGAGCTGTCGACGGATCTGGGCCACTGGGTCAACGACGGCCTCATGGCGCTGTTCTTCTTCGTCATCGGCCTGGAGGTCCGGCGCGAGCTCTCGGTCGGTGAGCTCACCGACCTCCGGCGCACCGCCGTCCCGGTGGCCGCCGCCCTGGGCGGCCTGGCCGTCCCGGCGCTGCTCTTCCTCGCGCTGGCACCGGGTGGTGACGCGGCCCGCGGGTGGGGCGTGGTGATCGGGACCGACACGGCCTTCATGCTCGGCGCCCTGGCCGTGGTGGGCCCCACGTTCGCCACCCAGCTGCGGGTCTTCCTCCTCACCCTGACGGTCATCGACGACATCGTCGCCGTCAGCGTCATCGGCGTGTTCTACACCGAGTCCCTCGACGTGGCCGCACTCGTCGCCATGGCGGCCCTGGGGACGCTGCTGGCGGTGTTCAGCCGGCTCGGCGTGTGGCGGGCGGCACCGTACGCCGCGGTCGGCCTCGCGCTGTGGGTGGCCGCCGTCCAGGCGGGTCTCCACGCCTCGATCGCCGGCATGCTCGGCGGCCTGCTGGTGGCGGCCCACCCGCCCGCACGCGACCTGGTCGAGGGAGCGGCGGTGCGGTTCCGCCGTTCCGCCAGTCTCCCGACGTCGTGGTCGGCCGGTCCGCGCGCCTGGGCCTGGTCCGCGCCGTGTCGGTCAACGAGCGGCTCCAGACCACCCTGCACCCCTGGGCCGGCTACGTCGTGGTGCCCCTGTTCGCCCTGGCCAACGCCGGGGTCGACCTGCGCGACGGCGTGCTCGTCGAGGCGCTCTCGTCCCGCCTCACGTGGGCGGTGGTGGTCGCGCTCGTCGTCGGCAAGCTTCTCGGTGTGGGCCTGACGACGCGGGCTGCGGTGCGAGCCGGTCTGGGCCGGCTGCCCGCCGGGGTCGGGTTCGGGCACGTCCTCGGCGGCGCGGCGCTGTCGGGGATCGGCTTCACCGTCGCCCTCCTCATCGCCGGTCTCGCCTTCGACGACCCGGCGCTGCGTGACCAGGCCACGGTCGGCGTCCTCATCGCCGCCGTGGTCGGGACCGCGCTCGGCTGGGCGGTCTTCCGTGCCGCCGCCGTCTTCCGCGGCCAGACCGACGCGGACCTCCCCCGGTTCCTCGACCGGCCGGTGGACCCGGCCCGCGACCAGATCCGTGGCCCCGTCGACGCACCCCTCACGCTGGTCGAGTACGGCGACTTCGAGTGCCCGTTCTGCGCCCGCGCCACCGGGGTGACCGACGAGCTCCGGGAGCGCCTGGGCGACGACCTCCGCTACGTCTTCCGCCACCTTCCGCTCGTCGACGTGCACCCCCGGGCCGAGCGGGCCGCCCGCGCCGCGGTCGCCGCGCAGCGGCAGGGCCGCTTCTGGGAGATGCACGACCTGCTGTTCTCGCACCAGGACCAGCTCGACGTCGCCGACCTCGCCGGGTATGCCCGGGACCTCGGCCTGGACGTCGAGGCCTTCCTGCGTGACCTGGACGACGAGGACACCGCTGCCCTGGTCCGCGCGGACGTGGCGAGCGCGGAGGCCAGCGGGGCGCGCGGCACGCCCACCTTCTTCGTCGGGGAGGCCCGGCACACGGGCCCCCACGACACAGAGTCCCTGGCCCGGGCGCTGGAGGCGTCACGACGGGCCGCCGGTGGGCCCCGTGGTCGGTAGGTTCCCGTCCGGCCCCCGGGCTCGGACCCGGGTCCGACCGGACGCCGGGCGACGTGCGGTCCAGGTCCTTCTCGGGCGCCGTGGAACCGTGCTACTGCAGGAGGGTGCGGTCGTCGAGACCGCCGCCCTTGATCTTCTCGAACTCGGCCAGCAGGTCGGCCGGGCTCATGCGCGACTTCCGGGCGTCGTCGACGTCGAGGATGATGCGGCCCTCGTGCATCATGATGAGCCGCGTGCCCATGCTCAGGGCCTGCTCCATGTTGTGCGTGACCATGAGCGTCGTCAGCCGGTGGCGCTCGACGAGCTCGGCGGTGAGCCGGGAGATCAGGGCTGCGCGCTGCGGGTCGAGAGCTGCCGTGTGCTCGTCCAGCAGCAGGATGCGCGGCTCGGAGAAGGTCGCCATGAGCAGCGAGAGGGCCTGGCGCTGACCGCCGGAGAGCAGACCGACCTTCGCCCGCAGCCGGTTCTCCAGACCGAGCTCGAGGCTGGCGAGGTCCTCGCGGAACCGTTCCCGCTTCGCGCCCGTCACCCCGCGCCGCAGGCCGCGCCGGCGGCCACGCTCGAACGCGATCGCGAGGTTCTCCTCGATCGTCATGTGCGGGGCCGTCCCGGCCATCGGGTCCTGGAAGACCCGGCCGATGTAGCGGGCACGCTGGAAGTCGGCGAGCCGGGTGACGTCCCGCTCGTCGATCCGCACCCTCCCCGCCTCCGGCCGGAGCTTGCCGGAGACGACGTTGAGCAGCGTCGACTTCCCCGCACCGTTGGACCCGATGACGGTGACGAACTCGCCCTCGAAGAGCCGGAGCTCCACCTCCCGCAGCGCGACCCGCTCGTTCACGCTGCCCGGGAAGAAGGTCTGGGTGACGCCGTCGACGTGGAGCATCAGGCCTCCGCCCCTGCGGTCACGTCCCGCACCCGCCGGGCCGGCTTGAACCGCCGCAGCACCGACCAGCGCGGCAGGACGAGGGCGAGGACGACGAGCACGGCCGAGATGAGCTTCATGTCGTTGGGGTTCAGGCCCGCGCCGAGGGCCACCTGGATGACCACGCGGTAGAGCACCGAGCCGACGACGACGGCGAGCGTGGCGACGACGATGACGCGCTGGCCCACGATCGCCTGGCCGATGATGACCGACGCGAGACCGGCGACGATCAGGCCGATCCCCATGCCGACGTCGGCGAAGCCCTGGTACTGCGCGATGAGCGCCCCGCACACCGCGACGAGGCCGTTGGACAGCGCCAGCCCGAGCACCTTCATGAAGTCCGTGGAGACACCGAAGGACCGGATCATCTCCTCGTTGTCGCCCGTGGCCTGCATGGCCAGGCCGGTGTCGGTGTGGAGGAACCAGTCGAGCACGAGCTTGAGGGCAAGGGCGCCGACGGTGAAGATGCCGACGGCGACCGCGGTGCCGAGCAGGGCCGAGTCCCGCAGCGGGGTGAACAGCGTCTCCTCGCGCAGCAGCGGCAAGTTGGCCTTGCCGCCCATGATCCGCAGGTTGATCGAGTACAGCCCGATCTGGGTGAGGATGCCGGCGAGGAGGCCGTTGATCCTGCCCTTGGTGTGCAGGACGCCGGTGATGACCCCGGCGGCCAGTCCGGTCACGCCCGCCGCCGCCGTCGCGAGCAGCGGCGGGGTGCCGGAGATGATGAGCATGGCCGCCGTCGCACCGCCCGTGGTGAACGACCCGTCGACCGTGAGGTCGGGGAAGTCGAGAATCCGGAAGGTGAGATAGACCCCCAGCGCCATGACGGCGTAGAGGAGGCCCAGCTCGACGGCGACGACCACTACTCGACGACCGTGTCAGCGCGGTCGAGGACCGCCTGCGGGATGCTCACGCCCATGCGCTCGGCCGCGCCGCTGTTGACGACGAGGGTGAGCTCCTCGAGCGTCTCCACCGGCATCTCGGCCGGGTCGGCGCCCTCGGTGAGGATCTGGACCGCCATGAGCCCGGTCTGGTAGCCGAGCTTGTCGTAGTCGATGCCGTAGGTGGCCAGGCCGCCGCGCTCCACACTGTCGGACTCGCCGACGACGAGGGGCACCTGGCGCTGCTCGGCGACGGCGATCACGGACTCGAGCGCCGAGACGACGGCGTTGTCGGTGGGGATGTAGAACGCGTCGACCTCGAGGGACTGGGCGGCCTGCTGGACCTCGGCGGAGGTGCTCACGGTGGCCTCCTCGATCGTCAGGCCGAGCTCGTCGGCCGCCTCCTTGGCGAGCTCGACCTGCACCTCGGAGTTGACCTCGCCGGAGCTGTAGACGATGCCGACCGTCTCGGCGTCGGGCGCGATCTCGACCAGCAGCTCGAGCTGTTCACGGACCGGGTTGAGGTCCGAGGTGCCGGTGAGGTTCCCGCCGGGCGCCTCCCAGCTGTCCACCAGCCCGGCCTCCGCCGGCTCGGTGACGGCGGTGAAGAGCACGGGGACGTCGGTGATCGCCTGCGCCGCGGCCTGCGCCGTGGGTGTGGCGATGGCCAGGACGAGGTCCTTCCCGCCCGTGGCGAACGTGTTGGCGATGGATGTGGCGGTGGACTGGTCACCCTGGGCGTTCTGCTCGTCGTACGTGGCCTCGACCCCGTTCTCCGCGAGCGCGCGCTTGAAGCCCTCCCGCGCGGCGTCGAGGGACGGGTGGGAGACGATCTGGGTGATGCCGATCTCGACGGTCTCTGCGGCGGCGCCGGTGGCGTCCGTGCCGCCGCCGGCGGGCGCGTCGTCGTCGGTCGAGCCGCAGCCGGCGAGGAGGAGGGCGGAGGCGGCGAGGGCGCCGAGCAGGCGCGCGGGGCGCATCATGGTGGGGTCCTTTCGGCGGGGCCGGGACGGCAGGGCGGTCCGTCACCGCGCAGGCTAGACGCTTGCCCACCATCCGGGCGATCCCTTCTCGCCTGGTGGCACGACGCCGCTCCGGGACTGCGACGAGAGGGTGATCAGCGCCGTCGGGGACGTGTGCCGCAGCACTGTCGGGAAGACCAACTCCGCGCTCGGAGATGCGGCACCGACGTCCGATCCACGCACGCCTGTTGGCAGACCGATCAGGAGCGGGCGGAGCGAGCACCGCCTTCGCCAGACCTGACGCCATGTTCGGACTACGGACAACCTGCAGAACACATGTCCCGGACGGCTCGGGCGCCGGGCGGACGAGAGCCGCCACCATCACGCCTCCCGCGCACGGAGGACGGCGGCCCGGCCGGCGCGCGATCACGCCGGCCGGACGGGCGCCATCAGAGCCAGCGGGGCACGGCGGGGACGGTGCCCGTGCTGGACGTCAGGCGCCGCTCGCCCCGCCCCGTCAGCCAGCGGACGAGGTCGGCGGTGGTGCCCGAGACGGTCGGGCCGTCGGCACCGACGGCGTGCGTCGCCGACCGGTCGGTCGGGGCCAGGACGAGGTCGACCTCCTCGCCCCTGCGGGCCCAGCTCCGCAGCACGTCCGCCACGAGCTCGTCGAGCATCTCCGGCGGGAGGTCGAGGTAGGACCCGCCGTTGTCGAGGTCGACGGCGTGGACCCAAACCTCGCGGGCCCGCATCCACGCCGTCTCCCGGGCCGGGACGGTCCGCCCCTGCGCGGTCACCACCTCGGCGTCCCACGCCTGCGCACGGAGGTCACGCCACTCCACGTTGAGGTGGACCTCGGAGTGGGCGAAGAGGTTGCGCAGGGCCCGGGCCGGCAGGGTGGAGCCTCGCTCGATCTCGGCGTTGCGCTGCTCGGGCGAGGCGTACATCGGCGTCTCGACACCGCTCGCCGCCCACTCGGTGAGCCGCGTCAGCGCCCGGGCGTTGTAGCCCACGTGCGCGACCAGCGCGCGCCGGCTCCACCCGGGCAGCAGGCTCGGCTCGTCGAGCTGGTCGTCGCTGAGCTCGTTGAGCTTGCGCGCGAAGTAGGCGGTGCCGCGCCGGGCCCACCCGAGCTCACGCGCCGGGGCGGCCGGGTCGTCGTAGCGCGCCCCCGCACCCAGGCGCTCGCGCAGGGCGGCGCGGGCCTCCTCCTCCGTCGTCGTGCTCATGCCCGCACCACGTCCGGCTCCCGCGCCGCAGCGGCGTCGAGCTGCTCGGCCACCGCGACGTTCACGAGCTCGCCGATGCCGTCGATCCTCGTCGTGAGGGTCTGGCCGGCGGTGATGTACCGGCCCGACCTCCGCGCGTGGCCCACCCCGCCCGGGGTGCCGGTGGCGATGACGTCACCCGGGTTGAGGGTGAAGATCGTGGAGATGTACCGCACCAGCTCGACCGCGGAGAAGACGAGGTCGTCGACCGGGGTGCGCTGGACCTCCTCGCCGTCCAGGAGGGTGACGAGCTGGGCGCCGTCGGGCATCTCGTCGGGGGTGACGAGGACCGGGCCGAGGGGGGTCGAGCGCTCCCAGGTCTTGCCCTGGAACCACTGCGGGCTGCGGTACTGGTAGTCGCGCATGGTGACGTCGTTGAGCACCGAGTACCCGGCGATGGCGGCCGCCGCCTGCTCGGCGTCGGCGCGTCGGACCGTCCTGCCGATGACGACGGCGAGCTCGCCCTCCCAGTCCACCTTGTCCGACTCCGGCGGCAGCTGGATCTCGTCCCGGGGGCCGACGAGCGCGTCCGGGTACTTGGCGAACAGGGTCGGGTGCTCGGGCAGCTCCCGGCCCATCTTGAGGATGTGGTTGCGGTAGTTCAGCCCGACGCACACGATCTTGGCGGGCGCGACGACCACGGGCGCCAGCTCGGCCGAGGCCAGGTCGTGCGTGGCGCCGGTGGCGGTCGCGACGGCGCCGAGGTCACCGCGGCGCAGGAGGTCGCCGACGTCGGCGAAGCCGAGCTCGACGGCGGTGTCGCCGTCGACGCGGGCGGCGACCGTCGCGCCGCCGGCCAGGCGGATGGTGGTGAGCTTCATCGGTTGCCTCCGTCGACGTGCACACGGTCGAAGTGCAGACGCTCCATGATCGGCGCGTCCGAGAAACGGAACAGGTCGAACAGCGTGTCCGCCTGCAGGGACCACGGCACCCAGGAGGGCACCACGAACAGGTCGCCGACCTCGAGCCGGTGCTCGGTGCCGCCCAGGACCACGGAGCCGGAGCCCTCGAAGACCTGGAACACCGTCGAGCCGACCTCGCGGCGGGCGGGGGTCGCGGTGCCGGCGCGGAGCCGGTGGAACTCCGCCCGGATGGTGGGCATGACGTCGCCGCCGGTGGTGGGGTTGACGTAGCGCACGGCGGCGTGGCCCTGCTCGACGGTGGCCGGCTGGCCCTCGTCCTCGAGCAGGAGCTGCTCGGTCAGGGCCCGGTCGGTGTGCTCCCACCGGTAGGCACCGATCGGGGAGGAGACGGTGTCCTGCAGACCCGAGAGCGGACGCAGGCCCGGGTGGGTCCACAGCCGCTCGCCGCGCGAGAAGTTCGGTGTGGCGTAGTCGGTGACCCGCTCCGAGCCGAACTCGAAGAAGCCCACGTCGTTGGCGGAGGAGAACGGGATGTCGAGGCCGTCGATCCAGGCCATCGGCTGGTCGGTCTCGTTGTGGTGGCCGTGGAAGTTCCAGCCCGGGGTGAGCAGCAGGTCGCCGCGCGACATGCGCACCGGGTCGCCGTTGACGACCGTCCAGACCCCCTCGCCCTCGACGACGAAGCGGAAGGCGTTCTGGGAGTGGCGGTGCTCCGGCGCGGTCTCCTTCGGCCCGAGGTACTGGATCGCGCACCACAGCGTCGGGGAGATGTAGGTGTTGCCGCCCAGGCCGGGCTTGGCCAGGCCGATCGCGCGCCGCTCGCCGCCGCGCCCCACGGGGACGAGGTCGCCGGAGCGCTGCGCGAGCGGGTACAGCGTGGACCACTTCCACACGTGCGGCACGGCCTTGGGGGCCGGCTCCATCGGCATGAGGTCGTCGAGCTGGGTCCACAGCGGGTGGAGGTGCTCGGCGTCGAGGTCCCGGTACAGCTGGGTCAGCTCGGGGCTGTCGCCCTGCGTCATCGCGTTCTCGACGGATCCGTGGGCGATCGGCTGGTCGGTGGTGGTCAAGAGTGGGCTCCTTCTCAGGCGTGGGCGGTCGTGACGGGGGCGGGCATGGCGGGGGCGGGCGTGGCGGGGACGGGCGGGACGGCCAACGACGCCGGCGCGGCGTCGTCAACGACCGCCGCGTGGTCGGCGCGGACCGGGCCGTACAGCCAGTCCACGAGGCTGTAGTCGTAGACGTCCCGGGACCGGAACGCCTGGTCGCGCAGGATCGTCGCCACGTGGTCGTCAACGTGCCAGATGTCGCCCCACACGCGCGCGGTGGTCTGCACGTTCCCGGCTGCGCCACCCTCTGGTCCTCGTACTGCGCGAGGGCGGCGCCGACCGCCTCGCTCGACCAGGCGCCGTCGCCCAGCCCCGGCAGGGCCTCGGCGAGGGCGGCGCCGTCGAGCAGCGACTGCCCGGCGCCCTGGGCGAGGTACTGGAGCATCGCGTGCGCGGCGTCGCCCAGGAGGGAGACCCGGCCCTTCGTCCAGGTGCCGAGCGGCTCACGGTCGGCCATGGGCCAGCGGTGGACGCGCCCGAGCGCCGGGATGGCCACGCGCACCTGCTCGCACATGCGGGCGTAGGTGCGGTCGAGCTCCTCCGGCGTGCCCCAGTCCGCCCTGCCCTCGAGGAACTCCTGGCTGCGGAAGACGGCGACCTGGTTGTAGAGCTTGCCGGCGCGCACGGGGTACTGGACCAGGTGCAGGCCGGGGCCCATCCACACCACGACGTCGTCCATGTCCATCCGGCGGTCGACGTCCACCATGCTGGAGATCTGCGCCCGGATCCGGGCGGAGATCTGGCTCGGCGAGGCGGCCCGGTAGGATCCTGCGCCGCTACCGGCCGCGCCGGCTCAGAGCCCCTTCCCGGACGGGGAGACGAGGATCTTCACGGCGGTCTCGTTGTGGTGGATGAGCGTCTCGAACCCCTTGTCGACGATGTCGTCAAGACCGATCTTGCCGGTGATGAACGGCTTGAGGTCGATCGTGCCCGACTCCACGAGCGCGATGGTGTCGGGGTGGTTGTTGACGTAGGCGATCGAGCCGCGCACGTCGATCTCCTTCATGACCAGCTGGAAGAGGTCGACGGACGCCGGCTTGCTCCAGATGGACACCACCTGCAGGACGCCGGTGGGGCGCAGCGCGTTCATGAGGGTGTCGAGCACCGGCTGGGCGCTGGTGGCCTCGATGGCCACGTCGGCGCCGCGACCACCGGTCAGCCGCTTGACCTCCTCGACCACGTCGACCTGGGTGGGGTCGAACGCGTGGTCGGCGACGCCCGTGTCGAGGGCACGCTGCCGGCGCAGCTCGCTGAGCTCGGTCACCGCCACCGTGGCGCCCTTCGCCTTGAGCACCGCGGCCGTCAGTAGACCGATCGGGCCGGCGCCGCCGACGAGCACGAAGTCCCCGGCCTTCGCACCCGACCGGTCCACCGCGTGGTACCCCACGGACAGCGGCTCGAGCAGCGCCGCCTCGTCGAGCGGCACGGCGCTGTCGATCGGGTGGACCCACCGGCGTTTGACGGAGACCTTCTCGCCCAGGCCGCCGCCGTTGCCGGACAGCCCGATGAAACCCATGTCCGCCGAGACGTGGTAGTCCCTGCTCCGCGGTCCGGTGTCGACGTCGTCGCGGATGATGTACGGCTCCACGACGACGTGCTGGCCCACCTCGATGTCGTCCACGCCCTCGCCCAGGGCGTAGACCACGCCCGAGAACTCGTGCCCCAGCGTGATCGGCGCCGACTCGCCCGAGAGCGGGTGCGGGTGGCCGGGCGCCGGCACGAAGATCGGGCCCTCGAGGTACTCGTGGAGGTCGGAACCGCAGATGCCGCACCACGCGACGTCGATGCCGACCTCGCCGGGCCTCACCTCCGGCTCCGGCAGCTCCTCGATCCGGATGTCCCCTCGGCCGTGGTACCGGGCAGCGCGCATGTGGAGTCCCTTCACCTGGAACGCCGCAGCGGTGCGGGCCACGTCGTCACGAGGACCCGTGCAGCTCGGCGTCCGTCTCTGCTGTGTCTTCCGACCGTACTCCCCGGCGCCCGGGAGCAGTGAGCACGGGGAGGCAGGAGCACGCCGTCCGCGCGACGGCTACGGTCGCTCCTCAGCTCGATCCAGGCGGCAACCGGGCCACGGAGCGCAGGTGCCTTGGCCTCGAGGTCGCTCTCGTCGAGGAAACGCGCGACCCTGGGACACCGCCCCCTCGCCCTCGAGCAGCCCGGTCGGGTCAGGGAGTGCGGCCCCCGGTGTGGAACATGAGGGACACGTGCTGCGTCGACCGGGGGGTAGAAGGACGCCACATTGCCCTCCCTCTGCCGGGACTGTCGCCGAGGTCGTCGTGCGGGGGCGACCGCGACCGCCCCTGCCGGTCGGTGACTCGGTCAGGAGCTCTCCTGGTGCGCGGCCTCCAGCGCACTCCGGGTCGCCGCGACGATGAACTCGTCGCCGCTGTCGGCCAGCCCGAACCTGGCGCGGCCGGCCCGCTTCGCGATGGTGGTCAGGAGCGGCTCGACGAGGGCGAGGTCCTCCGGGCGCTGCCCGTCGCGCTGCTTCCAGCCGTTGCGATGCCAGGTGGGCCCCCACACCGTCGCGACCTTCACGAGGTGCTCGGAGTCGGTCCTGATGAGGAGATGGGCCTCTGACGGCGCGTGGTCCAGCAGGTGAAGGACGGCGAGCAGCTCGCCCTCCTTCTCCGTCGCGTACGGCATCGCGCCGGTCGTGGTGACCCTGGTGCGCTGGTTCATGTAGGCCCAGCCGGTCGGCCCCGGGTCCGGGTCGGCGACGGCGCGAACCGCGATCACCGCGTCGAAGGTCGTGCCGGCTGCCGGCGCGGTGGCGGGCGGACGGGTGGCCCTCGGGGGGGTGGCAGGGGAGCGGCGCTTGGCAGGCGTCCTGGACGGACGGGCGGCCGGGACGGCCGGTGCCTCCTGGAGGCGCCGCGCCAGGGGCTCGAGGAGCGGGAGGACCTCCGCGGTCTGCCACCGGAGGAACGGCCGGCCGAGCGGCGAGACGTCCGGCGCCGCGAGCCCCCGCGACAGCGCGTCGGGGGTGGCCTCCCGGCCCACCTTCAGTCCAGCACTGATGAGCAGCTCCCCCGCGGCCTGGGTATCGACCCCGAGACGCCGGCCGAGCTCCTCCTGGGTGGCCCAGGTCTCCACGATCCGCTCCTTCCCCGGTCGGCAGGAGCCGACCGCCCCGTGCACGGACGTGCCGCGGCCTCCTTCGAGGCGCCGCGACCGCCTTCCACACTACTGGGCCGCGTCTCCGCGCCGGGCCGCCCTTCCCGCCACTCGGCGGACCACGCGGTGCTTCCTCGACGCGAGGGTCATGCGGCCAGCGTGCCCCCGAAGACCTGCCAGGCCAAGGCTGACTTCGCCGTCAGGCTCAGCACGATGTAGGCCCTCTCGCCGAACAGGTAGTCCCGCCACCGGCCGTTGGCGCGGTACTGCAGCCACTGGTTGAGGGCGAAGGCGTTGAAGAAGACGAACAGCGACACGAAGATGCCGTAGACGAAACCCGGAGGCGAGGCCGACGACGTCGAGCCGGGCGACAGCAGGTAGACGGTGATCGCCAGCCACGGGACCACACCGGCCACGCACCCGAAGACGAAGGGCAGCCAGCCGCCTCCGGGGCGCTCGTAGTTCTCCTGCAACCAGCCGAACAGGATCATGGCGGCGTTCACGCCGAACAGGGCGAGCAGGGCAGCCACGTCGGATATGCCGACCAGCTGTGCGATCAGGACGATCATGAGCGACGACGAGAGCGAGTACTCCACCCATCGGGCGGGGTTGCGCTGGCGGCCCAGGTCCGCGACGTACCGGTGCCACCACGCCGTGGAGACGATGAGGTGCGCCAGCGCGGACAGGGCCAGGAACGCCGCGACAGCCGCCCCGGTGGAGATGTCGAGGAGAACCACGGGCTCCGAGGGCGGCGTACCCGGCGGACCGGCCATGTAGCTCGCGGTCACCGGCAGGGCGAAGTCCGTGGCGAGCACGAGCACGGCGACGGCCTGGACCGCGTGGAGCACCGCTGCTCCGGCATTCGCCAGACGCAGCGATCTGGTCTGGCGTTCCGCCTCGTTCGACCGGACCTCCATGCCTGATGGTCCCACCCGCCTGCCGCGCTCGTCCTCGAACCGGCGCGCTGTTCTGCGAGGCTATGGCCGGCGGATCACGTGCGCCGCTCGGCAGGGACCATCGACTCTGGCCGGACCTCGGACGGGGGTCATGGCGTGAGCATGATCGGCACCTGGTCTCCCATCGACCCGCAGCCACGCGCGCGCTCACCGCTGAGAGTCGCCTTGCGGGCCCCTCACGGCCCGGCTCGACACCCGGCCGCGAGGGGCTCGCAGGTGCGCGCCGGCATCAGCTGCTGCTGGACGCCTGCCGCGGGCCCAGGACGGCCATCGTCACGGCGAGGGTGAGCCCCGCCGCCACGGCGGGCGTCGTCGTCGGGTTCCAGCCCGCCGGCGACAGCGCGCCGCGGGCCTCCTTCTCGATGAGGTACCCGCACGTCATCAACGCGCCCAACGACCCGAGCACCCGTGTCGCACCACGGCTGGACCCTGCCGCCAGACGGATCGTCGCCACCGCCTGGACAGACAGCATCAGGACCGGAGCCGACAAGCCGGTCCCGAGCAGCCACGAGTCGCGGCCCAACCGCGCGGGCGACCCACGAAAGCCCAAAACGTCGATGTCGAAGGCTCGCCCCTCACTGAGGGCGATGACCTGCCCCGCTGCTCCGGCCGCCAGCTGAGCAGCTGAGACCGCGACCAGCACCCACCGTGAGGCCATGGGTCGAGCCTACCCAGCGTCGTGTGCCCTGCGGCCTCGCCGAGGTGCCGAGGCGAGCGCGGTGCCGAGGTGAGCGAAGGGTTCCCGCGCCGTCAGTCGAGCAGGTCGACGACAGGCCAGGCGCCCTCCGACCAGTTCGAGATGACGGTGTAGGTGGTCGACGACGACGGCAGGTGCTGGCTCACGAACGACACCCCGGCGTCGTGGCCCTCGAGCCACACCCGGTCGGTGGTCCCGCCGAGGTGAAACCCCAGGCCGTAGCGCCTGGACCCCTCCGCCCAGACGCTGCGCGGCTGCAGCATCTGCGCGACCCGCTCCGGGGAGACGATCCGGCCGGCGAGAAGGGCGTCCCAGAACGCGGTGAGGTCAGCGGCCGTCGAGTAGATCCCGCCGTCGCCGTTCCCGAGCACGGGAAGGTGGAGCACGTTCGTCCTCAGGCCGTCGACGGCGAGGTAGCCGCGGGCGGCAGACCCGGGAAGCTCGTCGGACCGCAAGAAGCCCGTGTCCACCATCCCCGCGGGCTCGCAGACTCGTGAGCGGACCAGCTCGTGGAAGCCGACACCGCTCGCCCGTTCGGCCAGCAGCGCGAGCAGCACGTACCCGCCGTTGTTGTACGCGAACCGCTCGCCGGCGGGGAAGACGGCGTCGCACGGGCCCAGCACCCGCAGGAACTGCTCCGTCGTCGCGAGCTCGTGCACCGGTACCGGCATGACGTAGTCGCTGACGTCGCCCAGGGCGTCCTCGTCGAGGTAGTCCCGGATCCCCGAGCGGTGCGCCAGGAGGTGCTCGACCGTCACGTCGTCGGCGACCAGGGGCAGGTCGTCGCCCAGCAACGACCCGCGCAGGCGTGGCGAGCTCGAGCGTCCCGCGCTCGACCAGGGCCATGACCGCCAGGGCGGTGAAGCCCTTGGACCCGCTCGCGGTCGCGAAAAGGGTCTCGGGCGAGTTGGGAATCCGGTGTGCGCGGTCGGCGAACCCGTAGGCCACGGAGAACTCGGTGCGACCCCGGCGGTCCAGGCGGACCACGCCCGAGAACCCGGTGCGCTCGGCCGCCTCGTCCACCGCGTCCCGGAGGAGCTCCATCTCGTCGAGCCTAGTCACCCCCGGAAACAGCCTCCGACCGGGCCGGGTGCACCGGTCCGGCGGCTCGTCGACCGGCCGACGCTCGCTCAACGCGTCAGGTGCCTCAGGTGCGTCAGGTGCGTCAGCCGCCCTCACCGAGATCAGGGGGACTCCCAGATCACGCACCTTGACGAGGAGTCCGTGCAGCGCGGCCTGGTCGGCGACCGGCCCGCGCAGGGTGGTTGCGCCGTCGCCGTCACGGGTGAGCGACATCCCGCCGAACCACGTCGACCAGCACTCGTCGAGGTGTCCCTCGACCCGGATCTGGTAGTGGGCCGTCCCGTGCTGTCGCCGGATCATCGCCCACCCGTCGAGCGAGACCGGCGGCCCGCCCCACGGGTGGCCGGGCGGCGGATCACCCCCTCGGCGACGACGGCATTGATGACCCAGCCCGAGCTCACCGAGGCGGCGGTGGTCAGCGTCTTCGCCGGCGCGGTCCCGACCCCGGTTGGCGTGGTCACCGTGCGCTCGCCGGGGTGCGGGGCGAGGCGCCCACCGCCGTGGTGGCCGCGACGCGCGTGGACACCCAGAGGGAGTAGCCCAGGCCGATCATGGCGATGGAGTTGGGGAAGGCCAGGAACCGGAAGAAGGCGTCCGGCAGGACGGCGAGCGAGGCGGTCAGGAGGCTGGCGACGGCGAGGAGTGCGGCCGCCCACCGGGCCAGGACGCGTGCCCGGTACAGGGCGATGCCGAAGATCAGGCCCCCGCCCAGGAAGGTGATCCCCGTGACGCTGAGCGCAGCCTGCATGAGGCCGATGTCACCGACGGCGCTGCCGTTGGTCGCGGCGGCGAGGACGTCGTCGACGTAGCCGGGATCGGTGCCCGCGATGGCGGGGAGGACGACTGCGCTGACGAAGGCGGTGCTCATGAGGACGAGGTAGCCGGCGCCGAAGACGAGGTACCCGACCAGGCCCAGCAGACCCGTCTGCCTCACCTGACGCAGGTACATGCCGGTGATGCCGGCCAGGGCCAGCACGGTCATCACCACCTTCAACGAGTTACGCACGGCCCACTCGGTCGTGGTGACGGCCGTGACGTCGGAGTGTGGGTGGCCGATCTGGACACCGATGAAGATCAGGCCGGCGGCGACGGCGGCGAGGGCTGCTGACCGGATGAGGGTGGTGCGGGTGACGGTCATGACGGTTCCTGTTCGGCTCGGTCCGCGGCGGGGGCCGCGGGGATGACTGGAACCTAGGAGCCGGCCGGGTGACGGGGCATCACCTCATGATGTGACTGACGTGGTGACGGTCCGGTGACCCGGCGGCTCGAGCGGGGGCTGGAGGAGCCCCCGCTCGCGGGCGCGTCGCACGGCGGCCGCCCGCGTCCTGGCGTCGAGCTTGGTGAAGATGTGCTTGGTGTGGGTGCGCAGGGTGTTGACCGTGATGTAGAGCTCCCGGGCGATTTCGGGTCCGGTCAGCTCGGTGGCGAGCAGCCTCAGCACATCGACCTCGCGGTGGCTCAGGGGCTCCACCAATGGCGGCGCGGGCTCGGCGAGCTCGACCGTACGCACACGCTCGAGGAGCCGACGCGCGCGCGCCGGCACCGCTTCGCCACCCTCGCCGTGGAAGGCCTCGTCGTCGGCACCGGCGGTCGGTTCCGGGAGTCGCGCGAGCCGGTCCAGCAGCGCGAGCACCGGGGCACCCTCGTCCAGGTAGAGGCGCACGTGGCTGTCCGGCTCGGGCGCCTCCCCCAGGGCGCGACCGAGCCTGGCCAGCGCCGAGGAGAGGTCCCCGTGGGCGTCGTGGGCGAGCGCCTGCAGCACCCGGATCTCCAGCACGCTGCCCTCCCGCCCGTCGCTGACGGCCGCGGTGTGCAGCCGGTCCAGCAGCCCCAGCACCTCGGCCGGGGACGCGCTGCCCGCGTCGTGACGTCCGGCGCGGTGGTCGGCGAGGAGGAGCCGCGCCAGAGTCAGGTGCTCGTACTCGCGCAGGAGGTCCGGGTCGTCGCCGACGCCGATCCCTCGTCGCTCGGCCCAGGCGCGCGCCGCCGCCAGGTCGCCCGCGCCGATGTGGACGCGAGCCCTCATGGCGGCGATCGGACGCAGGTCGGGGTAGAAGCCGTGCCGGTACAGCAGCTCGGCCTGGTCGAGCAGGGCGGCTGCGCTCTCGTGGTCCCCGCGGGCGGCGCGCACCTGCGACATCGCCACGAACCACCGGTGCCGGTTCTCGGTGATCGACGTCCGCTCGCCCAGGACCCGGGCTGTCTCGAGGTGGACCTCGGCGCCGGCGAGCTCGTCGATCTCCCGGTCGAGCTCGGCCAGGGCGACGTGCAGGTCGGCGGCGGCCCGCAGGTACGGGTGACCACCGTCGGTGGCGGTCTGCAGCGCCTGCTCGCACAGCCGTCGGGCGCGGCCGGGCCGGCCGGTGGCGACCCACATGTCGGCGAGCACCACGGTGCCGTCGAGCTCGTCGACGAGGTTCCCCGCCGCACGCAGGCTGTGCAGCGCCCCGCTGAACGTGGACAGGGCCTCGCGCACGTCCCCGGCCGCCCAGGCGGCCAGGCCGAGGAACCCCGCACCGGCCCCGCGCACGAAGTGGTCGCCGGGCCTGGCGAGCTCGAGGGCACGTCGCGCGTGACGGACGGTTCCGGCGACGTCGCCACGGGCCTGGGCCAGCGACGCGCGGTAGACCGCCAGGATCGCCGGCGCCGTGCGGAGGTCGTCGGTGTCGGCCCAGGCGGCGGCGAGGCCCGGGTCGACAGCGCCCGCGGCGAGCGCCACCTCGGCGTCGTCGAACCGGGCCTCGGCCCCGTCGAGGTCGCCGGACATCATCAGCGACCAGCCGGAGAGGATGCTCAGGACCGGGCTGCGCCGGACCACGGCCTCGGGCAGCAGCGGCACCCAGGACAGCAGCACGCCGTCCCGGCGGTTGCGGCGCAGCTCCGGCAGCGCCGTCTCCATGAGGTGAGCGGCACGGCCGACGTCCCCCGCGGCGAGCGTGTGCCGGACGGCGTCCTCCACGAGGCCGTGGTCGCCGAGCCACACCCCGGCCCGCTGGTGCAGCCCCGGCACGCGGTCGGGGCGGTCGGCGCGCAGGCGCGCCTGGAGGACGTCGGCGAACAGGTGGTGGTAGCGGTACCAGCGGCGGTCGGTGTCGAGCGGGACCAGGAACAGGTTGGCACGCTCGAGGTCCACCAGCATCGAGGTGCCGTCCGCCCGACCGGTGACGGCGTCGCACAGGGGGCCGGTGAGGCGGTCGAGGACGGCGGTGTCGAGCAGGAAGTCGCGGACCCAGCTGTCCTGCCTGGCCAGCACCTCGTCGGCGAGGTAGTCGATGACGAACCGGTTGCTGCCGGTGAACGCCTCGACGAAGCCGGCGACCTCACCCGGCCCGGTCATGCCGCGCAGGGACAAGGCGGCGAGCTGGAGCCCGGCGACCCAGCCCTCGGTACGCCCCTCGAGGGCGTCCACGTCCGCCGGGGTCAGATCCAGCCCCATGGCCCGGTTGAGCAGCTCCCGCGCCTCGTCGGGGCGGAAGCGGAGGTCGGCGGCCCGGACCTCCGTGAGCCGGCCACTCGTGCGCAGCCGCGCCAGCGGTAGCGGCGGGTCCGAGCGGGTCGCCACCACGAGGCGCAGATGGTCCGGGACGTGCTCGAGGAGGAAGGCCACCGCCTCGAGCACGTCCGACGCCTCGATGACGTGGTAGTCGTCGAGCACCAGCACCCACCGCTTCCCCGCCGCGCTGCCACCGGCGCGCGTGACGTCGTTGACGAAGGCGGTCAGCGCGGTCGCGGGCGGCCCGGTGTGCAGAGCCTCCAGCACGGCCGGGTCGACGCCCAGGCCGGCGCCGTCGAGGGAGGCGACGACGTGCGTCATCAGGCGGGTGAGGTCGTTGTCGGCGTCATCCAGGGAGAGCCACGCGACGCGGACCTGTGGCTGACGCCGGGCGAGGTGGACCAGCCAGTCGCTCAGCGCGGTGGTCTTGCCGAACCCGGCGGGCGCGGACACGAGCGTGAGCCGGTGGCCCGCGTCGAGGGTGGCGTCCAGCTGTGCGGTCAGTCGCGGGCGCTCGACCACCTGCGAGCGCCGGGCCGGCGCGAACAGCTTGGTCGCGAGGACCGGAGTCGGCACCCCCTGATCGTAGGAGCACGATGAGTCCGATGGCGCGCCCGTGAGCCGCGTTCCGGGCGCCCGTCGGCCCGGCGCCTCGGCTCCGTGACCGGCAGTCGTGGGGCTGGCACCGCCCGTCGTGCGGCTGACCTCCTCCCCCGGCGCCGGCCCCAGCGCCATGATCAACCCAGGAGGTGTCGGCGTTGACTGTCGTGCGGGTGCTGGTGGTTGACGACGTCGCGGCGTTCCTCCTCGCCATGGTCTCCGTCGTGGGGGAGACGCCGGGGTTCGAGGTCGTCGCAGTCGCCTCCTCCGGCGAGGAGGCCGTCGCCGCGGCCGCCGAGGTGCTCCCGGACCTCGTGCTCATGGACGTGAACCTTCCCCGTATCGACGGTCTGGAGGCCACCAGACGGCTGCTCCGCGGGTCGCCGGTCCCGACCGTGCTGCTCCTGTCCACCTACGACGACGACGTCGGCGAGCAGCTCGTGGCCGAGTCCGGTGCCGCCGCCTACCTGCACAAGGCCGCCCTGGGGCCCGACCGCCTCCAGCAGGCGTGGTCCGACGCGCGTCGCTGACCGCGCGAGCTCACGCCACGGCCGCCGCCGACGCGGCGCGGACCTCCAGGACGGCACGTCCGTCGCTCCGCGCGACCGACACCGAACCACCAGCCGCCTCGACCCGGTCGCGCATCCGGGCGAGAGGAACGGCCCCGCTGTCGGGCCCGGTGATGACCAGGAGCATCGCGCCGTCAGGTGCGTCGAGGACGACGGCGACAGGACCGGCGAGCTCCTGCACCGCCTCGGCCACGCAGAAGTACGCGGCAGCCTCGATGCCGACGTCGAACCGTCGACCTGCCGCGCGGTCGCGGACGACCAGCGTCCCGGCGTCCGGGGTCCGCGCCAGCAGCGACGTCAGCGCCATGGGGAGCCCGGAACGGACGAGCTGGGCGGGAAAGACGCCCCGGGTGATCTCCCGCAGGACTCCAGTGCCGTCGTCAGCGACGCGAGCAGCGGTCCGAGCGCTGCGGCGTCGAGGGCCCCCTGCGGCGGGTGCGCCGAGAGCTGCCGCAGCCGGTCCGGCAGCGGCGTGAGGTGGATCAGGACCTGCTGGGCGATCGCCCGCTCGGTGCGGCTGCGCTCGGCGTCCGCCGCGCTGATGAGGCGTCGGCGCGAGGCGGCGAGCTCGTGCGTGCGCGCGCCGAGCCGTTCCACCTGCGCCGTGTGCTCGGCGGACAGCCGCGCGTTCCGGAACGCGATGCCGGCCTGGTCGGCCAGGTCGGCCAGGAGGCGTCGCTCCCACCGGCGCAAGGGCCGACCGGGCGGCATCTCGACGGTGATGAGGCCGAGCAGCTCTCCGCCGTCGCGCACGGCGAGGTCGATCCCCGGCCCTCGTGGCCCGGCTCCGGCGGCGGACCAGACCGCCACCTGGTCGGGCCCGAGGGCGACGTGGAGCAGGACGACGACACGCCGCGCGCCCACCGCGTGCGCGGCCGCGTCGGCCACGGCCGGAAGCAGGTTCGAAAGGTCCAACCGGTCCCCGAGGCGGCGGCTGAGATCGGCGAGCGCCTCGTAGGGGGCGGCCGCCGCGCCGAACGCCAGCCGGTCCGCGAGGGCGACCACGCGGCGCCGGAGCGGCTGGAAGGCCAGCGCGACGAGCGCGGTCGTGACCAGGGAGCGCCAGAACCCCGGGGCGCCCTGACCGAGGGCGCGTCCCACGACCACGACCACGACGACGTAGCCGCCGGCCACCAGCGAGGTGGCGAGGGCAAGCACCAGCGCGCGGTTGACGATGAGGTCGATCTGCACGAGGCGGTGGCGCAGCACCGCGACCGCGACGCACAGCGGCACCGCGAGCTGGGCCACCCGCAGCGGCAGGGCTGCCAACCAGGTGCCCTCGATGCCCTGGACGCGGGGGACGGCGAGGATGACGAGCACGCCGGTCGCCAGCAGGGCGGCGGAGGACGCGATCCAGAGGACCTGCCGACGCTCGTCGTCGCGCGCGGTCCGCAGGCGCCACGCGACGGACACGGCGGAAGCCACGAGACCGGTGGCGACGAGCGCCGCACCGACGTTGAGGAGCGGACCGGACACGCTGCGGTGGCCGTGGTCCTCCCCCACGACGAACTCCTCCGGCCGGATCGTCAGCGTGCCGAGCGTGTGGAGGACCAGTCCCGCCATGGTGACCCAGAGCGCCCACCGCCACCGTCGGGAGGGGAGGTGGCCGTCGGGAGAGATGAGGAAGACGACGACCAGCGCCGTGAAGGCCGGCCAACCCAGCAGGGGTGAGGCCCAGGCCGCGACGTGGGCCCACTCGGGTCGGCCCGGTCCGCCACCGTCGAGCACCCAGACGCTGTAGGCATCGGCCGCCAGCGTCACCGAGAGCAGGCTCGCCGCGCACAGCAGCCAGCCGATCGGGTGCCTGGGGTGGCGCGCGACGATGAGGGCGCCCATCAGGGCGCTGCCGATCCCGGCGAGAGGGGCGAGCGGCCATCCGTGGTCGGCCCACGTCGCCTCGCTCAGGAGCGAGCGGTGCGCGGCGGTGAAGGCGGTGTCCAGGACGGCGGCGACCGTGACCACGGCGAGGATCGACCAGGCGATCCGGCTGCGCATCTCAGGGCGCCCGACCGACGGCGGTGCGGGCCGTCGCCGAGGGTTCGTCGAGATGCGCCCGGGGGACCTCCGCGGTGACGGTCGTGCCCGCGCCGGGCGCCGACGTCACGGTGAGGGAGCCCCCGACCGCGTCGATCCGGTCGCGCATGTTGGCCAGGCCCGCGCCCGTCCCGGACCGGCTCGCGCCCCCCGGGTCGAACCCGGTCCCGTCGTCCTCGATGCTGAGGCGCCACCGGCGGGGCAGCTCCTCGACACGCACGCTGACGCCGCCCGCCCCGGAGTGCTTCGCAGCGTTCTGCACCGCTTCCATGCAGCAGAAGTAGAGCGCGGCCTCGACGGCCGCCGGGAGCCGCCCGAGGCTCGTGCCGTCGATGGTGACCAGGATGGCGCCGGTGGCCGCCCCGGTCCGGAGAGCCGGCAGCAGTCCCACGTCCGCGAGGGTCCGGGGATAGATCCCGCGGGACAGCGAGGAGAGCGTCTCGATCGCCGCACCCGCGGCGTCGGCCTGCTCGGCGAGGACGCGAGCCGCCCGTCGTGGCGAGCGGACCGCGATCGTCTGCGCGAGCCGCAGGTTGACCATGAGGGCGACCAGGTGCTGCTGGGCCCCGTCGTGGATGTCCCGCTCCAGGCGCCGCCGCTCGGCGTCCTGAGCGGCGATGAGGCGCTCGCGGGAGGCCTTGAGGTCCTCGGCCCGCGCGGCCAGCTCGGCGCGGCGGTCCTCGAGGTCGGCGCGCAGCGCGACGAGGCGCAGCATGCGACCGGCCTGCGCGGCCAGACCGGCGAACAGCCGCTCCTCGACCGCCGTCAGGACCGAGCCGGGTCGCTCCTTCAGGCGCAGCACACCCAGCACCTGGCCGTCGTCCCGGACGGGCAGGGACCGCAGACCGTCCGGCGAGGCGCCGTCGTCGGACGGCGGCGGACCGCCCGGGCCGGGGTGCGGGGGCCACGTGGCCGCGAGGGTCAGCCGGCCGGAGACGCGGAGCCAGACCTCGGCCCACTGCGCCCCTGTGCCCTGAGCGAGCATCGTGGCCATGCGCATGGGGAGGCCGGCCGGCGCGTCGCCGCCGGTGACCGCGCCGGGGAAGCGGCTCAGGACGTCGTACGGCGTGGCGGCGGCGGGGTGCCCCAGCCGGTCGGCGAAGCCCTCGAGCGCGGACTGGACGGGAACGAACGACAACGCCACGACCGTGGTCGCCAGGACGGACAGGGCCACGCTCGGTGACGCGGTACGCCCCGCGACCACGCCGCCACCGAGCACGACGAGGACGTAGGTCGCGAGCACGAAGCCGGCCAGGCCCGCCACCACGACGCACCGGCGCAGCAGCCCCCGGCGCAGCAGGACGGTCGGGCGGGGCGTACCCATGCCGCGAGTGTGACCCTCTTCCGCCGCCGGGGGTAGAGGGTCCGCCGCACCGGGTCGGTGCGGGCGGGGCAGGGCGGGGCAGGGCGAGGAGGTCACCGGCCCGAGGTGGCCTCCAGGTAGGCGAGAACCGCCATCACCCGCCGGCTGACGTCCTGCTCGTCGACGAGCCCGAGCTTCTGGAACAGGGACCCGATGTGCTTCTCCACGGCGCGGTCGCTCATGAACAGCGATCTCGCGATCGTCGCGTTGTTCCGGCCGGTGGCCATCTCGTGGAGGACCTCGCGCTCACGCTCCGTCAGCCCCAGCAGCGGGGCGTCGCCGCGGCGGCGGGCCATCAGGGCCTCGACCACCGCGGGATCGAGCACGGATCCTCCGCGACCGACCTCCCGCAGGGCGCGGACGAGCTCCTCGACGTCGCTGAGCCGCTCCTTGAGCATGTATCCCATGCCTGCCACACCGTCGGCGAGGAGGTCGAAGACGTAGTCCTCGTCGACGTACTGCGACAGGACCACCACGCCGACCCCCGGATGGTCCGACCGGATCCGCCTCGCCGCCCGGATCCCCTCGTCCGTGCCGGTCGGGGGCATCCGGATGTCGGTCAGCACCACGTCGGGCTCGTGCTCGGCGACGGCGTCGACGAGCGAGTCGAGGTCCCTCGCCACCGCCACCACGTCGATGCCCTCGACCTCGGCCAGCATCGAGCTCACGCCCTGACGGACCAGGTAGCTGTCGTCGGCGAAGACGATCCGCAGCGCCATGGTCGCGACTCTAGTCAGCCGCGGGGCCCCGGCCGAGCGCTCACGCGTGACCGGCCAGCCGACGACCGGCCCCGGGGTGGGGTAGGCCGTACGTCCCGGGTGCTCACCCCCCGCAGCCGTGCAGCCTGCCCCATCGTGGCGGGCCGCCCTCCCTTCCTAGCCTCGGTGTGACCGGTCAGACGGTCGGGACACGTCAGGACCTGCGCGACCGTGCACCACCCTCCAGAGAAGAGGCACCACCATGACCGACCACGTGGACACCCGTCTTCCAGCACAGCCCCTGCCCCCCGCTCCCGCCTCGAGCACCCGGTGGACGGTCCGCCGGGCGGGCGCCGTCGCGGGGCTCTCGCTCCTGCTCATGGCAGGCACGGGGGCGTTCGCCTACTTCGTCGTGCTGGAGGGGATGATCACCCCCGGTGACGCCGTCTCCACGACCGCCGAGATCACCGGGCGCGAGGGGACATTCCGCCTGGGGGTGCTCGCGTGGCTGGCCATCGTCGTCCTCGACGTCCTCGTGGCCTGGGCCCTGTACCGGGTGTTCCGGCCCGTCAGCGTCGCGGTCGCGGTGCTCGCCGCCGCCTTCCGGCTGGTGTACACCGCGGTGCTGCTCGTGGCCGTCGGGCAGCTGCTGCGGGCTCTTGACGTCCTCGGCAGCGGCCCCGGTGCCGCCTCGTCCCCGGACCAGGTGAGCACCCAGGTGATGCTCGAGCTGTCGGCCTTCCAGGGCATCTACGACATCGGGCTGCTCCTGTTCGGGATACACCTGGTCCTCCTCGGCTACCTCGCCACCAGGTCCAGCTTCGTCCCCACGGTCGTCGGCGCCCTGCTGGTCCTCGCCGGGGCCGGGTACGCCTTCGACACGGTCGCCGCCGTCCTGGGCCTGGACATGCCGATCCGCGTCTCCGAGCTCACCTTCCTCGGCGAGCTGCTCCTCGGGCTGTGGCTGCTCCTCGCCGGTGCCCGGCTGGACCGTGCCGAGCACACGCCCTTGGCGGTGCGCCGTGCGCGGTGACAGGGCGCCGTCGCCCTCCACCGAAGGGACGGACGGCTTCGGCACCCCCGCCGGCCTCACCATGCGGGCGGTGGTGCACGAGAGGTACGGCCGCTCCGACGTCCTCCGCCTCGCGACGGTCCCGCGTCCCCGACCCGGCGCCCACGACGTGCTCGTGCGCGTCGCCGCAGCCGGTCTGGACCGCGGCGCCTGGCACGCGATGACCGGCCTGCCCTACCTGAGCCGCCTCTTCTTCGGGCCGCGCCGACCCCGCAACCCGGTGCTCGGGACGGAGGTCGCCGGTTCGGTGGTCGCGGTCGGAGCCGCAGTGACGGGCTTCGCCGGCGGGGACGAGGTCTTCGGGTTCGGTCGCGGCACGTTCGCCGAGTACGCGCTCGTCGCCGAGGACCGGCTGGCCGCCAAGGCGGCGGGCCTGTCGTTCGCCCAGGCCGCCACGCTCCCGGTCTCCGCGGTGACCGCGCTGCAGGCCGTCCACGACCGGGGCCAGGTCCAGGCGGGCCAGGAGGTTCTGGTCATCGGGGCCTCGGGCGGCGTCGGCAGCTACGCCGTCCAGCTGGCCAGGTCGGCAGGGGCGCACGTCACCGGCGTCTGCAGCCCTGGCAAGGCGGACCTCGTGCGGTCGCTCGGCGCCGAGCACGTCGTCGACCGCACCCGTGAGGACTTCGCGGACGGCACCCGCCGGTACGACCTCATCATCGACATCGCGGGCAACCCGAGCCTGTCGCGCCTGCGTCGGGCCCTCACGCCGCACGGGACCGCCGTCCTCACCGGCGGCGAGGACGGCGGTTCCCTCACCGGCGGCATGAGCAGGCAGCTCCGGGCGGTGACGCTGTCACCGTTCATCGGTCAGCGCCTGACGTCGTTCATCGCCGACGTCCGCACCCACGACCTGCACCGGCTCACGGCCCTCATCGAGGACGGCGAGCTCGCAGCCAGCCTCCAGCGCACCTACCCGCTCGACCAGGCGGCCGCTGCGATGCGCGCCCTGGAGACCGGCACGGCCCGCGGCAAGGTCGCGATCACGCTCTGACCCCCGACACCCCCCACCACGAGAAGGGCACGTCCATGATCGAGGCACACGAGCTCACCAAACGCTACGGCGAGAAGGTCGCCGTCGACCACATCAGCTTCACGATCGCCCCGGGTTCGGTGACGGGGTTCCTCGGGCCCAACGGTGCCGGGAAGTCCACAACCATGCGCATGGTCGTGGGGCTGGACCGGCCGACGGCGGGCAGCGTGAGCGTCAACGGCAAGCCGTACGCGCAGCACCGCTCGCCACTGAACGAGGTCGGCGTCCTGCTGGACGCCAAGGCGGTCCACAGCGGGCGGTCCGCCCGCTTGCACCTGCGCACGATGGCGGCCACGCACGGCATCTCCACGCGGCGGGTGGACGAGGTCATCGAGATGACCGGCCTGGCCGGGGTGGCCCGCAAGCGGGTGGGCGGGTTCTCCCTGGGCATGGGTCAGCGGCTCGGCATCGCCGCCGCGATGCTCGGCGACCCGCGCACCCTGATCCTGGACGAGCCGGTCAACGGGCTGGACCCCGAGGGCGTGCAGTGGGTGCGTCACCTGGTCCGCGACCTCGCCACCGAGGGCCGAACCGTGTTCCTGTCCTCGCACCTGATGTCCGAGATGGCGCAGACCGCCGACCAGCTTCTGGTGATCGGTCGCGGGCGGATCATCACCGCCGGGCCGGTGCAGGAGGTCATCGACTCCGTCACCGGTGCCACCGTGCGGGTCCGCTCGCCCCGCGCCACGGCGCTGGCCGAGCTCCTGCGCGGGGACGACGTCACCATCACCGCCGCCGAGCCCGGCGGGTTCGAGCTCCACGGCCTCACCGCCCAGCGGATCGGCGAGACCGCCGCCGCGCACGGCATCGTCCTGCACGAGCTCAGCCCCCGGTCCGCCAGCCTCGAGGAGGCCTACATGAGCCTGACCCAGGGCGCCGTCGAGTACCACTCCGAGCCGATCCACCCCCAGGAGGGCGATCTGAGATGAGCACCGTCGTCGAGACCACCGAACCCGTCCGTCCGCGCCACGCGCCCTTCGCGCCGGTGCACGCCCGGCTGAGCTTCGCCGGCGTCATGCGCGGGGAGTGGATCAAGATGTTCTCCCTGCGCTCGACCTGGTGGGTCCTGGGCATCGCCGCCGCCCTCATGACCCTCTTCGCCCTCGGCCAGGCCATGTCGCTCGACCTCCTGGCCGAGTCGCCCGGGGCGGCCGCACTCACCACCGTCCACGGCGCCGAGATCGTCTCGGGCGGGTACCCGCTCGGGACGGTGACGATCGCCGTGCTCGGTGCGCTGCTCATCACCGGGGAGTACTCCACCGGCATGATCCGCTCCACCCTCACCGCCGTCCCCACGCGGGTGCCCGTACTCCTCGCGAAGACCATCGCACTGGCGGTCGTCACCGTCGTGACCTCGGTGACGAGCCTGGCCCTGTCCTCCCTCGTCACCCGCTCCCTGCTCGCCGAGTACGACCTGGTCCCCGCCCTCGACGGCGCCCAGACGTGGCAGATCTACGGCGGCGTCATCTACTTCCTCGTCGCCGCCGCCCTGTTCGCCCTCGGCATCGGCACGCTCCTGCGCTCGACCGCCGCCACCGTGACCGTCGCGCTCACCGTCCTGCTGCTCCTGCCCGGCATCCTCAGCTTCATCACCCTGGACTGGGTCGAGACCGTCGTGACCTACCTGCCGATGCCCGCGGCCGCCGCGTTCGTCACCGTCAGCGACTCCACCCTCGCGGACTCCAGCGACCTCGCCCCGTGGACCGGCGTGCTGGTCGTCGCCGCCTACGCCGTCCTGCCCATGGTCGCCGCCGCCGTCGTGCTGCGACGCCGGGACGCCTGAGCACGCGGGAGGAGTGGACATGTCGCACGCCGACGCAGGTTCGATGACCGGCCGGACCGTGCTCGTGACGGGCGGTACCGCGGGCATCGGCCGGGCGACCGCCGCCGGTCTCGCCGCGATGGGCGCGCGCATGGCCATCACGGGCCGGGACCGTGCCCGGGCCGAGCGGACCGCGAAGGAGATCGGTGCGGCGGCCGACTCGCCCGTCCACGTCTTCGTCGCCGACCTCTCCTCCCAGACGGAGGTCCGCCGGCTGGCACACGAGGTGCTGCGCACCCTTCCCTGCCTCGACGTCCTGGTCAACAACGTCGGCGGCCACTGGCACACCCGCCACGTCACCGCCGACGGCCTCGAGCACACCTTCGCGCTCAACCATCTCGCGCCGTTCCTGCTGACCTCCCTGCTCCTGGACCGGCTGGCGCAGGGCGCGGGACGCGTGGTCACGGTCGCCTCCGACGCCCACAAGCAGGGTCGGATCGACTTCGACGACCTGCAGGGCGAGCAGTCCTACTCGGGCGCCCGGGCGTACAGCCAGTCCAAGCTCGCCAACGTCCTGTTCACGTACGAGCTCGCACGTCGGCTCGGGACCGGCACCGTCACCGCCAACGCCCTGCACCCCGGTGTGGTGCGGACGTCCTTCGGGGCGGAGGACCCCGGCGGGGCCCAACGCCTCCTCGTCCCGCTCCTGCGCCCCTTCCTCAAGAGCCCACGCTCCGGCGCCACCACGTCGATCCACGCGGCGTCGTCGCCCGCCCTCGCCGGCCGGACGGGCCTGTACCTCGTCGGCAGCAGGGCACGACGGTCGTCGGGACAGACCTACGACGCGGCAGCAGCGGCACGGCTCTGGCGGGTGAGCGCAGACCTCACCGGCCTGGACCCGAGGTGACACGATCGTCTCGTGCGGCGCGAGGGGCGGTCCGGCGAAGGAGGGAAGCACATGCACCGTGAGGAGCGCTCACGCTCACGCTCACGGCCCCGGCTCGAGCTGGAGCTCACGGACTGCTTCAGCGGGCCCTCGCTCGACGAGAGCCGGTGGGTCCCCCACTACCTGCCCCACTGGACCACACCGGAACGCTCTGCCGCACGGTACGACCTCGGCGCTGACGGGCTCCGGCTGCGCATCGACGCCGACCAGCCGCCGTGGCGGCCCGACGACGGCCCCATGCGCGTGTCGAACATCCAGACCGGAACCTGGTCCGGTCCCCCGGGCAGCTTCGAGGGCCAGCACCGTCAGCAGGCGGGTCTGCAGGTGCGGACCGCCCAGCCGTCGCGCTACCTGTGGACACCGACGTACGGTCGCGTCGAGGTGGCAGCGCGGGCGAGCGCGGACCCGGACTGCATGCTGGGCATCTGGCTCGTCGGTTTCGAGGAGGATTCCCCGAAGCACTGCGGTGAGATCTGCATCGCGGAGCTCTTCGGCAACGCGACCTCACCGACGGGCTCGGCCGTGCGCCTGGGCGTCAAGGCGCACCACGACCCCCGGCTGAGGACCGAGATGCACGACGTCGTCCTCCCCGTCGACACCACGGAGAAGCACACGTACGCCGCCGAGTGGGACAGCGTCGAGGTCCGGATCGTCGTCGACGGAGACCTCCTCGTGACGTCCCACCAGCGCATCGCCTACCCGCTGCAACTGATGATCGACCTCTTCGAGTTCCCCACGCGGGACCAGCGGGACCGGGACGACTACCCAAAGACCGGCGTCATCCGTTCCGTCCGCGGCTGCCGGGCCGTACCCGTAGCCTGAGCGAGCCCCGTGGTGGACCGGCCCCGGCGGTGTCGGGGCCGTGGACGCGGTGGTGGCGATACCGCTGCGACAGGCCACGTCGGCCTGACAGGATCCGGCCATGAGTCCCGGTGCGTCCGAATCTGACCTCGAGTCCTTCCTCCGGGCTTTCCACCGCCTGGGTGAGCTGGCCCAGCAGCAGGCCGAGACCGCCCGTGCCCGGGGGCGCGAACCTCTGCTCCCGCTCCTGCAGGCCCACCTCGGCGTCGACCCGCGCAGCCTCGCGACGTTGACCGAGATGGTCAGCCCGCTGCGGCTCGCGGACGCCGACGTCGCCGTCGAACGGGTGGTCGCCTCGCACGGCGGTGGCACGTTGGTGGGTATCGGCGGCGGCGACCAGCGCTGGCACAACGGGCTGTCGGAGATCCTCCAGGTCGCCGGGCAGTGGGGCCAGTTCCCTCTCGGGCCGGTCGACTACACCACGGTCCCGGTCGGTCCCGACGAGGAGCGGGCGACGGTCAGCTACGGCGTGCACCTCTTTCGACACGACGGTGTGCCCGTCGCCCTGCTCCAGCGCGGCGGCCGGCCCCAGTTCGGCAGCCCTCCGCAGCTCGAGGTCCTCGCCGCCGAGGGCGGTGTCGGCGCTGTCGTCCTCACCGAGATCCGCGAGGCGATGAACGCGCACAGCGTCCTGCGCGGCCAGGCAGTCACCTTCACAGCCTCGAGCTACGAGCCCGGCGCGGGCGGCGTCACGTTCGTCCGACGTCCGGCCGTCCCCGCCGGGGAGGTCGTCCTTCCGGAGGGCCTCCTCGCCCGCGTGGAGCGGCATGTGCTCGGCATCGGCCGGCACCGCGCGGAGCTCGTCGCGGCCGGGCAGCACCTCAAGCGCGGCGTCCTGCTCTACGGCCCGCCCGGCACGGGCAAGACCCACACGGTCCGTCACCTCGTCGGCGCGGCCCAGGACTCGACCGTCATCCTGCTGTCGGGCCTGTCGCTGCAGTTCGTCACCCAGGCCGCGGACACCGCCCGCGCCCTGCAGCCGGCGATCGTCGTGCTCGAGGACTGCGACCTCGTCGCCGAGGAGCGCAGCCACCGCTCGTCGTCGCCCCTGCTCTTCGAGGTCCTGGACGCGCTCGACGGCCTGGCCGCCGACTCCGACGTCGTCTTCCTCCTGACGACCAACCGGGCGGACGTGCTCGAGCCCGCGCTCGCCCAGCGACCCGGTCGCGTCGACCTCGCCGTCGAGATCCCGCTGCCCGACGCTCGTGCCCGGCGTGCGCTGCTTGACCTGTACGCCGCCGACCTGGCGTTCACCCCGGACGTCCTCGACGACGTCGCGGCAGGCGCCGAGGGGACGACGGCCTCGTTCACCAAGGAGCTCGTACGACGGGCGGTCCTGCGGGCGGTCGAGCGCGCGGGCGAGGTCGGCGACGACGACCTGCGCGCCTCGCTGGAGGAGATGATGACCGACGGCGGTGCTCTCACCCGGGTCCTGCTGGGCGGCGCCGGCCCGGTCGAGAGTCATGGACCGATCCCCGCAGACGGTCCCGGCCTCGTGACCTCATTCGGCGCCGGTCCCGATCCCCGGCAGTAGGATCAGGAACAGCCGCCGCCGCGGGTTGACCGACGTCCGCTCCCGCCGGCGAGCAGGCACCGGGCGACGGGCACGCGGCTTGCCTAGACGGCGCCGACGCGCTGCTCGGGCCGTGCTGCAAGCGAGCCGACCGGACGCTGACGACCGAGGCGGCCCCGGGTGACGGCCAGCACGACGAGGCCGAGCGCGAAGAAGGCGAACAGGTGCGCCATCGTCGCGACCTGCTGCTCGGGGTAGAGCCGGGCGAGGAGTCCGGTGTGGAAGCCGCTGCCACCGGTGACGGCGTTGCCCATCGCATGCAGCAGGCCGACGAGGAACAGGCTCGAGGTGCGGTTGTAGACCCACCCGGTGAGGAACCGGAACGGGATGGCGAGGACGACGAGGAGCAGCATCAGCACGACGGCGCTGACGAGGTCGACGCCTGCGACCAGGGCGACGTGCTGCAGGGCGAAGAGGATCCCGGTGAGCACGGCGGCCACGACGGGCCCCCTGCGGTCCTGCAGGCGGGTCTGGACGAAGCCCGTCCAGGCGACCTCCTCCCACCAGTTGTTGGGCACGAAGGTCAGCGCCAGGGGCAGCAGCACCCCCGAGGCGAGGAGCGGCGCCAGTGCGCCGGTCTCTCCGGTGGGCGCACCGATCAGGGCGAAGGCGATGCCGAGGGCGACCACGGGCACGCCGAGGACCGCGAGCAGGTACCAGCCGACCGCCACGCGCGTCTCGATCGCGCGAGCCCACAGGGCTCGGAGACCGGCACGTCCGTCGACGATCCGGGTGATGACGAGGCTGGGCAGCAGCAGCCCGACCAGCGTGCCGGCGACGACGAACGGTTGGACCGGCAGGTCCGCGCCCGAGGCGTTGGCGACGACGGGGTGAAGGCGATGGCCTGGCCGATGGTGAAGAACCACAGGAGGAAGGCCGCGAGCGGGCGACGACGCACGAGGCGGACAAGAGGTCCACCGGGCGTCGGAGTGATGGTGCGTTCGGCGACGGGCATGCGACGTCCCTTCTCGGGTCCACCACGGACGTGGGGTCGCTGTCCGTGGTGGCCATTGATGAGCCTCAAGGCTCTCTGGTGGGCGATCGCCGCTCCACCGTCACCACCCGCACAGTGCCTGGACGCAGCTGGTCCACCCAGCGCCCGCACGGGCGGGCCCGGTCTGCCGGGCTGTCAGGGCGGCCCGACTCGAGCTACGACCACTCCACGAGTCGTCCGGCGTGGCGGACCAGCTCGTCGAGGACACCCAGGTCGACATCGTCGGCGGAGGTGAACGACACGCTGGCCGAGCCGACCTTCGTCCTCCCCAGTCGCTGCCCGTAGGTCTTCGCCAGGTACGCGCCGTCGTCGGCGGCGTTGACGTCGACGCTCAGGTAGTTCTTCTGCCGGGCCAGGCCGATGAGGAACCACTCGACGGTCCTGCCCTTCGGCCGGGGCTGCTCGATCTTCCCGTAGCCAATGATCGACTGCTCCGTACCGCCCCAGAACACGCCTTGCCACAGCACCCGCGTCGCGCCGGGGAGGGCCGCGGTGATGACGACTCACCACGGGACTCCGCCTATCTGCGCCCCCGCACATGACATCTGTCATGCCGAGATCGTGATTCCGGTCACTACTCGCGCTGCACCGACGGCGTGAGCATGGATGTATGACAACCACGCAGCAGACACACCGTCACCCACCCACCAGCCACGACACGCCTGTTCTGGCGGAGCTGCTCGGCGCCTCCAAGCAGTTCGGCAGAGGCCCCGCGACGGTTCGTGCGGTCAGCGGCCTGGAGCTGGAGGTGCGTTCGGGTGAGCTCCTGGCCCTCCTGGGACCCAACGGGGCGGGCAAGTCCACGGCGATCGGGATGCTGACGGGTCTGACAGCACCGACGTCCGGACGGGCGCGGCTCTTCGGGCGCGACCCCCGCGACGTCTCTGCGCGACAGCGTCTCGGTGCGATGCTCCAGGCCTCCGGCGTACCCGACACGCTGCGGGTGCGCGAGCTGCTCACCCAGTTCCGGGGCTACTACCCCGAGCCCCTGCCCATGGCGCAGATCGTCGCCGCGGCCGGCCTCGACGGGCTCGAGGGCCGGATGTTCGGCGAGCTCTCCGGCGGCCAGCAGCGTCGCGTGCTGTTCGGGATCGCCCTGGCGGGCGATCCCGACCTGGTGGTGTTCGACGAGCCGACCACCGGCCTGGACGTCGAGGCTCGGCGGGGCCTGTGGGCCACGTTGCGCGATCTGGCCCGGTCGGGGCGCGGCGTGGTGCTCACCACGCACTACCTCGAGGAGGCCGACGCCCTGGCGGACCGGATCGTCGTGATCGACCGCGGCGTGGTGATCGCGCAGGGCACGCCCGCCGAGATCAAGGCGCGGGTGCCGGGGCGACGAGTCCGTGCCCGTACCTCGGCGAGCCTGACGGTGGCGCACCAGTGGCCCGGCGTGGCTCGCGCGTCGCGCGAGGGACCGTGGCTCGAGCTGCTCGCCGCGTCCGCCGAGCCCGTCCTGCGCGCACTGCTCGACCTGGACCCGTCGGCCACCGAGGTGACCGTCACCGAACCAAGCCTCGAGGAGGCCTTCCTCGCCCTGACCCACGACCTGGAGGACCCACGATGATCACCACCCCAGCGGTACGGATGACGACCGACGCCGAGATGCCCCGGTGGAGCACGGCGAGGATCTACGTCACCGAGGCCCGGCACGAGTTCCTCAAGCTGATCCGCATCCCCATCTTCGCCGTGAGCACGATCGCCCTGCCGGTGATGTTCTACGTGCTGTTCGGGTTGGCCTTCGGTGGCGGCGACGAAGCCGGCGGAGTCGGCCGGAGCACGTACATGCTGGCGACGTACGGCACCTTCGGCGTCATCGGCGCGGCCCTGTTCGGCTTCGGGGTCTCGGTCGCCCTCGAACGTGGGCAGGGATGGGTGCGACTCAAGCGGGTCTCGCCGATGCCCCCACAGGCCTACTTCGTGGCCAAGGTCGTGATGAGCGTGACCGTCTCCGCGCTGATCATCGGGGCGTTGTTCGTCCTCGGGGCCACACTGGGTGGTGTGCGCATGCCCGCCACCCAGTGGATCGGCCTCGGCCTCGTGCTCCTCATCGGGGCGCTGCCGTTCTCGGCCATGGGCCTGGCCTTCGGCTACCTCGTGGGCCCGAACTCGGCACCGGCCATGCTGAACCTCGTCTACCTCCCGATGGCGTTCGCCTCCGGGCTGTGGATCCCGATCCACCAGCTGCCCGCCTTCGTGCAGGGGATCGCTCCTGCACTCCCGCCCTACCACTTCGCTCAGCTCGCCCTCGGCACCGTCGGTGCCTCGGAGAGCGGGGCACCGACCATGCACGCCGCTGTGCTGCTCGCGTTCACGGCGTTCTTCCTGGCCGTGGCCGTCTGGGGCTTCCGGCGCGACGAGGGCCGGACCTACGGATGAGGCGCACCCGATGAGCCAGAGCCCGCCGCAACCCCGCCGCTGACATGCGCTACGTCTGGCTGGTCTACCTCGGAGCCCTGTTCTACCAGCCCCTCTTCAACCCCACGACCGACGCCCGGGACTGGCTGGCCGTCGCGGTGCTGATCGCCCTGTTCCTCCCGATCTACGCAGCCACGTTCCGGGCTCGCGGCGACCGGCAGACCCTGATCCTCATCGCGGGCCTCGGCGCCCTGGCCCTTGCGGGTTCGCTGGTCAACAGCGGGGCCAGCGTGTTCGCGATCTACGCGGCGGCCGTGGCCAGCCGCCTGTACCCGGTCCGTCGGGCCGTGTACGTCGTCGCCGCTCTCGTCGGGGTGCTCGTGCTGATCTTCGTGATCTCGCCCGTCCCGATGCCGTGGCGGCTGGCGGCACTGGGCCCCGCAGTCTTCTTCACCCCGGTCGTGGTGGCGACGAGCATCTTCGACGCGGAGCGCCGACGGGCCAACCGTCGTCTCCTGCGCGCCGACGAGGAGATCGAGCGGCTGGCGACGATCGCCGAACGCGAGAGGATCGCGCGGGACCTGCACGACCTGCTGGGGCACACACTGTCGGTCATCGTGCTGAAGAGCCAGCTGACCGCCCGACTGGTGCGCGTCGACCCGGATCGGGCAGCAGCGGAGATCGACGACGTCGAGAAGATCAGCCGCGAGGCCCTGGACGAGGTGCGCGCCGCGGTCGCCGGCTACCGGGCCCGTGGCCTCGGCGCCGAGCTCGACGGTGCACGGGTGGCCCTGCAAGCAGCAGGCGTCGACGTCGACATCCGGGCCGACCGCACCGAGCTGCGCCCCGAGCAGGAGTCAGCCCTGGCCATGGCGCTCCGTGAGGCGGTGACCAACGTGGTGCGTCACGCCGACGCCCGGCGTGCCACCGTCACCATCACCACGGCCGGTACCGACGTCCGACTCGAGGTGAGCGACGACGGCCGCGGCTACGCGGGGGAGGCAGGATCAGGGCTCACCGGCATGCGGGAGCGGATCGCCGCCGTCGGTGGCCGTGTCGTGCTGGGCGACCCGCAGGGCGGCGACGAGAGGCCCGGGACCGTCGTCCAGGTGACGGTTCCCCACGCGGGTGCGACCGACGAGCACCGGACAGGACAGGAGGGCGGACGATGACGATCACCGTGGTCCTGGCCGAGGACCAGCTCATGGTCCTCGGTGCCCTCAGCACCCTCTTGGGGCTGGAGGACGACATCACCGTGGCGGGCACCGCCGCTGACGGCGAGGAGGCCGTGCGCCTGGTGGAGGCGCTGCGGCCCGACGTGCTCCTGGCGGACATCGAGATGCCCGGGATGACGGGGCTCGAGGTGGCCGCCGAAGTCCTGCGACGGGGCCTGCCGACCCGGGTGGTCATCCTCACCACGTTCGCCCGCAGCGGGTACCTCCGGCGAGCGCTGGACGCCGGCGCCGTCGGCTACCTGCTCAAGGACGCGCCCGCCAGCGCCCTGGCCCAGGCCGTCCGCGACGTGCACGCCGGAGGCCGCGCCATCGACCCCCAGCTCGCCGCCGACGCGTGGGGCGAACCGGACCCGCTGACCGACCGCGAGCGCCGCGTCCTGCGCCTGGCCGGCGACGGGCTGGCCAACAGCGAGATCGCCGGGCAGCTGCACCTGTCCGAGGGCACGGTACGCAACTACCTGTCCGAGGCGATGAGCAAGCTCGGAGCCCCCAACCGCATCGCGGCGGCCCGGAAGGCACGGGACCGAGGATGGCTGTGATGTCCCCGCGCTCACAGCCTGGCCGGTGACGCGGCGGAGTAGCCTCGAAGCCCCGGGGTCCGAGGAGAACGCGCGGACGCCGGCACGGAGTGCCCACGAAGCCCCGGAGCGTGGCCATGGACGTCCTTGGCACAGCGGTGCTGGTGCACGGCACCTGGGGGCATCCGAGCGACTGGGCCTGGGTGACACCGTTCCTGCAGGAGCGCTCCGTCGAGGTGCGGGCCGTCGACCTCCCGTCCCACCGCGTTCCTGGCGCGAGCCTCGTGGACGACGCCGAGCACGTCCGGCATGTCGCGGCCGAGTGCCGGGCGCCGGTCGCCCTCGTGGGCTGGTCGTACGGGGGGCGGGTCATCACGGCCGCCGGCCAGGGCGCCGACCCGCGAACCACGGCGCTCGTCTACGTCAGCACGATCCCGGAGCAGCTCGGTGGGGTGAACGACACCGCGTGGATCTACGAGAACCCGCGGATCCATGTCCTGCCCGGCGACAGGCACGTGCTCGACACGCGCGAGTGGTTGGAGGAGGACGGCATGCTGACGTTCCCGGAAGCGGTCCGCGCGGCGCTGCGAGACCCGCCGCGCCGGCCGGTCCCGTTCACCATCGAGACGGATCCCGTACCCGCGATCGCCTGGCAGGACCTGCCCACGACCATCCTCATCGGTACGGACGACGGCTTCGCCTCGCCGGAGGACCAGCGGCAAGCCGCCGCGACATTCCCCTCGACCACGATCGTCGAGGGCGACCACCTGCTCATCTTCCGCCAGCCGGCCGTCGTCGCCGACGTCATCACCACGGCCCTCGAGGACCTCCGCCACCACACCGACGACCACCCGCACTAGCCGCAGAGTCTCGACGGCGACCGCCTCGGACCCCCGCCGGTTGCCCTCTCCGCGCTGCCGGCGCCGTCGCGGACGACGACGCCGGCCGGTGTGGCCAGGGCGCGGACACCCTGGCCGACCTGGTCAGACGCGGGCACCCTCGAGGATCTCGCGCACCTGCGCCGTCGAGGTCGCCGAGCGGAGCAGCTCGACCTGGGCGGGGTCGGTGAAGACCCCCGCGATCTTCCGCAGCAGGCCCAGGTGGTCGTTGCCCGTGCCGGCGATCCCGATGACGAACTCGGCCGGCTTGCCGTTCCAGTCGATGCCCCGCGGGTAGCGCACGAAGGAGATCGCGGTCCGGTGGATCGACGACTTGGCGTCGTTCGTGCCGTGCGGGATGGCCAGGCCGTTGCCCATGTGGGTCGAGACCGACGTCTCACGCTCGTGCATGGCATCGACGTATGACGGGTCGACGGCGCCGCTGGCCACGAGCAGCCTGCCCGCCTCGGTGATGGCCTCGTCGCGCGTGGCGGCGGTGCCGTCCAGGACGATGGAGTCCTCGGCGAGGACCGCGTGCGCGGCGACGTCGTCATCCGCCGCTGCCGTGCCCCCGGTACCCGCCCCGAGCATCCCGACGATCTCGTCGTAGCGGGGGCTGTTCATGAAGTTGTCCACGGAGACGTGGGTGGCCGAGGGGGTCCGCTGACGGGCCCGCTCGGTGAGGTCCTGGTGCGTCACGACGAGGTCGTAGGTGTCGCTGAGGTTGGCGATGGACGCGTTGGTCACCGTGACCTCGGGGTGGCCGGCGTCGCGGATCTTCTTGCGGAGCACCGACGCGCCCATGGCCGAGGAGCCCATGCCGGCGTCGCAGGCGAAGACGATGGTGCGGATCTCCGCGCCGGCGGCCGCGCGGGCCCCGAGCACCGTGGAGGCGACGGACTTCTTGCCCTTCATCGCCTCCATGTCGGCCGTGGCGGCGACGAGGTCGCCCTCGTCCGCGGAGCGGTCGGTCTTGAGCAGGACGGCGGCGACCGCGAAGGACGCCGCGGCGGCGCCCGCCATCGCGACGGTCACGCCGAAGATGTTTTCGCTCGCCACCTGGGCGTACACGGCGAAGACCGACCCGGGGGCCGCCGGGGCGCGCAGGCCGACGCCGAACAGGACGTTGAGGAAGACGCCGGTCATGCCACCGACGATCATCGCGATGATGAGCTTCGGCTTCATGAGGACGTACGGGAAGTAGATCTCGTGGATCCCGCCGAAGAAGTGGATGATCGCCGCGCCGGGCGCGGAGGCCTTGGCCATCCCGCGGCCGAACAGCGAGAAGGCCAGCAGGAGCCCGAGGCCCGGGCCGGGGTTGGCCTCGAGCAGGAAGAGCACGGACTTGCCCTGCTCGACGGCCTCGGCCGTACCGAGCGGCGTGAGTACGCCGTGGTTGATGGCGTTGTTGAGGAACAGGATCTTGGCCGGCTCGATGACCACCGAGGTCAGCGGCAGCACGCCGTTGGACACCAGGAAGTCGACGCCGGAGCCGAGCCGGTCGCTGAGCCAGGTCACGATCGGGCTCATGACGAAGAAGCCGAACGTGGCCACGACGGCGCCCCAGATGCCCGCGGCGAAGTTGTTGACCAGCATCTCGAAGCCGGGCCGGATCTTGCCGTCCCAGATCGCGTCGATGTGCTTCATGGTCCACGCGCCGAGCGGGCCCATGATCATCGCGCCCATGAACATGGGGATGTCGGTGCCGGCGATCACGCCGATCGTGGCGATGGCCCCGACGACGCCGCCGCGGGTGTCGTAGACCATCTTTCCGCCGGTGTAGCCGATGAGGATCGGCAGCAGGAAGGTGATCATCGGGCCGACGATGCCGCCGCTGGTGGAGTCGCCCCACCCGCCGATCTCGGCGACCCAGCTGCCCGGGTCGTCACCGATGCCCAGCTGGGGCAGCCAGCCGACCTCGATGAACAGCGCTGTGATGAGACCCCAGGCGATGAAGGCGCCGATGTTGGGCATCACCATGTTGGACAGGAACGTGCCGAACTTCTGGACGTGCACGCGCGCTCCGGCGCGTGGTGCCGCTGTTGTAGTGGTGGACATTTCGGATCCTCCCGAGGAGACGTCATTGACCCCGATCACGCAGTGCTGCCCAGTAAACATCATGATCGGGGCAGTTGCCAACCACTCGGGCAGACATTCATGCCCGAACCTGTGGCGTTCGGCGGGGGACGCGGCTACTGTGGGCACCATCGGAATGCCAAGGAAGGAATCACGATGAAGGCTCTGCGCTTCTACGCCCCCGAAGACGTCCGGCTCGTCGACGTCCCCGAGCCCGAGTGCGGGCCCGCCGAGGTGAAGATCAAGGTCAAGAACTGCTCCACGTGCGGGACGGACGTCAAGATCAAGAAGAACGGGCACGTCAACATCACCGGCGAGACCACGATGGGTCACGAGGTCGCCGGCGAGGTCGTCGAGGTCGGCGCCGACGCGCTGGGCGGCTTCGTGGTCGGCGACCGCGTGCAGTGCATCGCCGCGGTCCCCTGCGGGGAGTGCCACGAGTGCCGCAAGGGGTGGATGGAGGTCTGCCAGAACCAGACCTCGGTGGGCTACCAGTACGACGGCGGGTTCGCCGAGTACATGATCGTGCCGGAGCAGGTTCTCAAGGTCGACGGCCTCAACCGCATCCCCGACAACGTCGGGTTCGACGAAGCCTCGGCCGCCGAGCCGTTCGCCTGCGCGATCAACGCCCAGGAGCAGCTCGGCATCGAGGAGGGCGACTTCACCGTCATCTTCGGCGCCGGCCCGATCGGGTGCATGCACGTGCGGATCGCCCGCGGTGTCCACAAGGTCGGCACCGTCGTGCTCGTGGACGTCAACGCCGAGCGGCTGCAGATGTCGGCCGACGCCGTCTCCCCCGACCACACCATCGACGCGTCGAAGGTCGACGTCGTCGAGGAGATCATGCGGCTGACCGGCGGCCGGGGCGCGGACGTCGTCATCACGGCCACCCCGGCCAACGTCACCCAGGAGCAGGCGGTCGCCATGGCCGCGCGGCAGGGCCGGATCTCCTTCTTCGGCGGGCTGCCCAAGACCGACCCGTCCATCAAGCTCGACTCCAACCTCGTCCACTACCGCCAGCTGCACATCCACGGCGCGAACGGCTCCTCCCCCGACCACAACAAGCGGGCGCTGGAGTACATCTCGACCGGCCAGGTGCCCGTCAAGGACCTCATCACCCGGCACGTGCCGCTGGCCGAGGTCATGTCGGTCTTCGACATCGTGGCCAAGGGCGAGGCGATCAAGGTGACCGTCGAGCCCTGACCCCGCGCCGTCCGGACCAGCCTGCTGACCGGACCCGCCCGCCGACCCACCTGCCCGCCTGCCCGCCTGCCCGCCTGCCCGCCTGACCGACCCTGCCAGCCGCGACACGTCGGCGGACGGTCGCCTCCGGATCCTGCCCGGGTGGCAGGATCCGGTTACGGACCCACAGAGACCCACAGGCACGGGCGCCGCGGGAGCCGCCCATGTCCCGCACCCACGAAGGAGCGCCGGTGTACGCCGAGGAACGCCAGCACGCCATGGCCCAGGTGATCACCCGGCAGCACCGGTCCTCCGTCGCGGAGCTGGCGGAGGAGTTCTCCGTGACGACCGAGACCGTCCGGCGGGACCTCTCGGCTCTCGAACGGCTCGGCCTGGTCCGGCGGGTGCACGGCGGCGCCGTCCCGGCCAGCGCGCTCGCCGTCGCGGAGCCGGGCCTGACCGAGCGGGACGTCGCCAACACCGCCGCCAAGGACCAGATCGCCGCTGCGGCGCTGTCGCTGCTTCCGCCGCCCGGGTCGACCATCATCCTCGACGCGGGGTCCACCACGGTCCGGCTCGCCGCGATCCTTCCCCGGGACCACCGGCTGACCGTGGTCACCCACGCCGTCCCGATCGCCGCCCGGCTCGCCGGACTCCCGTACATCGACCTCGTGCTGCTCCCGGGCCGGGTGCGCCGTACCACCCACGCCGCGGTCGGTGCCGACACGGTCGGGGCCCTGGCCGACATCCGGGCCGACGTGTCGTTCCTCGCGACGAACGGCCTGAGCACGACGTACGGGCTGACGACCCCCGACCGGGACGAGGCCGCGACCAAGCGCGCCATCGCGTCAGCCGGGCGACGGACCGTCGTGCTGGCCGACTCCAGCAAGATCGGGGTCGAGTCGTCCCAGCGGTTCGCGGCGATCACCGACGTCGACGTGCTCGTCACCGACTCCGGCATCAGCCCCGACGACCGGTCCGCCCTGGACGCGGCGGGCGTGGAGGTGGTGGTCGCGTGACGGCCCGCCCGCGCCCCGCTCGACTGCGGTGATGGTCAGGCGGCGAGGGTTCCGACGAAGATCTGCCAGGCGCTGTCGCCGGTTTGGTGGTAACGCTCCTGCAAGGCCGGGCCGTCGACCCCCACCTCGCCGCCGACGCGTGGGCCGAACCGGAGCCGCTGACCGACCGGGAACGCCGAGTCCTGCGCCTGGCCGGCGACGGGCTCTCCAACGGCGAGATCGCCGGGGAGCTGCACCTGTCCGAGGGCACGGTGCGCAACTACCTGTCCGAGGCGATGAGCAAGGTCGGAGCGCCCAACGGGGTCGCGGCGGCGTACAGGAAGGCACGGGACCGCGGGTGGCTGTGAGGCTCCGCCGTTGCGGGTCATCACCGTCTCCGGCCTGTTCGGGTCGCCCCGGGGGACTCCCAGCCCCCGGCCGAGCAACTGATCGATGACGCAACCCTGCTCCGTCGGCCGGCGAGTGCGGCGTCCCTCTCGAAGGCTGCTGCCGCCCGCCAGCCACGTTCGCCCGACGGCGACATCTCGGCGAACCTCCCGTCGCCCGCTGACGCCGGGTTGCGCGCTCATGCGAGTCGCGTGAATGTGGGTCCCCCGCACCTCCGGGAGGAACCGTGTCTGAGGAGCTGCTCCGTCAAGCCGTCGACTGGCTCGTCCGACTCATCGAGGCCGCCAGCGCCGTGGTCGTCGGTGCTGGCGCACTCACGGCATTCGTGCTGTTCCTCACCGCCCTGGTACGGCGCGACACGTCCGGCTTCGTACGGGTCCGCCTGCTGCTTGGCCGATTTCTCGCCCTCGGTCTGGAGTTTCAGCTCGCCAGCGACATTCTCACCACCGCCGTGGCACCGACGTTCGAAGAGATCGGCAAGCTCGCCGCCGTCGCCACCATCCGTACCGCGCTGAACTACTTCCTCGCGCGCGAGATCAGGACCGAGCGTCGTGAGCTCGAGGAGACCGACACCCCCACGGACCAGGCATCGCCGTCATGATCGCGGACGCGATGAGTGCCGCCCTCGCGATCACCGCCGCCGGAGTCGTCATTTCGGTCGGTGTGGCTTCCCGTGCCGGGCTGCACCAGGCGACACCGGTCCTCCTGGACTTCATGCTCGCGGCCGGTCTACTCCTGCTCAGCTCGGGGCCGGACTGGGACGTTATCGCCGCCGTCGCCCTGGTCGTCGCGATTCGCCATCTCGCCACCGCCGGTCTCTCCGTCGGCACACCGCCGGCACGGTGGCACGACACCCTGCGCTGTCCGCGTCAGGGTTCGGTGGACCGCCTCGCGCACGAGTAGGTCCGCCCGAGCAGCGGTTGCGCCAGGGACGCCCGGATGCGGTCCCTCTCGTTCCTGGCTAGCGTCGGTGCCGACCACGAGGGCGCCGGCAACTCCCGCCCTGGGAAGCCTGGGTGGGCTGCAGCACGGTGGGTCGCGCCAGGCGGCCCGGAGCCGACGCGGCGCCGTGTGCCGCGACCTCCCGCGCTCGGGTGGACGTGGACACGACGATCCCGCAAGGGTGATTGGGAGGCTGACCTGTGCCGAACAACGAAGACAACATGACCGAGATGCACCACGACCAGGGCCGTTCGCACGACCCGAAGAAGATGTACCTACGCTTTGCGGCGATGATCCTCACCGCGATGGTTGTCATGTACTTCGTGATGTTCGTCGGCTCGTGGGAGTGGAGCCACATCCGCTTCAGCCAGAGCCGGGTGTTCATGGCGATCACCATGGGCGGGGCGATGGGCCTGGTGATGCTTGCCTGGATGCTCAACATGTACAAGAGCGCCAAGGCCAACATCGCCGTCGTCGCCGTGAGCCTTCTGCTCCTCGGCGGTGGGACCGCGCTCGACCGCAGCCAGGCCACCGTGGACGACACCGCCTTCATGCGCGGGATGATCCCTCACCACTCCCTGGCGATCACCCGGTCGGAGCGGGCCGGCATCGAGGACGTCCGGGTGTGCGAGCTGGCGGTGGAGATCAGCGAGGCCCAGCGCCGGGAGATCTTCGAGATGGACTGGCTGATCGAGGACATCGAGCGCAACGGTGTCGCGGCGTCACCGGCAGAGGCTGAAGCGCGCTCGGTCCCCGAGTACGAGGAACCGGCTGAGCGTGAGTGCCCCAGCTCCTGACCCAGTCACCCGTGAGGCGGGCGCCCGAACGAGACGCCGCGACCCTGGAGCTGGCTGCGCGTGCCGGAGACTCCCGGTTGCTCCCTCGGGGCGAGGTCGCGGCGTGGCCAAACAGGCCGCAAACCCCGCCCGACGAGGACGACCACGCCAAGGCCGATCAGGACGAGGGGCACGGAGGGCCGCGGTCGCGCGACCGCGGCACCGCTCGTGCTCAAAGGACTGTCGGGACACGGGCGGTGCCCGCCGCTCCCCTGCTGTGAGGGTGGCCGGCGACGGACGACGACGCCAGGGCGATGATGGCGCTCAGGTCCGCGGACCGGCCGGCCCGGACGCCGTTGGCGATGACGACGACCTCGGCGAGCTCGTGGACCAGGACGACCGCGGCCAGGCCGAGGATCCCGGCGAGGGCGAGCGGGATGAGGACGGCGATCAGGACCAGGGACAGGCCGACGTTCTGCAGCATGATCCGCCGCGAACGGCGCGCGTGTGCCAGGGCCTGGGGCAGCAGCCGCAGATCGTCGCCCATCAGGGCGACGTCGGCGGTCTCGATCGCCACGTCGCTGCCCATGGCGCCCATCGCCACCCCGAGGTCGGCGGTGGCCAGGGCCGGGGCGTCGTTGACGCCGTCGCCGACCATCGCCGTGACGCCCCGGGCGCGGAGCTCGCCGACGAGACGGGACTTGTCCTCCGGGCGAAGCTCGGCGTGCACGTTGGTGATGCCGGCCTCGGCGGCCAGCGCCTGCGCGGTGGCCGCGTTGTCCCCGGTCAGCATCGTCACGGTGTACCCCTCGCGGCCCAGTCGTGCTACGACCTCGCGGGCCTCGGTCCGGAGCTCGTCACGCACCGCGATCGCGCCGAGCACCCGGCCGTCGACCTCGAGGAGCACGGCGGTGGCACCGGCCTGCTGCATGCCGGTGACCTGGGCGGCGAGCCCGGCCGGGTCGACCCACCCCGGACGCCCCAGCCGGACACGGCGGGCGCCGACGGTGCCGGTCAGCCCCGCGCCGGTGACGGCCTCGACGTCGGCCGCTGCCGGCACGGTGCCGGCCGCGGCCAGGACGGCTCTGGCGAGGGGGTGGTCGCTGCGGGCCTCGAGCCCAGCGGCCAGCGAGAGCACCTCCTCGCGGGAAGTTTCGTCGGTGGTGGCGACATCCACGACCACCGGGCGGTTCGCGGTCAGGGTCCCGGTCTTGTCCAGGGCGATCGTGCGGACCCGGCCCAGGGTCTCCAGCGCCGCCCCGCCCTTGATCAGCACGCCGAACCGGCTGCCGGCCCCGACCGCGGAGACCACCGCGACCGGCACGGAGATCGCCAGGGCGCACGGGGACGCGGCGACGAGGACCACCAGCGCCCGCTCGATCCAGAGCTCGGGGTCACCCGCGAGGGAGCCGACGACGGCGATGAGGGCGGCGAGGATCATGATGCCGGGCACCAAGGGCTTGGCGACCTTGTCGGCCAGGCGCTGGGTCGCGCCCTTCCGGGACTGCTCGGCCTCGACGATGTGGACGATCCGCGCCAGGGAGTTGTTCTCCGCGGTCGTGGTGACCTCGACCTCCAGGGCACCGGTGCCGTTGATGGACCCGGCGTAGACCTCCGCGCCCGGACCGGCCTCGACCGGCATGGACTCCCCGGTGATGGCCGAGACGTCCAGCGCGGTGCGTCCCGCAATGATGGTCCCGTCGGTGGCGAGGCGCTCACCGGGCTTGACGAGCATGACCTCACCGACGTGCAGGTCCTTGGGGGCGACGGCGACCTCGGTGCCGTCGCGGCGCACGGTGGCAAGCTCCGGGACGAGGGAGAGCAGGGCGCGCAGACCCCCACGGGTCTTGGCCAGGGAGTACTCCTCCAGGCCCTCGCTGACGGAGTACAGGAACGCCAGCGTCGCGGCCTCCTGCACCTCACCGAGCACCACCGCGCCGACCGCAGCGATGGTCATCAGGGTGCCGACCCCGATCCGGCCCTTGACCAGGGCGCGCAGCGTCCCGGGAACGAACGTCGCCGCCCCCGCCAGCAGGGCGGCGATGTTCAGCCCGAGCGCCCAGCCGTCCTGCCCCGCCCGGGAGAGCAGGAAGCCGGCGGCCAGCAGTACGCCGGACAGCGCTGCCCCGCGGATCTCGTCGACGTCCCACAACCGCTCGGCCTGGGCCTCACCGTGCTCGTCGTGGTCGGTGCGCTCGTCCTCGTCGGGGTGGGCACAGCAGGCGTCGCTCATCAGGCACTCTCCGACTTCTCGTGAGACTTCAGGTGCTCGACGTCCGGGGTCGTGGTGGCACCGACGCCGTAGTTGGGGCACAGCTCGACGGCATATCCCGTCGAGGCCAGCAGCTGCTCCGCCGCCGCAAGCACCGCAAGCAGCTCCGGGGCCGTGGTCAGGGAGAACATCGACGCCCGTCCCTCCGGACGGGAGGTCACCAGGCCGCAGTCCCTCAGGCACGCCAGATGCGCGGACACCGTCGACTGGGCCAGCCCGAGGTGCTCGGTCAGGTCCCGCACCCTGTGCTCGCCCACCGTCAGGTGCTGCAGGATCGCCAGACGGGCCGGGTCCGACAGCCCGTGGAACATCGCTGCCGCCGGCGCGAGAGCGGCAGCATCGACCGCGCCCCGTTCTGCGCTGATATCGGGATACGAGGCTTGCATCGTCATACGACGATGTTACGCGTCGGGCCGAGATCAGACGAACGTGACCGCCGGGCGGGCCCTGGCTCAGTCCCTCGCCAGACCTCCCGGTGCTCTCCACTGCGCCGCTTGACGCCGTCGCCCCAACCTCCACGCCCGCCGCGATGTGGTGAGGACGACACCGCGTATGAAGAATCGATGAAGACCGTTACCATAATGTGACACCGGCGGCGGGGGTGGTTAACGTGGCACCGCCCGCAGGCCTCAACCGGTGGTCAGGCGGACATCTCTCTGCCGCCGACGCACCTCCGGTGCGAGGGGCGTGCGCTCGTGACAACATCCGGCGGCACCCGGACAACAGCACCCGCCCATCTCGAGCTCGGCCGATGGGCGACCCCGCCGGCACGGAACCTCCGGCCGCACATCGAATCGGAGTGATGGTGACGGCAGTCAGACCGGCCCCCGTGGCCCCGATCAGCTCACCGCCCTCACCCGGGCGTGGGCGGGTCGCCGCGATCGACGCCGCCCGCGCCCTCGCCGTCATGGGCATGATCGTCGTCAACGTCGGCCCGCGCAGCGGGGACAGCATCTCCGACGTCCTCTACCGGCTTCCCCTCGGGCGAGCCTCCCTCCTGTTCGTCCTCCTCGCCGGGGTGGGCATCTCACTCCTCACGAGGCGGGCCCGTCTGCCCGGGGGCCGCCTACCCTGGGCCACCCTGCTCTGGCGCGCGGGCCTGCTCATGACCGGAGGGCTGGCGCTTCAGCTGCTCGACCACGGCGTCAGCGTGATCCTGCCGACCTACGCCCTGCTTTTCGTCATCGCGATACCCCTGGTCCGCGCGGGGAGCCGCGTCGTGGGGCTTCTTGCCGTCGCGCTCACCGTGCTCGGCCCAGTTGCATGGATCGGTCTGCAAAGGATTCAGGGGGTCACCTGGGACGTCCGGTCGGCGACGGCTGCCGACTCGCCGTCTGAGGTCCTGCACAGCGTCCTGCTCTCGAGCCCCTATCCCGTCATCACGTGGGCCGGGCCATTCCTGCTCGGCATGTGGCTGGGCCGACTCGATCTGGCCGACCGGGCCCTTCAGCACCGGATGATCCTGTTCGGTGCGTTTGCCACAGTCATCGGTCGAGCCGTGTCTCTGGTCCTGGTCGCATGGCGGGGTGATCCCGCAGAGACCATAGGGTTCGACCGACTGGTGACCTCGGTTGCCCACTCACAGATGCCGCTCTGGCTGATCAGTGGCACGGGGAGCGGTGTCCTCGTCCTCGGCCTGCTGTTGCGGACAGGCACCGTTGTGGAACGCCGACTGCGGCCGCTGGTCGCCATGGGACAGCTGGCACTGACGATCTACGTGGCCCACCTGCTGGTTCTCGATCTGCTCGTCCGGCCCGAGCCTCACGTCCTCGCCGAGGGCATCGGCATCAGCCTCGCCCTGAGCGCCTCAGCACTGATCTTCGCGACTTGGTGGCGCCGGAACTTCGACCGGGGACCGCTTGAACGGCTGCTCCGGCCGCCGTGGAGAGAGGCGAACGCCCCGGACGGGCTCGGCGAGATCCGCACCCAGCGGTCGGCCGCTCCCGGACGACTTTCTGCCTCCCGGTGACCCGCCCAGGATCCCCGTTCCGGATCCCATGCCGACCATTGACCGTCGCCGCCCGTCACGAGACGCTCTGCAGTCTCGGCGTCGTGAGCTGCGCAGAAGAGGAAACCCGTTGCTAGCCCGCCTGAGCCGATCTCTCCCTGCCGCCGGGGCGGCGCTCGCCCTCGCCCTCGTGGCCGGATGCTCCCAGACACCCGCCCCCGCGCCGGCGCCGACACCAGCCCCCGCACCCTCAGCCGCCCCCGACGCGTCGGAGCCGCCGAGGAGCCCGGGACCGACGACGCAGTCCCCATCGGCGTTGGTGAACCAAGCCGTCAGTGCGGCCCATCCAGCAGCGGTCGAGGCCGGCATGAGTGTGCTGGAGGGTGGCGGCAACGCCGTCGACGCGGCGATCGCCACAGCGTTCGCCGTCTCGGTGGTCGAGCCGTTCGCATCCGGGATCGGCGGCGGCGGGTCGGCGGTCGTGGCACCCACGGGCGGCGAGCCGCTGAACTACGACTACCGGGAGGTCGTCGCCCAGGACGGCACCATCCCCGAGTCCGGAGCCGGCATCCCCGGATTCGTCGCTGGTATGGCCGCCCTCCACGAGGACCACGGCCGGCTGGACTGGGCACAGCTCGTCCAGCCCGCGATCGACCTCGCCGCCGACGGCTTCCCGATATCGGACTTCCTCGCCCTGCGGATGCGCAGCGACTACGGACCGGCCGCCGTCTCCGACCAGCGGCAGTTCAACGGCCTCGGAGGCATCTTCCCCCTGGGCGCGGGCGACGAGCTCGTCCAGGAGGAGCTCGCGGAGACGCTCACCGTCCTCGCCGAGGACGGGCCACAGAGCTTCTACACCGGCTCGGTTGCCGACCGGCTCGACGACGTCGACGGGATCGACCTCGCCTCGCTCGCCACGTACGACGTGGTCCGCTCGGAGCCGGTCCGCGGGAGGGTCGGAGACTACGAGATCGTCTCGGCCGCCCCGGCCCTGCCCGGCGTGGCCCTCGTCCAGATGCTCCAGGTCGCCGAAGCAATGGGCATCGCCGGCACCGAACCGGGTTCCGCGGACTACGTCGAGACGCTGTCCAACAGCTGGCTGGTCGCGGACGGGTCGGTCGCGCAGCACCTCGGAGACCCCGCGTTCGTCGACGTCCCGGTCGACGAGCTCACCGACCAGGCCCAGAACGCCGACCTCGCCGACGACATCACGACCTCCGCCGCGTCCGCCGAAGTGTTCGGCTCGGACAACGTCGCCGGCGCCGCGGACCTGGTCCCGGGCAACACCACCCACATCACAGTGGTCGACGCGTCCGGACTGATGGTCTCGATGACCAACACGATCACGAGCTTCTGGGGCGGCAGCGAAGCACAGGCCGTCGGCGGGTTCTTCCTGAACAACCAGCTCTCGCGCTTCGCTGCTCTCGACACCCCGCAGAACCAGCCCGCACCGGGCCGTCGTTCGGTCAGCTGGGCCACCCCTACCGTCGTCCTGGACGAACAGGGCCGGCCTGTGCTCGGACTCGGCACACCCGGCGGGCACCAGATCCCGACCATCCTCGCCAACGTCCTCACCCGCTGGGCGCTGCACGACCAGCCGCTCGAGGATGCTGTGGCCGCGCCCCGCTTCCACCTCCAGGACGGCAAGCTGACCCTCGAGGAGCGCCCCTCCCCCGAGCTCGCCGAACGCCTGGACGACCTCGGCTGGGCCAGTGAGGTCGTCACCGTCGAGGAGGCCGTCTTCGGGTCGGTCCAGGCCCTCGAGGTCGATCATGACACCGGCGAGATATCCGGGGCCGAGGACAACCGTCGGGAGGCGACGTTCACCGTGTCGGTCGCCGGCCGGTAGGACTTGATCGAACGGTCATCGTGTCTTGATCCTCGTCGGTGGTCCGCCGACACACAGTGGTGGACAGACCGTTCTCGACCCTGAGCTCCCCGGGCCGGGCCGGGCCGGAGGTGGTCACAGTGGTGCGCTGGTCCGTCGCAGACAAGGTCCCGCTGGGACGTCGGCTGATGACCGCGCGCCCGGCACGACTGGTGGCCGGTGTGCTCGCGATCGGGCTGGCCCTCATGATGATCCTTCTCCTGGACGGCCTGTGGGCAGGGGTGCAGGAGCGGGCGACCACTTATGAGGACCATCTCGGGGCAGAGCTTGTCGTGGTGGCGCCTGGCACCGAGTCGCTCTTCTCCGACCGCAGCACCCTCCCGACCGAGGTCGCCGACGTCGTCGCTGCGGTGCCCGGCGTGAGCGGGACCAGCCGGGCCCGGACGATGTACACGATCCTCGAGCTGCATGGCGAGAAGGCCGCGGCCGCCGTCGTCGGCTTCGCTCCGGGCGGACCTGGCGAGCCGTGGGACATCGCCGACGGCCGCACCCCGGCCGACGGCGAGATCGCCGTCGACCGGCTGCTGGCCGAGGAGCACGGGCTCACGCTCGGCGACACCCTGCCGCTGATGGGGCGCAGCCTCACCGTCGTGGCTCTCACCGATGACACGGCGATGTTCATGACGCCGCTGGTCTTCGTCACCGAGTCGACGCTGACCGACGTCCTCGGCGCTGCAGGCACGACCGGTGTCGTGCTGGTGACCACCGAGAACCCGGAAGCCACGGCCGAGCGCCTGCGGTCGCAGGGACTGACGGTGCGCACCCCCGCGGAGCTGGCCGGTGCCGCACGGGAGCTGACGACCCGGATCTTCGGTGTGCCGATCCGACTGATGGTCGCCGTGGCCTTCGCGGCGGGCGTCCTCATCGTCGCGCTCGTCTCCTACACCGTCGTCGCCGAGCACCGCCGCGACCTGGGCGTCCTCAAGGCCATCGGTGCGCCGGCCGCGCGCCTGCAGTTCGTGACGCTCACGGTGACGCTGGGCTTCAGCGTCGTCGGCGGCCTGGTGGCGGTCGGCCTCCTGGCCGTGGCTCGGCTCGCGGTGACCGCCTGGCAACCCGCGTTCATCGTCGCGGTCACCCCGGCGGCGCTCGGCCGCACCGCCGTCGCCGCGGCGGCCATGGCCCTGCTCGCCGCGTGGGTCCCCGCCCGGCAGGTCAGCCGGGTCGACGCGGCCACGGCGTTCCGGAGCGGGTCATGAGCCACCTCCCGGTCCTCACGGATCTCCGCCGACGGGTACCCCTGGGTCGCCGGGTGCTCTTCGGTGACAGGCGGCGCGGGGCTCTCACCGTGACGGGGGTGGCCGTGGCCCTCCTGCTCGTCCTCGTCCTCGACGCCCTCAGGGTGGGGGCCCTTGAGCGCGTCACGGCGTACATCCGAACCTCGCGCGCCGATGTCGTCGTGTCCCAGGAGGGCGTGCGCACCATGCACATGAGTGCCTCCTCCCTCCCCGAGGACACCGCGGACAAGGCGGCCGCCGTCCCTGGGGTGGCGTGGGCGGTGCCTGTCGCGTTTACCTCCACCGCGGTGGACGGCCCCGACGGCCGGCTCCTCACCTACCTCATCGGCTACGACACCGTGACCGGCCGCGGTGGCCCGACCCGCATCGAGGAGGGACGAGCCCCCGGGCGGGGGGAGGCGCTGGTCGACGACGCCGCCGCCGCGGCGCTGGACCTGCCCGTCGGCTCGGCCGCCACGGTGCAGGGCGTCCCGCTGACCGTCGTCGGTCTCGTCTCCGGCGGCACGAGCATCACCAACACCACCGTCTTCGTCTCCGCGCAGCAGTACGCCGACCTCGTCGCGCCCACGGTCTCCTACGTCCTCGTCGCAGGCGACGGTGCGGCGCACGCCGCTGAGCTGGCTGCCGCGGTGGCCGCGGCGCTGCCGGGAACGACCGTGCAGACGCGGGAGCAGTTCATCGCCTCGGAGTCCGCCGTCGTCGGCGACATGAGTGCCGACCTGCTCACGTTGATGGACCTGGTCGGGTACCTGATCGCGCTGGGCGTCGTCGCGCTCGGCCTCATGACGTCGACGCTGGACAGGTTGCGCGACTACGGCGTTCTCAAGGCACTGGGAGCGCCCACGCGCCGGCTCGCCGGAACCGTGACCAGCCAGGTGCTCTGGATCACCGGTCTCGCCGTCACGGTCGCGACGGTGTTGGCCGTGATCCTCTCGGCGCTGGTGCCCCTCCTCGCGCCCACGGTAGAGCTCAGCGTGACGGCAGGCAGTGTCGTGAGTGCCGCGATCGGCGCCCTCGCGGCGGGTCTCGTCGGCGCCCTCCTCCCCGTCTGGCGTCTCGCTCGGGTCGACGCCGCCACTGCCTTCCGGAGCTCACGATGACACCTTCTCCGATCCTTGCCGTGCGCGGACTGACCAAGAACTTCCGGTCCGGGCCGAGCGTCGTGCACGCGGTGCGGGACGTCGACCTGGACGTCGGCGGCGGCGAGGTCGTCCTGATCATGGGTCCGAGCGGGTCGGGCAAGACCACCCTGCTGCTCATGCTGGGAGCGCTGCTACGCCCCACCTCCGGGACCGTCACCGTGCAAGGCCCAGCGGGCCCGGTGGACCTCACCGCCGCCGGAGAGCGCGCGCTGCCGGCCCTGCGGGCCGTCACCTTCGGGTTCGTCTTCCAGGACTACGCACTGCTCGGCGCGTTGACCGCGGCGGAGAACGTCGAGGTGGCGTGCAACCTCGCCGGGGTCGCGGGCCGGGCGGCCTCCGCCCGGGCGGCTTCCCTCCTCGATCGGGTCGGGCTCGCCGACCGCGCCCGGTTCCGGCCCGCGCAGCTCTCCGGCGGCGAGCAGCAGCGCGTCGCCGTCGCCAGAGCCCTGGCCAACGACCCGCGGGTCCTGCTGGCGGACGAACCCACCGCCAACCTCGACGCCGCGCACGGACGCGACCTGGCCCGGCTGCTGCGGATGCTCGCCGACGAGGCCAGGGCCGTCGTCATCGTCAGCCATGACACCCGCCTGCGCGAGATCGCCGACAGGGTGCTGTGGCTGGAGGACGGCCAGTTCCGTGAGCTCGCATCCATGGCGCGAGACCCGGTCTGCGGCATGGATGTCGAGCGCACCGGCCCGCACCTCGAGCGCGACGGAGCCATCTACTGGTTCTGCTCAGCCGGCTGCCGTGACGAGTTCGCCGAGGGCTCGCGGACGAAACCGCTCCATCGGCACAGGCTGCCTGCCGAACCGCGGACCGCACGGTCGAACGGTGCGACCGACGGCATGCGGGGCACCTGACCTGGTGAGCGGCCGCTCCCCCACCGCTCTGCGACGAGTAGTGAAGTGTTCACCGTGTTCATCAAATCTTGACCGGGTCCACCGGTATCCCGGCGTGCGTACCCGCGGACCCATGTCTAGCGTCGATCTGGCCAGGGCACCGCCCCCTCGTGCGGTGTCAGCGATGACACACGGAGGAACCGATGCAGACATCAGCGATGATGAAGACCTACCCGGCCGAGATCAACCTCGACCGTGACCTTCTCGCCCGCACCGTCGACGCCCTCGTCGAGTGCAGCCAGGCGTGTACGGCCTGCGCCGACGCGTGCCTGAGCGAAGACATGGTCGCCGAGCTCCGGAAGTGCATCCGCACCAATCTGGACTGTGCGGACATCTGCACCACCACGGCACGGGTCCTCTCCCGGCACACCGGCTACGACGCGAACATCACCCGCGCCCAGCTGCAGGCCTGCGCCCAAGCGTGCCGGTCGTGCGAGGACGAGTGCAACCTCCACGCCGACATGCACGAGCACTGCAAGGTCTGTGCCGAGAGCTGCCGCCGCTGCGAGCAGGCCTGCACCGAGCTCCTCGCCGCGGTCGGCTGACCCGGGTCGCTTCTGTCACCACTGCAGCACACACATCCCGACCGGACAGCTGGAGTCAACTAAGGAGCGAGTCATGAACGTCAGTCACCACCGTCGCACCCGCCGCCCCGCGGCCTTCCTCGCCGCCGGAGCGCTCGGTGTGAGCGCCTTCACGGGTGCCGGCATCGCTGTCAGCGCAGTGCCGGCGTTCGCCGAGGCGCCGGCCACCGACGCGCAGGCCGCCAGGTTCGAGGAGGACTTCCTCAAGGACATGATCGACCATCACGCCATGGCGGTGATGATGGCCGAGATGTGCGTGGATGAGGCCGTCCACCCTGAGCTCATCAGTACCTGTGAGTCGATCATCGCCTCGCAGTCAGCTCAGATCGAGCAGATGCAGGGCTGGCTTCAGGACTGGTACGGCGCCACCCACGAACCTGACATGACGGGCATGCAGTCCATGCACCGGCTCATGGATCTCGACGGCGCGGAGTTCGAGATCGCGTTCATGCGCTCGATGATCCGCCACCACTGGGGTGCCATCAGAGAGGCCGAGAAGTGCCTCGACAACGCTGAGCACCCCGAGCTGCTCGGCCTGTGCGAGGACATCTACGCGGCCCAGCTCGGCGAGATCGAGCAGATGCAGACCTGGCTCGCCCAGTGGTACGACGTGCGCGGCGGCCGCCCGGTCGAGACCGCGTAGCAAAGGACCGTGTGGTCCCCGGGGCCCTTCCTCGGGGACCACCGGCACGCGCCAACCGATCCGCTCACCTTGATCCGATCTAGAGGTTCGCCTGACAGTCGCTTCATCCTGGTCCCGCATCGTGGTTCTCGTTAGCGGTTAACCACGAGAGAGGACAGGACGATGATGGGTTGGGGATGGGGAATGAGCGCCGGTGGCTGGATCGCCATGGTGGTGTTCTGGGTCGCGCTCATCGCGCTGATCGTCTGGGCGGTCGTGAGGGTGTTCCCGAGCGCCGGCAAGGATGAGGCCGGGCCGCGAGCGGAGACCCCACAGGAGATCCTCGACCGGCGCTTCGCCGCCGGCGAGTTGAACGTCGAGACCTATCGGTCGATGCAGGAGACGCTCGCCGCAGGCCAGCTCGGAAGGAGGCTGCCGTGAGGATCGGGATCACACGCTTCCTCGTGCCGACGGTTGCCCTGGCCGGCACGCTCGGCTCCGGCACCTGGCTGTTGACCCAGGAGAGCCCCGCATGGGCCTCCAGCACCTCACGAGCCAGCGACGGCTACGGCGGCACCGGCATGATGGGCACCGGCGGCACCGGCATGATGGGCACCGGCGGCACCGGCATGATGGGCACCGGCGGCACCGGCATGATGGGCACCGGCGGCACCGGCATGATGGGCACCGGCGGCACCGGCATGATGGGCACCGGCGGCACCGGCATGATGGCGGGAGGTGGGTCGAGTGGGAGCGGCACGCCCGTCGACGATCTCGCCGAGGCTCGTGATCGCGCCGAGCTGTTCGCCGGTGACCTCGACGGCAACCTGCAGGTCGGCGAGATCATGGAGTTCGAGAACCACTACTACGCCGACCTTCTGGACGCCGACGGCGCGGGCGTCACCGAGATCTTGGTTGACTCCCGGACAGGAGCGGTACGTCCGGAGTACGGGCCGGCCATGATGTGGAACACCCGCTACGGGATGGCGCGTGGTGCCGACACCGCACCTGAGATCTCGGCGGACGAGGCCTTGGCCGTGGCCGAGCGCGAGGTCGACGAGGAAGGCCTTACCGTGGGGGCGCCGGAAGAGTTCCCCGGGTACTACACCCTGCACACCGTCCGCAACGGCGAGATCGAGGGCATGCTCTCCGTCAACGCCGTCACAGGTGAGGTGTGGCACCACGACTGGCACGGTGCATTCGTCGCGATGTCGGAGGACGGATGAGCGTTGGGGGCCGCCCGGGAGAGCCCGCGGACCGCGGCGAGGTCTCACGGCCGCGGATCCTCGTGATCGAGGACGAGGCTGCGATCGCCCGGGTCGTCCGTGGCTACCTCGAGCGCGACGGCTTCGAGGTCGTGGTCATGGACGACGGTGAGACCGGTGTGGCCGCTGCGCGGGAGAGCCCGCCGGACGTCGTCGTGCTGGACCTCATGCTGCCGGGCATCGACGGACTTGAGGTGTGCCGCCGGCTCCGGACCTTCTCCGACGCCTACGTCATCATGCTCACTGCCCGCACCGAGGAGCTCGACCGGCTCGTGGGGCTGTCGAGCGGTGCCGACGACTACGTCGGGAAGCCGTTCTCCGCCCCCGAGCTGGTCGCGCGGGTCAGGGCCATGCTCCGCCGGCCCCGGTCCGGCACGCGGCAGGGCCAGGCGACCCGGCAGCTCGGTGACCTCACCATCGACGTCGGCGCCCGGGAGGTGCGACGCGGGGCGCAGCGTGTGGAGCTGACCCGCACGGAGTTCGACCTGCTCGACGCCCTCACGGAGCAGCCCCGACGTGTCCTGAGCCGGGACCAGCTGTTCGAGCAGGTCTGGGGCGGGCAGTGGTTCGGCGACCGTCACGTGGTGGACGTGCACGTGGCGAACCTCCGCCGCAAGCTCGGCGACGACGCGCAGTCCCCGCGCTACATCCGCACGCTGCGCGGGTTCGGCTACGGCCTCGGCGGGGACACGTGAGACGCTCCTCCGAGGGCCCCCGGCTGGGGGCGAGACTCTTCCTCGCCCAAGCCTTGGTCATCGTCGCCGGGGCGTCGACCCTCGCCGTCGTCGCGCTCATCCTCGCACCGGGCCTCTTCGAGGAACACCTGCGAGGTGTCCCCGAGCCGATCGACGACACGACCCGGCAGCACATCGACACCGCCTTCAGCGGAGCCACCTTCACCTCCCTGTCGGTGGCGATCCTTGCGTCGCTGATCACCGCGTTGGCCGTCAGCTGGTTCGTGACCCGGCGTGTCGTCCGGCCCGTCGAGGCCATGGCGACAGCGGCCGGCCGGATCGCGGCGGGCGACTACACCGCACGGGTTCGCATCACGGGGTCCGGCCCCGAGCTGGCCTCCCTGGCCAGCGCACTGGACCTGACGGCGCACGAGCTGGCGGCCACCGAGCGGACGCGGGCGGAGATGCTTCGCGACGTCGCGCACGAGCTGCGGACGCCGCTGACCGCGCTGCGCGGCTACATCGACGCCCTGGCCGACGGGGTGCTGCCCCTCGACGGAGACGCCGTCGACACCGTGCACGCCGAGCTCTCGCGCGTCGAGCGGCTCGTGGACGACCTGGGCACGGTGTCCCGCGCAGAGGAACGTCGCCTGGACCTCCATCTGCGGACGGTCGCACCGAGCGAGGTGGTGGCCGCCGCCGTCAAGGCGGCCCGGGCAAGGTTCGCCCGAGCCGGCGTGGACCTCCAGGTCATCGTCGCCGACGATCTGCCATCGGTCAGCATCGATGAGGACCGGATGCAGGAGGTCCTGGCCAACCTCCTCGACAACGCCCTGCGGCACACCCCGCCCGAGGGCGTCGTCACGGTCAGCGCGCGGCCCGCGCCCGGCGTCGTCGAGCTCGCCGTGACCGACACGGGTGAGGGCCTGGCACCCGAGCACCTGCGACGGGTGTTCGAGCGCTTCTACCGCGTGGACGCCGGTCGCTCTCGCCAGAAGGGCGGCAGCGGCATCGGCCTGGCCATCGTCCGCGCACTGACGGAGGCCCACGGTGGTCACGTCGGGGCGGAGAGTGCAGGCCCGGGCCACGGCACGACGTTCTCCGTGAAGCTGCCTGCCGACCGGCCTCGATAGACCGAGCTCACCGCCACGGGCCCGGTCGACGCGGACCCGGCTGGAGGCCCGCCGAGTCGACGCGGAGGGCCGCCCCGCCACCCGATCCCAAGGAGGACCACCCGTTGAACGTCCTGACCCAGATCCTCGGCGGCGCCCTGGTGGCTACCGCCCTGTGGGACCTCTTCCACACACTTGCTCATCCCAGCGGGCAGGGCGCGGTCAGCAGCCGGGTCCTGGCCCTGGTGTGGCGGCTGTCCAAGCGGCTGGGCCGGTCAGCCAGAAGGCTCGCGGGGCCGGCGGGTGTGGTGATGGTGATCGGTACGTGGGGACTGCTCGTGATCGTCGGCGCCGCCCTCGTCTACCTCCCGCACCTCCCTGAGTCGTTCAGCTACGCCACTGGCCTGGATCCGCTGAGCCGCAACATGCTCGTCGACGCGCTCTACCTCTCCCTGGTCACCGTGGCCACGCTGGGCTTCGGGGACATCGTGCCCACCGCCCCGTGGCTTCGTCTCCTCATCCCCCTGCAGGCCCTCATCGGCTTCACGCTCCTGACCGGTGCGGTGACCTGGGTCCTGCAGATCTACCCGGCACTGAGCCGCCGACGAGTGCTCTCGCTCCGGCTGGCGACCCTGGCGAAGACACGCACGGCTGAGCGGCTGGATCAGCTGAGTGAGAGCACCGCCGCTCGGGTTCTGGAGAACCTCGCCGCCGGGCTGACCGAGGTGCGGGTGGATCTGACGCAGTACACCGAGACTTACTACTTCCGCGAGGTCACGCCGGAGGGCGCCTTGGCACGAACCATCGGGTACGCCGCCGAGCTGGCTGAGGCAGGCCAGCGTTCCTCTCAGGAGGACGTCCGCATGGCGGCGGACGTCCTTCAGCACACCCTGGAGGGCTTGGCGCAGGTGCTGGACGCTCAGTTCCTTCACACCGGGCGCGAGACGACGGACATCTTGAACGCCTACGCCGCCGACCACGGGGACACCCCGCGAGGTCGCGCCTGACCGGTCAGTCAGAACCTCACCGATCCGGCCCCGGCGCGCCGGCCGTCCCAACCGTTCCGCTGGCCGCGGACGGGAACGGCACCTAATCTGGCACACACTCGCTGGGAGCACCCTCGCTGGTACTCCGCAGTCCCGACAACTTGCCCGGAGGAGGTCAGATGGCAGCGGCCGCGTCGATGCTCCTGGCGACGCTCGCCCTGGTCGGCGGCCTCTTCGGGCTGGCTCGTGCCGCCACCCGTTCACAGCAGCCCGCGCAGTCCTTGCCGTTCGAGTCCGGTGGCCTTCCCGAGCAGCACGCCGTCTCCCGCTACCACGTGCGCTGGTACACCGTGACGGTGCTCTTCCTCGCCTTCGACATGGAGATGATCTTCATGTACCCCTGGGCGGTCGTGGTCGCCCAGCTCGGCGCGGCCGCCGTGGTGGAGATGTTCGTCTTCCTTCTGCTGCTGCTCGTTGGCGTGGTGTATGTGTGGCGCGAGGGGGCACTGCGGTGGACGTGATCGCGCGGCTCGCACCGTGGGCACTGGCGCGACCCCGCGTCCTGGTCGTGGACGGGCCGGGAACGACCGAGCTCCGGTGGGACCTGGAGGCCGAGCTCGACCGGCGGGGGTGGGTCCTCGCGGATTCACCGGCCCGCACGGACATTCTGCTCACCGTGGGCCGGCTCGGTGACCAGCTCTCCGCGGCTGTAGAGGTGCTGTGGTCCCAGGTACCGACGCCACGTCACCGGACATCGATCACCGTTGGGCCGGTCGACCGCCAGCTCGACACGGCCGCTGAAGCCTTGTCGAGCGCAGGGGCCTGGGCCCGGACCCGGGACGAGTCCGACCACGACCCAGTCCTCCTGCTCGAGGCGAGGCGTTCACCAGGAGCCGGCCACAGTGACGACCACCAGCAACACGGCGAAGCCCACGGCGGGCACGACGACCACGGCGAAGCCCACGGCGACCACGGCGACCACGACGACCACGACGACCAGGGCGACCACGGCGAAGCCCACGGCGACCACGACAACCACGGCGAAGCCCACGGCGAAGCCCACGACGGCCACGGCAAAGCCCACGGCGAAGCCCACGACGGCCACGGCGAAGCCCACGGCGAAGCCCACGGCGGCCACGGCGGCCACGGCGGTGACGTCGCGGGGCTCCCGATGGCAATGACTTCCGCAGATCGTGACGGGCTCACCCTCGACACCTTGACTGTCCGACTCGGACCGGTGCTGCCCGGCTGGCCCACCGGCCTCGTGCTACGAGGCGCCATGCAGGGGGACGTGCTCAGTGACGTCGACCTGAGCTGGGCGGACGCGCCTCCACCCCAGGACGGGGTGAGCGATCCGGCCGTCTGCGCGCTTGACGCGCTGAGCGGCTTCCTGATCGTGGCGGGGTGGCCTGCCGCGGCGCGGGAGGCGCGCGAGGCTCGCGACGCTCGGCGCTCGTCGCCCGATCAGGCGGAGGCAGTGAAGCTGGTGAACCGCCTCACCCGAAAGGTGAGCCGCTCCCGGGCGCTGGCGTGGTCGGTCCGCGGTATCGCGCCCGCGCTGGGAGACGGGGATGTGCTGGGGCGGGTGCGCCGGTGGTGCGACGCGGCTGAGCACGGTGCACCCGTCCACGCCGTCAGTCTGGAGGAGCTCGCCGCTGCCCTTGAGGGGATGGAGCTTGCCGCGGCCCGGCTGGCGGTGGCCAGCGTAGAGCTGCGACGCGCTCCTGTTCCGGCGGGCGGCGGGCATGGCCATGCCTGAGTCCCTCACACTGGCAGACTCCTTCGGCACGGTTCCCGCCGTCGTTCTGGTCGTTGCGGTCGGCCTGGCCCTGGGGTTGCTGGTGGCGGCCGTGGACCGTGTGGTCCTCAGCGGTGGGCGGCTAGGCGCTGGGGTGGATCCCGTGCGGTCGGCCCTCCGTGCCCTGATCGAGCAGCGACGCACCACTGTTGCGCCCGACCGACTGCTCGGCCGGATCGGTGCTGGTGCGGTGTTGGTGCTCGCACTGCTGTCGGTGGCGGTGATCCCCCTGGCCGGGCGGAGCCTGGTCTCCACCAGCGCGGACCTCGTGTGGTTCAACGCGGCCGAGGCGCTGCTGTGGGCGGCCGTGTGGCTCGTCGGGTGGGCCCCCAACGCCGTTCACCCCCTTGTCGGCGGGTACCGGTTCCTGGCCCAGGGGCTGGCGTACGAGCTGCCCCTGATGTTCACCCTCATCACCACCGCCGTTGCGGCCCGCTCGCTGCGCACCACCGACATCGTCGCCGCGCAGGCCGACCTGTGGTTCATCGTCTCCATGCCGCTCGCCTTCGCCGTGTTCCTCGCCAGCGGTGCCGCTTTCGCGTTCTGGGGTCCGTTCGCCGCGCCGGCCGGGTCCGACATCGCAGGCGGGGTGCTCGCCGAGCTCTCCGGGCCCGACCGCCTGTTCGTCGAGGCCGGCCGGGCGGTCTTCCTCGGTGCCACCGCCGCCATGGCGACGACCCTCTTCCTCGGCGGGCACACCGGCCCGGTCCTGCCCGGCCCGGCCTGGTTCCTGCTCAAGACGGCAGCGGTGGTCGTGCTCGTCGTCGTCACCGGCCGACGGCTGCCGTTGGTCCGGCCGGACCGGTTCGTCGAGGTGGCGTGGATGGTTCTCGTGCCGCTGACGCTGCTCCAGGCGCTGGTGGTGGCCGTCCTTGCGGTGAACGGGTTCTACCCGTGAGGGCCGGACCGAGGAGCACGCGCGGAGCGGACCGGTTCCCGAACACCGAAGGTCGCACCGGCCGCCGCGGGCAGGGACCGACAGCCGAGCAGGAAGGCAGAACCGATGCCGATGAGTGAGATTCTTCCCGTCGCAGCGCTGACGCTGGGGGTGGTCGCCGTCATCCTGGGCGTCTTCGTCTTCGTGGTGGACTCCATGGCCCGGGCCACCTTCGCCCTTCTGGGCTCCTTCCTCGCCGTCGCCGTCATCATGCTCGTCCTCGGCCTGCACTACCTGGCGCTCGTGACCGCGCTGATGATGACCATGGAGATGGCGGTCATGGCGGTGTTCATGATCATGTTCATGATGAACCCGGCGGGGCTGATGCCCATGACCATGGTGCACAACGCGAAGGGCTCGGCAGTCGCCGGGGCAGCGGTGTTCGCCGCCCTGACCGCCGGGGTGTGGCTGGCCGACTGGCCGACCCGCCGCGGCAACGCCCCGGCGGACGCCACCGTGCAGATCGGCCAGGCCGTGATGGGCGAGTACATGCTCGTCATGATCGTCGTGGGCGTCAGCTTGTTCGCCACCATCATCGCCGGGACCGTGCTGGCCACCGGGCGGGGCCGCTACGACCGGTTCGGCCCGGACCTGAGCCGCCGCCGGCCGCAGGACCCGGTGCCCGGGGGGTTGCCGCGATGAGCGAGACGCTAGTGCTCCAGATGCTGCTCACCGTGGCTGCCGCCCTGGTGGGGGTAGGGACCTTCGGGGCCCTGTCTCAGCAGTCCATCGTCATGGTGATGATGGGCCTGGAGCTCCTGGTCAACGGCGTCCTCCTCGCCGGCGCCTCCGCCTGGTACTTCCTGACCCCAGACGCCCCGGACGGGCAGATGCTCGTCGTCCTGGCCCTGGTGGTCATGGCGGTGGAGATGGTCATGGGCTTCGCCGCGACCATCGCGATCTACCGGGCCAGACAGATCGACATGGTGGACATGGCGACGGAGCTGCGCGGGTGACCGCCCAGACCGCACCCGCCGCCCTGGCCGCGCTGGTGGTGCTGCCCGCCCTCACCGGGCTGGCCCTGCTCCTGGCCGGACGCCGGGCGGACCGGTCGGCCGGCCCGGTCGCCGTCGTGGCCGCCGCGGTCACCGTCGCCCTGGCCGTCGTCGTCGCGACGCTCCGGCCGAGGGCCACGGCTCCGTTCCTGGGTCTGGTCGACGGCGGTGAGCTCGCGCTGGCCGTCGACGGCCTCTCGGCGGTGCTGGTGGTGGGGGTGGCCGTCGTCGCCGCGGCGGTGATGGTCTTCGCCGTCGCCGACACGGCACGCTCGTCGGCCCGGGCACGCTTCTTCGGCTACCTCCTGCTCTTCACCGCCGCGATGCTCGCCACGGTCACCGCGACGACGCTGCCCACGCTGCTGCTGGCCTGGGAGGTCATGGGCGCGACCAGCTACGCGCTCATCGGGTTCCACTGGTACCAGGCCGGCAAGGTGGCCGCCGGCACCACCGCCTTCCTCGCCACCCGGGCGGGTGACCTGGGCCTGTACGTCGCGGCCGGGGCGGCGCTCGCCGGGACCGGCTCCCTGGAGCTGACGAGCCTGGCGACGGTGCCCGGGGGGTGGCGGGACGTGGCCGCCGCCGGTGTCCTCCTCGCGGCGCTGGGGAAGTCCGCCCAGCTGCCGTTCTCAGCGTGGCTCTCTGCCGCGATGGAGGGTCCCAGTGCCGTCAGCGCCCTTCTCCACTCCGCGACCATGGTCGCGGCCGGCGGGTACCTGCTGCTGCGCCTGGAGCCGCTGCTCGAGGGATGGGCCGGGCCTGCGGCGGCCTGGATCGGGGCCCTGACCGCCGTCGTGCTCGGCCTCGTGGCCGCGGCCCAGACGGACCTCAAGCAGCTCCTCGCCGCGAGCACCGCGGCGCAGATCGGTTTTGTCGTGCTTGCGGCGGGGGTCGGCTCCGTGGCGGGTGGCACGGCCCAGCTCCTCGCCCACGCCGCGGTCAAGGCCGGGCTGTTCGTCATCGCCGGGGCGTGGCTGACCTCCCTGGGGACCAAGAAGCTCTCCGAGCTGCGGGGAGCGGCCCGCCGTCATCGCGGCGTCGGCGCGGCCGTGACCGTGACCGCGCTCGCGCTGGCCGGGGTCCCTCCGTTGTCCCTGTGGGTCACCAAGGACTGGGCCATGGCCGGGGCCGAGGGCCCGCTGCGGCTGACGGCCCTGGTCGCGGCGGCGCTCTCCGCCGTCTACGCCGGGCGTGTGCTCGCCGTGGTCCTGGCCGCCCCGCCCGGGGCGCGCGACTCCGAACCGGGCCGTGAACCGCACGGGACTGGTCGGATCCCGGTCTCGGTCGCCGTCGTGGCGTGGGTGTTTGCCCTGGTGACACCGGCGCTCGCCCTGCTCGGCGTCCCCGCGGTCGCCGAGCGGCTCGCGCTCGCGGTCGGGGACACCGCGCACCCGCCGAGCCTGGGTGAGCTCGCCGTGAGCGGTGCCATCGCCGTGGTGACGCTTGCCGTGGTCGTGTCCCGGCCTCCCGTGCTCGCGCCGTTGCGGCACGGCCGGCTCGCCGGGTGGGCGGGGCTACGGGCGTTGCTGAGCCCCCGGCCGTGGCTGGCGGTCGCGCGGGGCGCCGCGACCGTGGACGAGCAGGTCATCGACCGCGGCGTGCACGCGGCTGGCGCCCTGGCACTGCGCATGGCTACGGTCCTGCGCCGCGCCGATGACACCATCCTCGATGGTGCCGTGGGAGCGCTCGCCGCCGGCACGCGACGGGGAGGCGATGCCATGGCCGCCGTCGACGGCCGCGTCATCGACGCAGCCGTGATGGCCTTTGGTGCGGAGGTCAGACGCCTCGGCGGATTCATGCGGCGACCGCAGACCGGTCTGCTGCACCAGTACTACGCCCAAGCGCTGCTCGGTCTGGGTGTCCTTCTTGTTGTGCTCCTGGTGAGGTGACCATGCTGACTGTTGTCGTCCTGCTCCCGGTCCTGGTGGCCGGCGCCCTGCTGGTGCTGCCGGTGTCGGACCGCGCCGCGTTGCGCGCCTGGGTCGGGGCGGCCGCCGTCGACCTCGCCCTGGTGGTGTGGATGTGGGTGAACTTCGACCCCGGGACGGGCGCCCGCGGCATCGTGGACGGGATCGCGTACGAGACGAACGTGCAGTGGATCCCGACCGTCGACGCGTCCTACCACGTGGGCGTGGACGGGCTGTCCCTCCCACTCATCGCCCTGACCGCGGTCCTGTTCCTGGCGACGGCGGTCTGGTCGCTGCGTGAGGACCGGCGCCCGCGCCGCTACGCCGCACTGTTCCTCTTCCTCCAGACCGCCAGCCTGGGTACCTTCGCGGCGCTGGACCTCATCCTCTTCTTCGTCTTCTTCGATCTGTCGATCGTGGGGATGTACTTCGTCATCGCGGGGTGGGGCCACGGCAACAACCGGCGCAGCGCGCTGAAGTTCTTCCTGTACACCTTCGTCGGCTCGCTCGCGCTGCTCGTCGGCTTCATCGGGTTGTTCCTCGGTGGGGAGGAACGCACCTTCGACATGGTCCGCCTCGCCGCGAACCCACCGCTGGAGGACTCCCCGCTGCTCGGGGGGCTGGTGCTGCTGGCGATCGGTCTGGGCCTGGCGGTGAAGACGCCGCTCTTCCCCTTCCACACCTGGTTGCCCGACGCGCACACCGACGCCCCGGCGGCCGGCTCGGCCATCCTCGCCGGTGTTCTCCTGAAGCTGGGCACGTACGGCTTCGTCCGGATCGCCATGCCGATGCTCCCGGGGGCGTGGCAGCGCTGGGCCATGGTCGCCGTGGTGATCGGTGTGATCAGCGTGCTGTGGGGGGCTTTCGTGGCCCTGGCACAGCGCGACGCCAAGCGGATGATCGCCTACACCTCGGTGAACCACATGGGCTACGTGATTCTCGGGCTGGGGGCGGCTGGCCTCGTGGCGGCGGACGAGCAGGCGCGCACCATCGCCACCGTCGGGGCGCTGGTGCAGATGGTGAGCCACGGGCTGCTCACTGGGGCGCTCTTCCTGCTCGCCGGGGTTCTCTGGACGCGCGGCCGGACCTATGACTTCAGCCGATGGGGCGGCCTCGCGCGCCCGGCGCCGCTGTTCGCCGCCGCTTTCGCCGTGGCCGCCTTCGGCTCGCTGGGGCTGCCCGGGTTCTCTTCCTTCATCGCCGAGTTCCAGATCTTCACCGGCACGCTGCGGGCGGCCCCGGTCGCGGGGGTCATCGCCGTGACCGGCATCCTCGTCACCGCCGGGCTCTTCCTGCTTGCGGTGCAGCGACTGCTCACGGGCCCAACCCTGCTGAACGCGCCCGAGAGCGGTCAGGCCGGAGGTGACGGCGAGGACGAGTTCGGTGTGGACGAAGCCGGGGTGCCGGCTGCCATCGGCGCTGTCGGGCATGCAGGTCACACGGCCGGTGGCCACCGCCACCCCGACGGTCCCCGCCTGAGTGGTGGCCGCGACGACAGCAGCACCAGCGGCCATGACGGTGCACACCAGACCCACGGCGGGGGGGCCGCCCACCACGACGGACACCCCGCTGAACACCGAGGCCACGACGGACACCCCAGCGGTGACAGCACCGCCGGCGCCATGGATCACCCCACCGGCCCCTCACCTCACGGCGGTCACACCGAGGACCACAACACTCACACCGCGCCCGTGGAGACCGCGGACGACAGGCCTCGACCGGATCGGGACCAGGACCTCACAGCGAGTGACGCTGGGCCCGCGACCGACCCGGTGGACCAGGACCTGCCTGTCGGACCGAGCGGGCCGGGTGGTGGGCCGCCCCGTCCGGCGGACTTCCCGGACCTGTTCGGCCGGGAGGGAGCCGCGATCCTGCCCCTGCTGGTGCTCTCCGTTGCCGTCGGCCTGCTGCCCCGCTTCCTGCTGGACGTCGTCGAGCCGGCCGCTGCGGCCCTTGTGTCGCTCGTCTCCCGGTGACCGGGATGGAGGGGATGTCGGGCAGCCCGCTGGACCTTCTCCCGGAGCTGATACTGGTCCTGGGTGCCGTCTCTGCCCTGCTTCTGGGCCTGTGGACGCCGCAGTCTCGGCAGGTGCGCGCCGGGGCGGTGGCCGCCCTGGCCGCACTGGGCAGCGCCGTCGCGTCAGCCTCGACGCTGGGCTCCGGGCGGGTGGTGTACGGCGGTACGTGGACCGTCGACGACGCGGCGGGCGTGGCGCGGTTGACCATCACGCTGGCCACTGCCGCCGTCATCGTCCTCGCCTCGTCCTCGCTGAGGGGGCACCCGCGCCAGACCGAGGCCTACGTCCTCATGCTCCTCGGCGCGACCGGCGCGATGGTCTTGGCGGCCGCGTCGGACCTGCTCATGCTGGTCGCCGGGTACTTGCTGGCCAGCGTGCCCCTCTATGCCCTGGCGGGCTTCCGCAAGGACGACCGCGGGGTGGAGGCGACGCTGAAGTACTACCTCATGGGGGCCTTCGCGGGGGTCCTCATGCTCCTCGGTGTGGCCGCGCTGATACTCTCCGCAGGCGCCACCGACTACGCGAACCTCGCAGCCGCGCTGCCCGCCGCCCCGGTCCCGCTGGTCGCGGTGGGTGTGGTGGGGCTGCTGGCCGGCGTGGGCTTCAAGGCGGGCGTGGTACCGGTGCACTTCTGGGTGCCCGACGTCACCGCCGGGACCACCCCGGCCATCGCTGCGTTTCTCACCACCATCCCTAAGATCGGTGCAGCGGTGGCGGCATTCCGGTTGGTCCGGGATCCCCTCTCCGGCATCGCGCTCGACGTCCCGCTGGTGGTCGCGGTGATCGCAGCGGCCAGCATGACGCTGGGCAACCTCGCGGCGTTCCAGCAGCAGGAAGTGCTGCGGCTGCTCGGGTACTCCACAGTCAGCCAGGTGGGGTACCTCTTCATGGTGGTGGCGGTCGCGGCCCGCACCGACCTGGCCTTTCCAGCCCTCGCCATCTACCTCGCGGGCTACGCTGTGACCAACATCGGGGCCTTCGCCGCGGCGGCCGCCCTGCCGCGGGCCCGGACCCTGGCGCAGTGGGCGGAGGCCTCCCGAGGCCAACCCGGTCTGGTGCTGAGTCTTGTCGTCGTCCTCCTCGGCCTGGTGGGAACACCGCCTACCGCGGTCTTCGTGGCCAAGCTGGCCGTGTTCTCGGCCGCGGCCGACGGGGCGCTGGGATGGTTGGTGGTGCTGGCAGCGGTCAACACTGTCGCCAGCCTGTTCTACTACCTGCGGTGGTTCGGCCCGGCCGTGAGGCGCAGCAGCCCATCCAGCTCCACCCGGGCGCGGCGAAGTCTTCCGCTGCTCACCGCTCACACGGCAGCCGTGACTTCCCTCGTGCTCGGGGTCGGCGCCGGGGCGTGGCTGACCCTGGTCGTCGCCTGAGCCCCACGGTGTCGGAGTGCCCACCGTGGGCTGGAGCCCGGACCCGCGTCGCAGCACCGGACTCACATGAGGGACGGCGATGAACGGTGCGTGCCCGGCAGGGTGTACGAGGAGAGCCACCTCCACCGGTGGCGCAGGTCGACGCGGTGAGACCCGCAGCCGGCGACCTGACGCCCGCCAGCTCGACCACGGCATGAGGTCTCGGTAGTCCACGACGGACGGATCACCCGTGCCGGCGGTCCAGTGGCCGCCCACACCGGCTGGATCCTGACGGCGGCGCCGGCCGAGAGTTCGTGAAGGTTCGCTGAAGACATGGCCCGTTCGGGCTTCCGCGCGCCTGACGTCATACCCCGCGGGGGTAGCCTCGTCACGAGATGGCACGACGACCGAAGGAGGAGCGTGATGGATCACAACCACGAGGACCACGACCACGACCACAAGCACGGGGGTAACGGTGGGGGCGGCTGTTGTTCCGACGGGGGCCACGACCACGGCCACCACGGCGACGTCGTCGCCGGCCCCGGCGACGACGTGGTCACCTGCGCGGTGATGGGCAACCCGACGGTGCGCTCGCGGGCCGAGGCGAGCGGGCTCGTGCGCGACTTCGAGGGCGAGCGTTACTACTTCTGCTGCGGGCACTGCGCCGAGACCTTCGACGCCGACCCGCTGGCGTACACCGCCGCCTGACATGCCCGATGGTGCAGGACCCGTGCGGCGTGTCCGGCACGCGACCCTTACCGTCGCAGCCATCGCCCTTGCGCTGGGCGGCGGCGCGACGTGGCTGGTGCTGCGGGGGGTGCCGGGGCAGGCGCAGCCGACGGACGAGTTCGCCAACGTCCTCATGCACGTACACGGCCTCGGCGTCGACCCCGCCGACGGTGTCCTGTACGCGGCGAGCCACACGGGCCTGTTCCGCCTTCCTGAGGACCCCTCGGGCAAGGCCGAGCGGGTCGCCGACCGATGGCAGGACACCATGGCCTTCACCGTGGTCGGACCCAACCGGTTCCTCGCCAGCGGCCACCCGGACCTGCGCGAGGATGAACCGGACATGCTCGGCCTCATCGAGAGCCGCGACGCCGGGGAGACCTGGGAGGCGCTCTCCCGGCAGGGCGTGAGCGACTTCCACGTCCTGCAGCCCGCGGGCGGCCTCCTCTACGGCTACGACAGCACCGCCGGCCGGCTGCTCGTCACCGTTGACCAGCAGACGTGGCAAGCGCGGTCCACGATGGTGATGACTGCCCTGGCAGCCAACCCGGCCGACACCGGGACCCTCCTGGCCGTCGCCGCCGACGGCGGGCTGCGGCGCAGCGAAGACGGCGGTCGGTCCTTCACACCGCTGCCGGGAACCCCGGTCCTGGCCACGCTGGCGTGGCCGGACCCCGGTGTGGTGTACGGCACCGACCCCGATGGGACGGTGCTCACCAGCCCCGACGGGGGCACCACCTGGCAGCCGCGCGGCACCCTGGACGGACCGGCCGCAGCCCTGACGGCCGAGGACCTCGCCACCGTCCACGTCGCCACCGACACGGGCGTCTACACCTCGACCGACGGCGGTAGGACCTTCGAGGTCCGCTACCCCATCACGCTCGGCCGGTAACGCGGGGTCGCACACATGAGCCCGAGGACGCAGCGCTACCGCGAGATCGTGGAGATCCTCTCCGTGCATGGCTTCGGTTTCGCGGTCGGCGCCATGGGGATGACCGGCAGGTTCCCGTTCCGGCGGGGACTACCCGGCCACCAAAGGGGCCGGACGTACGCGCAGCCGGAGCACCTCCGGCTCGCGCTCGAGGAGCTGGGCCCCACGTTCGTCAAGATCGGGCAGATCCTGTCCACCCGTGCGGACCTGCTGCCACCGGACTACCTCACCGAGGTAGCCCGGCTCCAGGACGACGTCGCGCCGGTGCCGGTCGCCGTGGTGCTGGAGACGATCACCGAGGAGCTGGGCGCTGTCACCATCTTCGACACCCTCGACCGCGACCCCCTGGCCAGCGCCTCGATCGGTCAGGCACACGCGGCCACCGTGGCGGGGGCGCGGGTCGTGGTCAAGGTCCGCCGGCCCGGCGTGGTGGCAGTGGTCACCGAGGATCTGGAGCTTCTGCAGGACCTCGCGGTGCGTGCGAACCGCCACTGGGAGGTCGCCCGTGACCACGACGTCGTCGGGATCGCCCAGGAGTTCGCCGCTACGCTCCGCAACGAGCTCGACTACCTCCGGGAGGGGCGCAACGCCGAACGGTTCGCGGCCGCGTTCGCAGCGGATCCCGCGGTCCACATCCCGGCCGTGCTGTGGGAGATGACGACCTCCCGGGTCCTGACGCTCGAGCGCATCGAGGGGGTCAAGATCGACGACGTCGACGCCCTGGTCGCTGCCGGGATCGACCGACCAGCCCTGGCCCGACGGGCCGCGGGCGTGCTGTGCAAGATGGTCTTCGAGGACGGCTTCTTCCACGCCGACCCCCACCCCGGTAACTTCTTCGTCGAGGTCGACGGCCGGCTCGGGATCATCGACTTCGGCATGGTGGGCGAGATCGATGACGCCCTCCGGGCGAACCTGGGCGACCTCCTCGTTGCCGTCATGAGCTCCGACGTCGACGGGGCCACCGACGCAGTCCTCCACCTCAACCTGTCCGGCGGGACCGTCGACCGAGCCGCTCTGCGTGCGGACGTCGGACGGCTGGTGAAGTCGTTCAGCAGCCGCTCGCTCGCCGACTTCCCGGTCACCGCCGTGATCAACGACCTCCTGGTGACCCTCCGCCGTCACCACCTACGCATGCCCGCCGACCTGGCTCTGCTGTTCAAGACCTTGATCATGGCCGAGGGGCTGGGCGAACGGCTGGACCCGGACTTCCGGCTCGTCGACGTCCTCGCGCCGTACGCAGAACGCCTGGTCTCCCAGCGATTCTCCGCCGACGCCCTGACCCGGCTGATCACCGAGCTCACCCACGACCTACGATCGGCCGGTGCCGGCGTACCCCGTGCACTGCGCGGCCTGGTCGAGGCGCTCGAGCAGGGCAGTGTCGAGGGGCGGGGCCGCGCCGAGGAGCTGCGTACCGTCCTCGACCAGGTCGACCGGGTGGGCAACCGCATCGTTGCCGGAGTTGTCGCAGCCGCTGTCGTGGACGGTCTGGGCCGGACGGTGTTCACCGCCCCTGACCGGTGGTCCGCGCTGCGCGGACTCATGGTCCTCGCGGAAGCCGGGGGCCTCGCGGCGCTGGCCGCCTACTTGGCGCGGACCGCCCCGCGGGACCCCGGACGGTCGGGCACCTGAGCGCAGGACTGGTACCGGCGCCCCCGTGCACACCTTCCGCGTGCCTGCCGGCGGCATGCGCCATCAGCGCTCGGCCGCTCGGAGGTGGGCGAGGACGGCAGGGGCCAGGGCGTCGGCGATCCGGCCGTAGCCGGCAGCGGAGGGGTGGAAGGAGTCGGTGCTCATCATGTCCGGGTCCTCGACGAACTCCTCACCCACGGCACCGACGACGTCGACCAGGCGCACCCGCGGCCGTGGGGCCGCTGCGCGGCGCTGGACCGCCCCGACCATGCTGCCGTACCCGCGTGCCGCCGACATCACAGGTCCCGGCAGCGCCCGCATGGCCCGGAACTCCGGCAGGCTCGACATCACCACGGGCGCACCGATCGTCTCGAGCGCGTCGAGCATCGCCTCACAAGTGCGGGTCAACGCGAGCGGTGAGGTGGCGTGGATGACGTCGTTCGTGCCGACAACCAGGACCGATACGTCAGGTGTCCGGCGCACCGCCGGGACCTGCCGGGTCAGCACGTCCAGGGTCCGCGCACCCGAACGGGCGTAGCCCACCACGTGCACGGCACGCCCAGTCGCGTCGGCCACCCGCTGGGCAAGCTGTACCGACAGGACGTCGTCGAGCCGGTCGACGCCGACGCCCGCCATGGCCGAGTCACCGAACGCCCCGAGCTCGACGACGCCGGCACCGGCGCCCGTGGACGGGGTCACCGTCACATCCACCGCCAGGGGGGCCGTCGAGGGCCAGTCCCGTCGGCGCAACGCGGCCACCTGGCCCCGGGCGAGCGCCGCGGCCAGGGCCGTCATCACCGTCATCAGGGCCAGAGCGCCTCCTCCGGTGGCCCCGACCGCGCCACCCCTCACACGGTGTCCCGCGCGTTGGGCGCCGAGCTCGTCGCCGGGGTGCTGGAGGTCAACCGTTCGCATCGTCGTCGTCCTCTCGTCACAGGTTCGAATACCCGGAGGGGGTAGGGGCTTCGGGTGGGTGAAGTCTCCCCCGCGTCGGGGGTACAGGCGTGCATCATCTGATGAACCTTCGGTGAATCGTTGCTCCGGGCCACCCACGGCCGACGGACGTGACCAAAGGACCGTCCTCCCCGGGCATGCGTCATGCGGACGGAGGCATCCGGGCATCCACCCCCGACGGACGCCCTGTTGCGGTGGAAGCAGAAGACCGAGATGTCGATCAAGAGCCCTCCCGCCGCGTCGTGGAGCCGGTATCGCCGTCGCGGCCGCGGTGATGTGGATGGCGGGCGTCTCAGGACGATCCTGCCCCTCGCCATCTTCGGCGCCACGGTCGCGATGCGCCACGGCGGCCACGGCGTGGGAAGCGGAGCCTCCGGCAGCACCGACCGGCCGCGGCAACACCACCGAACGGACGCCGCCCCCCACGGCCGACCCCGGCTACCACTGCCCCCCTGGCACTGGTCGTCGCCGTCGAGGACCCCACCACAACCGGGGCTCGAGTCGAGCGGGTGAGCCAGCCCGACCGCCGCGCCCGGTCCCGGCGGCCGCCGTCGCCCCGCAGCTCTCCGGCGGCAAACAACAGCGCGTCGCCGTCGCCAGGTCCTCACCCGGGAGGGCCGGCCTTCCGCCGGCCGACCTTCGACCGTGCGGCGTCGGTCGGTGCCGCCCCGAGCGGCTACGGCCGCCCGGCGGCCATGGCGGTCCTCAGTGCGGTGAGGATGATCCTCTCGAGTCGGAGCCCGTACTCGCCGGTGAAGTCCGCGTACCTGCCGTCGAGCATGACCGAGAGGTCTGTCGCCGGCCGGAGCGGCTCGACGACCGCCCGGTCCTCATCAGTGCATTGCTCCATTGCGACGACCACGATCGGGAAGCGCCCAGCAAGAGACGCCGATGGCGCCTGAAGGTCGGCGCAGAGCTCCTCGGGCGCCTCGACCACGGTCACCTCAAATGCCTTGCCCGATGCCGTCACGTGTCCACCCCCTCGACCTCCGGTGCGTCCCACCATGGCATCACGGGAGAAACGACCGATCACGCTCCGGTCAATTGATGATGAAGAAACTCGCCGGCCGTCCAGGTCTGAGCCTGCACTTCCTGCCACAAACCTGTGCGGGACCCGGTCCGACGAGCCGGTTCGGGCAGCCAGGAGTTCCACCGTGCCGGTGTGAACCGCACCGGCCGCCCGAACGACTCGTGATACCGAGCACTCGGCGCCGCCGCACTGCCACCTACCCCGACAAGGCGCCTGGACCAGACCGGTTGCGCGGAACCCCGGCTTGACACGCAGCCCAGGTGGTGGACGTGCGGAACTCAGCGCGGCGGGGCGGACGAGCGGTAACCAGCGCTCGCGCCCCCACGCGCGGCGGCACTCATGACGGACGCGACGTTCTCGAGCGGACCTCGGCGACCGGTGAGTTGCCACGCCAGCGCCAGCAGGACGGCAACGATGACGCTCACCGCCCAGAGGGCCGTCGGAGACGTTGTCGTCGCGCTGGTCACGCCGCGGATGACCGCGAGGCTGGTGACGTGCAGCGTGTAGAGGGTCAGCGTCATCGACCCGGCGGCCGCGACGGGAAGCACGAGCCACCGCCACCGGGCGCGCAGGCCCGTGACGAGCACGAGGCAGCCTCCGATCACGGCCAGGGCCGTCCCCGTCGTGTGGAGCAGGTCCAGGGGAACGGCGGAGTGCGGCGTCGACACCGCAAGCCACCACCACGACGAGGTCGGCGTCGTCCCGTACATTCCCGTCTGAAGGATCGTGCCGAGCTCACGACCGGCAAGCGCCGACGATCGCGGCACGGTCAGCCGGTCCAGGCCACCCGCCGGTCCGAGGAGCACTGCCGAGACAAGTTTGGCAGCCACGGCGAGCAAAACGCCGATGACCAGCAGCCAGAGTCCTATTGCCGTCCGCCGGAGCGGCAGGCGACCCAACGCCATCCCGACGAGGACGTACCCAGTCCACTGCAGCACCGGGTAGTAGCCCGTGAGGAGGATCGTGAGAACGAGCTGTCCCGGGTCGGCCAGGGAGGCCAGCGACGGACTCGCACCCGGACCGGCGGGCATGTCCTGACGCAGCAGATGGCCAACGACGGGGCTCAGCACCATCCACGCAGTTGCCGTCAGCAGGAGTGGCCGGGCACCCATACCGATGAACAACGCTCCGATCGCGAACAGCACCGCGTAGTGCACCAGGATGATCGCGACACCGGAGCCCAGAGAGCCGAGGAACAGACCCACCGCAGCGACAACCGCAGCCCGTCCAAGGATCCCTCGGCGCGCCCCAGACTCCGGCGGCGCGTCCTTCTCCCCCTTCAGGGCCAGGATCAGCGACAACCCTGCCAACACGGCAAAGAGGGCAGAGGCCCGCCCTGCGAACAGCCGGTAAGCCCACGTAACCGCCCCGTCCGGCGCGAGGGACGGCATGACATGGACCGACATCATGCCGATCAAGGCGATGCCGCGCGCCACGTCCACGCCGAGGAGCCGCCGCCGATCCAACAGCCGGCTCCGCGCCGCGACCGGAACCGGGGTGACGGTCACCTCCCCCTGTCCATCCGGGCCGGGCCAGCCGCGCGGGCTCGGCTGCGACGGATGGTTCGAGTGAACGCCGCCCACTTGAGGGCCAGCACCATCGCGGCGAGCACGAGCATGGGAAACCGGAACCAGTTCTCGGCCGGGACAGCACGGTGGAAGGACGCGGTGTAGTGCATGAACAAGAAGTATCCCGCGTGCAGCACGACGAGGTAGAACACGACGTGGGACCCACCGTGCAGCCACTTCCATCCACGTGGGCCCAGCCAGCGCACGGCTCGGTCGGACGACGTCGCGAGCAGCACCAGCAGCCAGCCAACCGCAACTAGTCCGATCAGGTTCGCCAGGCCGAACCCGGGCTCCAGACGGACGTCCCGCCCCAGCTCGGGGACGAACTCGTAGCCCAGGAACCGCCGCACGCTCCACCGCGCCCAGCCGTCGATCGTGAGCAGCGAGTGCGCGAACGCCGCTAGCGCTGCCCACACGCCGACCTGTCGCCGCCAGGACAGCGCTCGAGCAGCGACCGCCGACAGCCGCGCCGCCGGCCCCATCGCCAGGGAGGCGAAGAGCAGGACGACCGCTGCATCACCGAGGGCCCGCCACAGCCTCATGTCCGGCGTCCACTCCATTCTGCTGCGCCAGAAGGCGAAGACGAGCACCAGCGTCGCGACGGCGAGCACGCCGTGACGGACCGATGCCGATCGCCACGCCGCGGCCGCCGGAGGCGAGTCGCGCGGTGTCGGGCCGACGTCCGGATCGACGACGTTGCGGCGGACGTTCTCAGTGGACATCGGGCGTCTCCCGGGCTCGTCGGCGTTGTGTGGACGTCGTGCGGCGACGGTTCAAACCAACGGTTCACGCCCCACTGCGTGTCACGATAAGGGAAGCAGGCGGGACGCGGTGAGGTCGACCCGGAAATCCCGTGGCTCGCACCTGTGAGACGACTCGGCCGGCCGACAGAGCCCCGTCGAGTGGTGCGGATGGAGGTTGTGGCGCGGCTTCGGTGAGCCACCGGCGAGACACCCGATGTGTCCCGCCAACTCCTCACCAAAGGAGAAGCTCACCGATGGCCTTGCCTGAGTCTGCCTTGTCCGGTTCTCCGCACCGGTAAGGTGCCGGCTCATCCGTGAGTGCGTGCATGTCGCGATGCGGGAGCTGATCGAGGCCACGGCCGCGGCCGGCGCCGGCCGGTACGCGCGGACCGGGTCCCGGCCACCGAGCTCACGGCTCACGTTCGTGGGTGTTGACCACGCACGCCGGGACATCCGGGTAAAGTCGGCAGGACGTGATACCGGTACTGGGATGAACGCGTTGCCCTCGCATGGTGGGACCTTCCCGCGCGTGGTAGGACCTTGCCGACTCGCGGTGACGGGCAGGGGGATGCCAGAACCCAGGTGCCCAGCTCTCCTCAGAGTCCGACGGGGTATGCGTCTGGCCCCTCGATTTCGGTCCGCTCGGGCTCATGAAGATTCACTGAAGATTAGGTCGCGTGAGGGGGGTCGTTGGAGTTTCTTGGTTCTACCAGAGACGATGGTCCCGTCTTCGGCATGTCCGGCCCGTGGCACTCGCCACTGGACCGAATCACGGTCCGGCCACTGTGGTTGGGGCGCTGGTCCGAGTCGTGGTACCCGCCCGTGGCAGGCAGGCAAAGCCCCACGGGGTCGACCGTTACCGAGAGTTGTGAAGTGTCTGCAGTGAACCCAGTCGTCAGCCGCAGTCCGTCCCACCGCTGGCGTCCCCGGCCGGCACGCTTGCGCACACGTCGAAACCTCGCAGTAGCCATCTCCGCGGTCCTGGCCCTGCTGCTCAGCGCCTGCGCCCCTGGCGGTTCGACAGTCACCACCTCCGACAGCGCAGGCGGTGGCTATGTGGCCGGAGATGGCACCTTCGCCACCTGGGCCCCGGAGGAGCGCGCCGCGCCCATCTCCCTGGTGGGCACCACCTACGCCGGGGACGAGCTGGACCTGGCCGACTGGCGTGGTGATGTGGTGGTGGTGAATTTCTGGTACGCCGCGTGTCCGCCGTGCCGTGCCGAGGCACCAGATCTGAAGGCCATCTACGAGGACTACTCCCCCGACGGCGTGGAGATGCTCGGCGTGAACCCCCGCGACGACGTCGGAACGGCGCAGGCGTTCGAGCGCACCTTCGAAGTCCCCTACCCGTCCCTGAACGACGCCGACGCCCGCGGGGTGGCTGCCTTCGAAGGCCTCGTCCCCCTCCAGGCGATGCCCACGACGGTAGTCATGGACCGCCAGGGGCGTGTGTCCGCCCGCATCCTGGGCCAGGTCGACCCGACCATCCTCAGAGGCCTGATCGACGACGCCCTGGCCGAGGAGATCTGACCTATGGACTGGGACCAGATCGCCAACCTCTTTCAGTCGACCGTGCTCACCGGACCGATGCTCGCCGCCCTGCCCGTGGCCGCGGTCGCCGGAGCCATCTCCTTCGCCTCCCCGTGCGTGCTCCCCCTGCTTCCCGGTTATGTCGGCTACCTCGGTGGCATGGTCGGCGCTCAAGGAGATTCCGAACGTGACCGTCGATCATGGGTCGGCAACGGGCGGATGCTCACCGGCGTGCTGCTCTTCGTGGCGGGCTTCACCGCCGTCTTCGTGCTGCTCGGCGTGGTGTTCGCCTGGGCAGGAATAGTTCTCGCCCCCTGGATGGACGCGATCGTGCGCGCGATGGGCGTACTCGTCATCCTCATGGGGCTGGCCTTCATGGGCGCCGTGCCCTTCCTTCAACGTGACTACCGCCTGCACCTGAGTCCGCGTCAGGGAGTGTGGGGGGCTCCCCTCCTCGGCGTCGTGTTTGGGCTCGGCTGGGCACCGTGCATGGGCCCCACCCTGGCCGCTGTCCTGACGTTGTCCTTCAGCGAAGCCGACCCGGCACGCGGGGCCGTTCTCGTCCTGGCCTACAGTCTCGGCCTCGGCGTACCCTTCGTGGTGCTGGCGATGGCGTTCTCGCGCTCGACCCGGGTACTGGGATTCCTGCGCCGACACCGTCTGAGGGTCCAACGTCTGGGCGGGGCCTTGCTCGTCGCGCTCGGGCTGGCCATGGTCACCGGGCTGTGGGGCCTGCTGTCGGGATACCTGCAGGGCCTGGTCGCCAACTTCGAGACGCTGGTGTGAGAACGATGAAGACCACCACCGAGGTCGATGCGACGAACCTGAGCTCCAAGGCTGGGCAGGGGGAAGAGGGCCCCGAGGTGGGGACGGGCCGGGCGCAGTCGCCCGCGCTGGGTGTGACCGGCTGGCTCCGGTGGATGTGGCGTCAGCTGACCAGCATGCGGGTCGCGATCCTGCTGCTGCTGCTGCTGGCCGTGGTCGCAGTGCCGGGGTCGTTGTTTCCCCAGCGGCCGCAGAACCCTGCACGGGTGGATGAGTACTTCACCGCCTACCCGCGCCTGGCTCCTTGGCTCGAGCGGGTCGGTCTCTTCGACGTGTACGGCTCGCCGTGGTTCGCCGCGGTGTACCTGTTGCTGTTCATCTCGCTGATCGGGTGCATCGTGCCGCGCGTCCGAGTCCACTGGCGGGCGCTGCGCGCGCGGCCGCCGCGGGTGCCCCGCAGCTTCCAGCGGTTCCCGGTGCGGGAGGAGCTCGCGGTCACCGAGTCCCGCCCGGCGGTGGAGGCGAACCTCATGGCCGCCCTGAAGGGGCGTTACCGCGCGGCGGTCACGACCGAGGGCATCACCGCCGAGCGGGGGTATCTGCGCGAGAGCGGCAACCTCGTCTTCCACCTCTCCCTCATCGGAATCCTCCTCTCTCTCGCGGCCGGCCAGCTCTACAGCTACCGCGGGCAGTTCATCGTCGTGGAGGGGGAGTCCTTCGCCAACTCAGTGCTCGACTACGACACCTTCGAACCGGGCACCTTCTTCGACCCCGACTCCCTCGCGCCCTTCACGTTCACGTTGGAGGACTTCGCGTCGGAGTTCACCCCCGATGCCCTCGCGCGTGACTTCGCCGCGACCGTGCGCGTGAGCGAGCCGGACGGATCGACCCGCCGAGAGGTCATCAAGGTCAACGAGCCGATGGACGCCGGCGGGGCGAACCTCTACCTGATGGGCAACGGCTTCGCCCCCGACATCACCGTGCGCGACGGTGCGGGACAGGTCGCCTTCTCCGGGCCGGTCCCGTTCCTGCCCCAGGACTCCGTCTACACCTCCCGCGGTGTCGTGAAGGTGCCCGACGTCAGCGTCGGCGAGCAGCTCGGGCTCACCGGCGCCTTCCTGCCCACCGCCATGATGGCTGAGGACGGCTCGGGGGTGTACTCCGCCCACCCCGAGCCCAACGCCCCACTGATGGCCCTGACCCTGTGGGCCGGTGATCTCGGCCTGGACGACGGTGTGCCCCAGAACGTCTACGTCCTGGACACCGCCGACATGCGCCAGATCTACGAAGAGGCCCCAGACGGCTCCCCCGGCTCCGCCGAGGGGGGCCAACGGCCGGTGACCCTCTTCCTCTCCCCGGGTGAGAGCGTGGAGCTGCCCGAGGGACTCGGGACCGTGACGTTCGGCTCCCTCCCGCGCTTCGTCGGCCTCGACCTGCGCTACGACCCCACCCTGCCCTACCTGCTGGGCTCCTCCGTCTTCGCCTTGCTCGGCCTGTTCGCCTCCCTGTTCGTCCCCCGCCGACGCCTGTGGGTCAAGCTCACCGACACCCCCAGCGGGGGTACCGTAGTCTCCGGGGCGGCCCTGGCCCGCGGGGACGACCCCGGCCTCGCCCGCGACCTCGCACGCGTGCTCCGGAGCGCCGGTTCCCCCGTCGACCCGCCGCGCCGGACGACGACGGAGACGCACGACGCAGACCGAGCCACCACCGGACCAACGACAACGGCACCCACCGACGCCGACCCAGCCCGGAAAGGACACTGATGCCCGAGACCGCCCTGGGCCAGATCAGCCTCGTACTCATCTACGGAGCGATGGCCGCCTACACCGTCGGCTTCACCGCGTTCGCCATCGACCTCTCCGGACTGCGCGACCGCGGCCCCCACCGCGATCGCCGTCGCGCGGTCGGCATCGCGATGACCACCACCTGGCTCGGCTTCGCCCTGCACCTGCTCGGTGTCATCACCCGGTCCGTCGCCGCCGCCCGCGTGCCATGGGCGAACATGTACGAGTTCTCCATCCTCTCCTCCCTCGTCGCGATGGTCATCTTCCTCGCCCTGCAACGCGGCCGGGACATGCGCTTCCTCGGCACCTTCGTCCTCGGCCCCGTACTCCTCATGCTCGGCGTCGCCGTCTCCGTGCTCTATGTCCGCGCCGACGGCCTCCAACCGGCCCTGCAGACCTACTGGCTCATCATCCATGTCTCCATCGCCACCCTCGCCGTCGGCGTCTTCACCATCGCCGCGACCCTCTCGACACTCCAGCTCGTCCAGGAACGCGCCGAGCAGCGCCAGTCCCGTACAGCCACCCCGCACCCACCCCCCTTCCCGGCGCCTCGGCCGGACGGTGCGGCCGCGACCACCACGCTGCCCCAGGAACGAGCGCGGACAAAGCCGCACGGTCTGTGGGGGCACCTGCTCGACGTCGCGCCCTCCTCGACCGAGCTCGAACGCCTCGCCTTCCGGCTCAACGCAGTCGGCTTCATGATGTGGACCTTCACCCTCGTCGCCGGCGCGATCTGGGCCGAGTACGCCTGGGGCCGCCCCTGGGGCTGGGACGCCAAGGAGGTGTGGTCCTTCGTCATCTGGGTCATCTACGCCGCGTACCTGCACGCCCGCGCCACCCGCGGGTGGGAAGGACGCCGGGCCGCCTACCTCTCCATCACCGGGTTCGTCGCCATCCTGGCCAACTACTTCCTCGTCAACCTCGTCTTCAACAGCCTCCACTCCTACAGCGGCATCGGATAACGCTCGAACCGGCGTCGAGCCACACCGCCGCATCGCCCGTGGCTTCTGCGACAAAGACAACAACGGACTGAGTATGGCCATGGTCGGCGGAGGACTCACCCACCCGCAACGCCGGTGAGCCAAGGGCAACGCGACGGTCCGCTCACGGGACCGGACGGGCCGGCGCGACTGGGTCGTCCCGCGAGGGCCCACCCGCGGTGGTCGCGCTCCTGTGCCGCCGGAACCATCGCGGCACGCGGACCGGTCCCTCGAGCGCCGCCCAGATCCGGGTCGCCTGCACTAGCGCGACCAGCACGACTACCGAGCCGAGCAGGAAGGCCGTCCCTACGGCAGGGGAGGACGGGGAATCGATCGACCGGTAGACGACCCCCATGCCTAGGACGGCGACGACGAGGAGCGACCAGAACCACCGTCGGGCGCGGCGCCGCGCGGCGCCGACGGCCACGGAGGCCATCAGTGGCCCTGGGCGTTGTTGACCCACACGTACACGCTGACCACGAGCATGAACAGCGCCAACAACCCGAGCAGCGTGACGGCCAGCTTCCGCTGGCGCCAGCCACGTTCTGGGCTCCGGTCCAGGAACGGGACCAAGAACAGTGCGAAGAAGACGCCACCCATGATGATGCCCACCGAACTGACGCCGAACCACTGCTCGAAGGGGAAGAACCACCAGAACATCCATAGCGGCCGGGTGGTCTCGATTCCCGCCACCGGGGTGGGTCCGATGATCGGCGGCAGCAGCACCGACAACGCCGCGAGGATCCCGAGCAGCACCAGACCGTAGGCACCGGCCCTCTTGAGGTGCTCGGTGAACGGCGCCGGCTCCTCCAGCGTGGCGGGCGGGATGTCCGGATGCGGCGAGATCTTGTGACGCTTGACCAGCAGCGCGTGGATGACGAACAGCGCCAGGATGAGGCCGGGGATGATGACCGCGTGCCCGATGTACAGGCGCAGCACGAGGGGCACCTCCGGTGCCAGCTCACCCGTGAACCAGATGCCCAGACCGCCGATCAGCTCGGCGACGTCCAGGTTGTGCGTCAGTGCCTCGAAACCTTCTTGGTCCCACTTGAGAACCGTGCCGGTGAACACCGCGAGGAAGGTCAGCAGCAGCATGGCCGCACCGACGATCCAGTTGCCCTCGCGGGGACGCTTGAAGGAGCCGGTGAAGAAGACGCGCAGCATGTGCACCAGCGCCAGGATGTACATCGCCTGCGCCGCCCAGTAGTGCAACCCACGGGCGAAGGCGCCGAGCGGGGCCTGCGTCATGATCGTGCGGACCGACTGGTTGGCGACCTCGGGCATGGGGTTGTACCACTGCGCGATGTAGATGCCCGAGACCAGCAGGAGGAAGAAGGAGATGGCCGTCAGCGCCCCCAGGCTCCAGGCCAGGTTGTTTGCGTGCTCGGGCACGTCGTACGCCAGCGCCTTGAGTCCCATCCGCTCGTCCACCGCGTCGATGGCACGACGCCACCGTGTGGGACGCCGGCCCGCCGCCTGTGACGAGGTGTGCCCTTCCGTGCGCGCGCTCATCACGCCACCCCCTTCCGAGCGCCGCGTGCCCGCAGCTGCCGCAGGCTGTGATGCGGGCGCCACAGCCGTGCCAGATACAGGCCCAGCCCGGCGGAGGCGGCGGCGAGCACGAGCAGCACGATGTCGCCTCCGTCACTGACCCCGCGGGCGGGCGTGAGGTCGTCGAGCACAACGGTCGTGCCGGTCATCAGGCCCCCGGTCATCGCCACCGGGGAGGGCTCGTTCAGCGCCGGTGCCGCCTGCAGCAGGATCTGCCGGCTCTGCGCGAGCGACTCCTCCCGGGCCGCGCCGGGCGCGGCCTCCTCCACCACGGTCGCGGCCTGCTCCACGAGCGCCAGGTCGACACCGGACGGATCAGGCGCCTCGAGGGCGTCCTCCATCTTCTCCAGCGCCCGGTCCGCGCCGCCCCTGTTGGCGATCAGGGAGATCGCCTGCTGCACGAGGTCGACCGCGAACTCGCTCTCCTCCTCGTCGGGGTTCGCCCAGGCGGGGGGCCCCCAGAGGGTGAGGGCAAAGACGACGGCCACGGCGAGGAGCGCGGAGATCCGGCCCACCGGGCGACCGTCCTCCGTGACGCCCATGTCACCGCTGCTGAAGTGTGCCTCCTCGACGTCGTGCTCGGGCAACGACGCCGGCGCTGCGCGGCTGACCTCGGGCAGCGGGGCTGTCGGATCCTCCGGTTCGTCGTCGCGGCGCCAGTGGTTGAGGTCCATCATCGTTCGCGTCCCTTCTTGGTCCGTATCCGCTTCTCTCGATGCTCGGTGTTGATCAAGCGTCGGTCAACGCCGCTCCTGATACCGATCCACCGTCGCGACGATGAGGGTTCGGCTCAAGTCCTTTCGTCCAGGCGTCTTCCCGGGGTGGTGGCGCCTGTAGGCCGTGCGGGGCGGCCTGTGGGCCGGCCCGCGCCGCCTGCCCCCGGGTCAGGCGGGGCCACGGCTCATCCCGACCCGGTCTCGGGGCGCCGGACGACGCCCAGGCGGGCGAGGTTGAGCGCGGCGAGCAAAGAGAAGTCGGCGGCGACCTCCTCGGTGCGTAGCCGATCGCGTGCAGGTCCACGACGTGGGGGTGCCCGGTCGGCGCCGCGACGCCGACGGATGCGTCAGCCTCCACATCGCCCGGATCCGGCGCGTCGCAGAGGGCAACCTCCCTATCATCACCACACGCAGCGAGCACTGGCACCGTCATCTCCTCGGCACCGATCATGAGGAGGGCGACGACGGCGTCGGCCGCCCGCACAGCCTCGATGCCCGTCGCTGCGTGGTCCATCTCAGCGACGAGACCGATGAGGCGACGCTCCTCAACCGCCATGGCGGCACCGGGAAGGTCGGCACGTGGAGCGGCCGGCGTGTCCCCGAAGACGATCTGCTCGACGGCGACCTGAGGCAGGATCTCGTCACGCAGGACCGGCATGTGCGCTCGCTGAGCCAGCTCGTGCGTCTCGCGGGCACCGACGGCTGCCAGGAGCGCATCCGTGAGCGTGATCAGCTCGCTCTTGACAGCCGCGTCATGGGCTCGCTCCGACGCCGTGCCGGGGTCGGTGCCGATCGTGGTTGTCATCCTGGCTCCAGTGACTACTGCGCGACGAAGGGGTCCATGGACTGCGGACGAGGGGCGATCCCGCTGACCGAGCAGGCCGCGTCTCGTCGGCCGGGCCGCTCCCGCGTCGACGGGCACGGCTGACTGCCGAGACCGCGATGTGTCACCAACGAGTCAACGCCCGGTTCGTGCTTGTCCGGTGTGACGACGACGAAGTTTCGACGAAGCCCCGGCCCACCGCTGAGCCGGCAGATGCCCGCACCGACGCCGGGACGCCGGTCGTCCGGAAGGGCGCCGTAGGGTGGGCGTATGACAACCGAGAACGCCCGGCCCGTCGTCGTCGTGCTGTTCGGCGCGACCGGTGACCTGGCCCGACGCATGGTCATGCCGGCCCTGGTCGAGCTGCACGAGCGCGGACTGTTGCCGGCCGGCTGGCGCCTGGTCGGGTGCGCGACCGACCCGTGGGACGAGCAGGCCTTCCGGGCGCGGCTCGAGGCGTCCTTGGCCGAGCACGAGCGGGGGCTCCCCTCGGACTGGGACTCCGTACGTGATCGTGCGAGATACGCGGGACGCGGATTCACGGACGCGGACCCGGGCGAGCTGCCCGAGGTGCTCACGCAGGTGCGGCGGGAGCTCGCTGACGAGGGCGGGTCGGACCCGCTCGTCGTGTACTTCCTCGCGGTGCCGCCCGCGGCGTACCCGGCTATCACCCGTGGGCTCGGGCGCCACGGCCTCGCGCCCGGTGCCCGGGTGGTCTACGAGAAGCCGTACGGCACATCGCTGGCGGACTTCGAGGAGCTGGACGCCACCGTCCGGCAGCTCCTGACCGAGGACCAGGTCTTCCGCATCGACCACTTCCTCGGCAAGCAGGCGGTGCAGTCCATCTACGCCCTCCGCTTCGCGAACCGACTCTTCGGGTCCCAGTGGGACGCCCGGAGCATCGAGCAGGTCCAGATCGACGTCCCCGAGGCGCTCGACGTCGCCGATCGAGCCGCCTTCTATGAAGCAACCGGTGCCGCCCTGGACATGCTGGTCACGCACCTGTTCCACGTCGCCAGCCAGGTCGCGATGGACCCGCCGACCGACCTGCGCGACCCGCGGGCGATCGTGGCTGCCCGGGACGCCGTCATGAGCCGCTTTCGCCCCCTCGATCCTGCCCGGGACGTCGTGCTGGGCCAGTTCGACGGGTACACCGACATCGACGGCGTCCCGTCGAACTCCGCGCAGGACACCTTCGTCGCGGCCCGGCTGTGGATCGACACGGACCGGTGGCGAGGGGTGCCCTTCGTCCTCCGCACAGGCAAGCGCATGGCGCTCAAGGCGCAACGGATCACCCTGGTGATGCGTCCGCCGGAGGGCCCGCTCGCCGGCGAGGCGCCAGGCCCGGACACCATCGAGATCGACTTCAATGGCCCGGGGCACATCAGCGTCGGCGTCACCGTCCAGACTCCTGGGCCGGACCCGGAGCTGACCCTGGGCCGCGCAGGCCTTGCGCTCGGTGACGTGCCGGGGAGTGAGCCGATCTCCGCCTACGCCTCCTTGCTCTTCGACGTGCTCGCAGGCGATCACACCTTGTTCACCACCTCGCACTGCCTGCGCTCGGCCTTCACCGCGTTCGCGCCGCTGCAGGGGCCGGACCGTCCGCTCCCCCTCCCCTATCCGCCAGGGTCGTGGGGTCCGCCGGAGGCCCAGCGGCTCACCGCACCGCACCCGTGGATGCTCGAGCCGAGCGGCGACGCGACTGGCTTGACCGCTCCCACGGTGAACCCAGGGCGAGCCTGACGAAATGACGTCCTTTCGGTGGACTGTCGACGAACGTTCGTGACTCGGGCCCCCGCCTCGGAGAGGATCGAGGGAGCGCACCGGTACGCGGCGCGCCAAGCAGCCGGAGGACGACATGATCAACCGCAAGCAGCTGTGGCTCTACGCAGGTGTGGTGGTCCTCGGCGTGGTCCTGTGGACCGCCGGCGTGTCCACGACAACGATCGTCACCCTCGCGCTCGTGGCGCTCATGATGGTCATGCACCTCGGCGGGCACGGCGGGCACGCTCACGGACAGGGCGGAGATCAGCGCCCCGACACCACGGCCCGCACCGGTCGGCAGCCGGGCGGAGGACACCAGCACTGACCCCGGTTCGCCAGAGGGTCGGACCCGTTTCGCAGGAGCGCGAGGCGACGGTGCCCGTGCCAGGGCGGGCCGGCCGCCAGCCCGGGTACGGCCGGCGGGCTCCACCCCGGATTTCGGCCCGAGCTCGGCGTAGACCCGGGTGAGTTGGAGCGGCCCGTCTTCATGAGCTGTCCGACGCTCGCCGGCACGGCCGCCTACGCCCCCGGTGACATCGACCAGGACAACGACCTCGTCGTCGGCCCGCATACCGACGCCCCGATCAGGCGCGCGATCGTGCCCAACGGCGGCTGACGGATGGTTGAGGCCTCGCTGACGACGTACTGAGGTCGAGCGCCGCCGAAGTCCCGCGGACGAGGTGCCATGACATGGCGCATGCCTCGCCCCGCGTTCCATCTGGTGCAGGCCGTCTGGTGGAGCCAGGATGCGCTGCCGCCCGCGCGCCTCGGTGAACGTGCCGCCGTCGGGGCAGATGACCCAGGCGTCGCCCCCGTCCAGGCCCCGGGTCAACTCGTGGATGTGCTGCGTCGACTCTGCGATCGTCCCTGCTCCTCGGTGGTGAACTGTGCTGAGGGGCGAATGAGCAACACGTCGATGGCGGGGTACCGCTGCGAGCTGTCCTTGAGTCCGCGGCCGACGTCGATCGACAACCGCCCGGGAGCATCGAGGACAGGGCGGTCCCCAGGAAACAGCCAGGCCGGGCCTCGTGATCACCACGCGCTTGTCTAGCTGATCTCAGGGAGCATGAGGACGGTGACCCGGTCTGGTCGGCCGTTCCTCCTCAACCGCCGGAGATCTGGTTCAGGGACGCGGCCTACGCAAGCGCGCCGAGACGGGACTGGACCCATGAATGCGGCGCTCCTGGCGCACGCGCTGGCCCGCCGGGCCCGGTGGCGCGCCCCTGAGCGGCGGAGCGCCCGTGATCGGCGGAGCGCCCGTGATCGGCGGAGCGCGGGCAGCCGGCAGCCCACCAGCGGCGCGCGCTCGAGGTGATCCGCCGTCGTCGGCACTGCCCTGGTCGCGGGAGCCGGCAGGACGGTCCTCCTCGGCGTCCGGTCTTGCCGCATCCGTGCCGGTGGTCCTCGAGCTCAGGCGGCCGCGCTGCGGGAGCTGGTTCGTGTTCGCTCCCCCCTTGGCGCTAGGGGTCTTCGCCGTGGTCTTTGAAGTCTCCACCTTCATCGTCGGTCCTCGGATCAGCGGGGTGGCGCCACTGGTGGCGCCGGCCGTCACGGATATGACCGATGTGCTCGGGCACGACGCCCACCACTACCAGCCTGGCGCCCCAACCAGTAGGCCGGAGTATCCTCATGTCTCGATTGACTCGGAGCGACGTGTTCTCCGCCATGAGATGGACACCGACATGAACGACGTGGAGCGCACGAAGCCGGCCCGCACCGCGGGCCAGGATGGGCGCGCGCCGGTCGACCGGCAGCAGCCTGGTGCCGGCTCTGCCTTCTTCCGGCAGCCGACCGGGCGGAGCGGACCGCCGCGCCCGGTCCGGGCACGCCCCACGGCAACGCCTGCCCCGCGTGGTGACGCCCGAACCGGCATGGCGCGGGCCACGGGTGCCACCGGCTCCGCCCGGACGGCGCCGGGGACCTCCACACCGGGACGCAAGGTCCCGGCTACACAGCCCTCCGCGAGGTCGGCGGACGAGGCCAGCGTGGTGCCGGCACCCCGTCGGCCGGCGGCTGCGACGGCCGGGGCACCGCGTGTTGCACCGCCGCACGGCGTGTCGGAACCTGCACCGGAACCTGCCACGCCGGCGCCAGGACGGGCACCCCGCCTCGCGGGAACACTCCCCACGTCCGCCGTCGCGATCACCGACTTCACGTGCAGCGCTCTGGAGGACAGCGAGGAGCAGTCGCTCGGTGTGACGTACTGGTTCGATGCCGAGTCTGCCGGTGAGCCCTACTCCGTTACGGTGCACCTCAGCGGCAAGCTCAAGGGCGATGCCGCATTGCCCCCGTCTGAGACCCGGGCCCGGACGAGCTTCCAGGCCGTGTCCACCGTCGAGGACGTGCTGCCAGGCTCGGGGCGCGTCGCGGTCACCACGCGCGTGCCCAACCTGACTCGGGGTGAGTGGGAGGTGACCGCGACACCTGTCACCCGGGCCCCCGAGGGCTCCCCCGCCCCGTGGGTCGAGATGAGCACCCCTCGGCTGGTGCGCGGCACAGCCTCGGGACGAACCGCCTTCTCCCCCTTCGTCCGCAACTTGGCTCCCGGGGTGCGCCTGGGTGCCTGGCCGGCGCTGGTCGGAACGGGATTCGTCATTGCGCTGGTGGTCCAGGCGCTGCTGGCGCGGCAGCTCGACCTGCCGGCGCTCCGACTTTCGCTGCTCACGGTCGTCGCCAGCGGACTTGGCCTGCTGGCGGCCAAGGTCTACTACCTGATGACCCACCCGAAGGAGCCGCGGACCTTCGCGAAGCCTGGCATGTCCGTTCAGGGCTTCGTGACAGCCACGATCGGCACCCTGCTCATCGGCTCTCCGCTGCTGGGCCTGCCGCTGGGCTGGGTCTTGGACGCGACCGCACCAGGACTGCTCTTCGGCATGGCGATCGGCCGGCTCGGGTGCCTGCTGGGTGGCTGCTGCACGGGCCGGCCCACGACGTCGCGGTGGGGCATCTGGTCCTCGGACCGGCGGCTCGGGGTTCGGCGCATCCCGGTCCAGCTTCTCGAGTCCTCGTTCTCGGCCCTGCTCGGGACGTTGGCCCTGCTGGCAGTCGTGCTGCTGTCCGCCGGCAGCGGTTTGGTGCTCGTGGCCACGGTGGCCGCGTACGTCCTCGGCCGGCAGATCCTCTTCCCGCTCCGGAGCATCCCACGTGCCACCGCGCACGGACGCAGCATCAGCTTCGTGGTGGCCGGGCTCGTCCTCCTGGCGTCCCTGGTGGGCTCGCTCCTGGCATGACCCGCCCGCGTCGTTCCTGACCCACCTGCACTGTTCGTGCTGTCCCTGGCCCACCCGTCGCCGACGGGTGGGCCAGGGCGAGCCAGTCCACTCCGGGGCCGGTCAGTCCCAGTCCGGTCGCCGCGGCATCCGGCTGACGCCGTCGTCCGCGCGGACGGCGAGGGTCTGGTGGATCTCGATGTCACCGCGCTCGAAGCCGACGGCAGAACCGGCGAGGTACAGGCGCCAGACTCGGGCGCGGCCCGCCCCGGCGAGCCGGGTCGCCTCGTCGTAGTGCTCCTCGAGATTGCGTACCCAGGTGCGCAGCGTCAGGGCATAGTGCTCGCGCAGGTTCTCGGTGTGCCGGACCTCCAGGCCGGCGTGCTGGACCGCGGAAACGACTCGGCCGATCTCCTGGAGCTCGCCGTCGGGGAAGACGTAACGCTGCACGAAGCCGTTGCGGCGCATCGGCCGTTGCCCGGCCGGGCTGCTGATGCCGTGGTTGAGGAGCCGTGCACCGGGAGCCAACAATTCACGCATGTGTCCGAAGTACTCCCCGAGGTGGGCGGTGCCCACGTGCTCGAACATGCCGATGGAGCTGATGGCGTCGTACGGTCCGTCCGAGACGTCGCGGTAGTCGGCGAGCCGGATCTCGACCTGGCCGCTCAGCCCCGCGTCGGCCACGCGGCGTCGTGCGAGCTCGGCCTGTTCCTGCGAGAGCGTGACGCCCACCGCGCGGACGCCGTGCCGGCGGGCGGCGTGCATCACCATCCCACCCCAGCCGCAGCCGACGTCGAGCAACCGCATCCCCGGTGCCAGGCCCAGCTTGCGGCAGATCAGCTCGTACTTGGCCTCCTGCGCGGCGTCCAGCCCCACCGACGGGTCCGCCCACACGCCGCATGAGTACGTCATGGTCGCCCCGAGGAAGAGGCGGTAGAAGTCGCCTGGCACGTCGTAGTGGTAGGCGATCGCGGCCGCGTCACGAGACCTGCTGTGCCGGCGCCCGGTCACCCGGACCTCCTCCGGCGGCGGCTCGGGCGCGCGGTGCAGCCCCCCGCTTCCGGTCAGGCGAGCCCACGTGACCCACGTCTGCGGCTGACGCAGGGCCTGGGTGACGCGGTCACGCAGGCCCAGGACGGCGAAGATGTCCCCGTGGAGTTCGATCTCGCCGGCCACGTAGCCGCGCGCCAGGCCCAGCTGGTTGGGCGCGGCGAGCACCCGCCGCACCGCGGCCGGGGAGCGGACCTCGATGGTCGCCACGGGATCGGCCGGGCCGGCGTAGCTGCCGTCGAACGCCCGGAACGCCACGGGCACATCCTGGCCCACGAGATCGGCGAAGATGTCGGCGAGCCCGCGCGTGGTTGTGGTGCGGACGGTCATCGGGGGCCTCCTGTGAGCTCGAAGCTGGTGAGCACGGACAGCACGGCAGGGGCCAGGGCGTCGGCGATCCGGCCGTAGCCGGCAGCGGAGGGGTGGAAGGAGTCGGTGCTCATCATGTCCGGGTCCTCGACGAACTCCTCACCCACGGCACCGACGACGTCGACCAGGCGCACCCGCGGCCGTGGGGCCGCTGCGCGGCGCTGGACCACCCCGACCATGCTGCCGTACCCGCGTGCCGCCGACATCACAGGTCCCGGCAGCGCCCGCATGGCCCGGAACTCCGGCAGGCTCGACATCACCACGGGCGCACCGATCGTCTCGAGCCCGTCGAGCATCGCCTCACAAGTGCGGGTCAACGCGAGCGGTGAGGTGGCGTGGATGACGTCGTTCGTCCCGACAACCAGGACCGATACGTCAGGTGTCCGGCGCACCGCCGGGACCTGCCGGGTCAGCACGTCCAGGGTCCGCGCACCCGAACGGGCGTAGCCCACCACGTGCACGGCACGCCCAGTCGCGTCGGCCACCCGCTGGGCAAGCTGTACCGACAGGACGTCGTCGAGCCGGTCGACGCCGACGCCCGCCATGGCCGAGTCACCGAACGCCCCGAGCTCGACGACGCCGGCACCGGCACCGGCGCCCGTGGACGGGGTCACCGTCACATCCACCGCCAGGGGGGCCGTCGAGGGCCAGTCCCGTCGGCGCAACGCGGCCACCTGGCCCCGGGCGAGCGCCGCGGCCAGGGCCGTCATCACCGTCATCAGGGCCAGAGCCCCTCCTCCGGTGGCCCCGACCGCGCCACCCCTCACACGGTGTCGCGCGCGTTGGGCGCCGAGCTCGTCGCCGGGGCGCTGGAGGTCAACCGTTCGCATCGTCGTCGTCCTCTCGTCACAGGTTCGAATACCCGGAGGGGGTAGGGGCTTCGGGTGGGTGAAGTCTCCCCCGCGTCGGGGGTACAGGCGTGCATCATCTGATGAACCTTCGGTGAATCGTTGCTCCGGGCCACCCACGGCCGACGGACGTGACCGAAGGACCGTCCTCCCCGGGCATGCGTCATGCGGACGGAGGCATCCGGGCATCCACCCCCGACGGACGCCCTGTTGCGGTGGCGCCATGACCTCGAGAGCCGCGGTGTCGGGAGATTGTCGAGACGCTTTCCGTGCACGGCTTCGGCTATGCCATCGGTGCCGCCGGCCTGGCGGGGTGCTTTCCCTTCCGGTGCGGGCTGTCGGGCCACGAGAAGGGCCGGACGTCCAGCCAACCGGAGCACCTACGGCCCGCGCTGGAACAGCTCGGTCCCACCTTCATCAAGGTCGGGCAGATCCTGTCCACACGTCCCGACCTCCTGCCGCCGGCCTACACCGAGGAGCTGGCGAAGCTGCAGGACGACGTCGCCCCCGTCCCGACGCAGGCGATCGTCGACACCGTGGCGGAGCGGAGGAGCTGGGTGGTTCCGGCATCTTCGAGCGATTCGACCGCGCCCCGCTGGCCAGCGCGTCCATCGGGCAGGTCCCCGCCGCCGAGCTCGACGGGGAGGAGGTGGTGGTCAAGGTCCGCCGGCCGGGCGCCGCCGAGACGGTCAGCACGGACCTGGAGATCCTGGAAAGTTGGCCGAGCAGGCGCGCCGCCACTCCGAGTTCGCCCGGGACCAACGATCTGGTGAGCGTCACCCGAGAATTCGGCCGGACGTTGAGCAACGAGCCGGACTACATTAACGAGGCCCGCAACGCCGAACGCTTCGCCACCACCTTCGCCCAGGACCCCGACGTGCACATCCCAGCGGTGCGATGGGAGGCGACCACGTCGCTGGTCCTGGCCCTCGACCGCAACACGGGGGATCGACGACGTCGAGGCGCTCGACGCCGCGGGCCCCGAGGTCCGGCAGGGACCGCTGGTCGTGGCCGGGCGGGCACGCTTGGTGCGCCGGGCGCCTACCTGGCCAGGGCCTCGGTCACCGGCAGGGGGGGCCGCAGACCCTGACCGCTGGCTGTTCCACCGTTGACACCCAGCCGTCCCATCGTGCGGACGCTCAGCGCGGGGCCAACCGCCTCAGCGCACCGATGACCCGGTCCGCCGCCTCGGTCTCCGGACCGAGGTGGCACAGCAACCGGAAGACGAGGCGCATCAGGGCCGGATGGCTCAGGCCGTGCCGGGTCGCCACCGCCAGCACGGCCGGATGATCGATCACCCTCACGAAGCCGCGCCCCCACGAGAAGTACCGGCCGTAGGCGTCGGCAGTTGCCCTCGGGTAAGAGGCGAGGACGTCGTCGCGCTCGCCGTCCCGGTGCCGGCTGAGGGCGTCGACGACGACGTCGGCCGCCATCCTGCCGGACTCGAGGGCGTAGGAGATCCCTTCCCCGGTGAACGGGTTGACCATCCCGCCGGCGTCGCCCGCCAGCATCAGACCGGGAACGTAGTGCGGCGTGCGGTTGAACCCCAGCGGCAGCGCCGCACCCGCGAGCGCGGACGTGCGCTCCTCGTCCGGGAACCCCCGCTCCGGGGGCAGCGACGCCAGCCAGGAGGACAGCACGGAGCGATAGTCGATGTGCCGGGAGGACCGCGGGGCGTTGAGGGACCCCACGCCGACGTTGCACGTGCCGTCACCCATGCCGAACACCCAGCCGTAGCCCGGCAGCAGCCGGCCGCCGGGGCCGCCGTCCGGGACCTGCACCCACGCCTCGAGGTAGTCGTCCGTGTGCCGTGGGCTGGCGTAGTACGCGCGGACGGCCACCGCGAGCGGCCGGTCCGTGCGGCGCTGCAGGCCCATGGCGAGCGCGAGCCTGCTCGAGACCCCGTCCGCTGCCACCACCACGGGCGCGCGCAGCACGACGTCCAAGCCCCGGTCCGCGTCAAGGGGCGAGGAGCGCGCCCGCACGCCGATCACCCGGCCGCTGCGGTCGTCCACGACCGGCGCGACTGCAGTGGTGCGCTCGTACAGCCGCGCGCCGACCGCCACGGCCCGCCGGGCCAGCACGGTGTCGAGGTCCCTGCGGCTGCGGACGAGCCCGTACGACGGGAACGCCGCGAGCTCCGGCCAGTCGAGCTCCAGCTGAGCGCGGTCGGCCACCATTCGCAGCCCACGCGTGCGGGCCCACCCCTTGTCGGTGCTGACGTCGACGCCCATGGCCAGCAGCATGCGCACCGCCCTGGGCGTCAGCCCGTCTCCGCAGACCTTCTCCCGCGGGAAGGCGCTCTTCTCCAGCAGAAGGACCTCGAGCCCGGCCTGCGCGAGGAAGAACGCGGCGCTCGATCCGGCGGGACCCGCACCCACCACGACGACGTCCGCCTCGGCGTCACCCTCGATCAGCCGCGCAGTCATGCGCTCACCTCTGCCGCGGGCCGTGAGGCGCAGTCGACGTGGACCGCTCGCCCGCCACCACTGGTGGCCTGCTGGCTGCGGTGATGCACCAGCGAGCACCGGGAGCAGAGGAACTCGTCCTGCTGGAGGGTGAGGACCCGGACGACGAGGTCCTCCGCGAACAGCGGCGCGTCGGGCGTCGCGTAGGCGTCGTCGTCCTCAGCCTCCTCGACGTCGTGCTCCGGCTGCGACGCCAGCGCCGCCCGGCTCATCTCGGGCAACGGAGTCCTCAGACCCTCGTCCGCGTCGTCGTCACGGCGCCAGTGGTCGTAGTCCATCATGTTCGCTCCCCTTCAGGGCCCGCACCCGCGTCTCGATACCTGGCGGCGATCAGATATCAGTCAACGCCGGTCCTCGTGCCGTTCCACCGTCGTGACGATGAAGTTTCGGCAAAGTCAGCACAAGATCCTCACCGCCCTGGACCTGCCCGAACCGCCGCGGTTCCACGAGTTCACAAACCCCGGCGGCCTGACCCCCAGCCCGCCAGAGGGCGCCCGGACCCGGTGGCCGCGTAACGCGCCTCCCCGCCACCCACAGCGACTTTGCCGCGCCATCACACCAGAAGCACCGAACCCGTATGCCTACCATCTGCGGAGGCCCGGGCTTCGTGGGCACCGGCATCACGGCCGCCAGGACCACACTCGTGGCGAAGGATGCGGCACAGCCGCCGGGGCGTCAGCGCATCATTCCGCCGTCGCACGGCCGCGGGCACAGGACGACCGGCGTGGAGCGGTGGTCATCGCCGTCAGCCCTCGGACGTCATCCCCGCGGCCGGAGCCCGGCGAAGCACGGCCCGGACGCCGAGCAGGCGGCGGATCTCAGCGCCCATGGCCGGGACGTCGTGACGGCCGCGGTAGCGATGACCGTTGAGGAAGAACGTGGGGGTCCCGGCTGCTCCGGAGGCGTCGGCGCTGTCGATGTCGCGTTCGACGCGCAGAGCGTGACGCCGCTCGAACAGGTCGCTGGTGAACCGCTCGACGTCCAGCCCCAGACCGGCGGCCCGCACGGTGAGGTCCTGGCGACTCAGGCCTCCATCGCTCCTGTAGAGCGTCTCGAGCATCGGCCAGAACCGCCCCTGCGCGGCAGCGGCCTCGCTGGCCTCAGCGGCGAGCTGGGCGAGAGGGTGGATCTCCGGCAGCGGCAGATGGCGGAAGACCACGGCCAGCTCCGCACCGATCTCCCGGCGCAGTCGGCTCACCACCTCGTGGGCGTGGCGGCAGTGCGGACACTCGACGTCGCCGTACCACACCAGGGTCACGGGTGCGTCCGGGTCGCCGAGGACGTGGTCGACCTCGGGGTCGACGGGGTCCGCCAGGTCGGTGATCGGCGCGGCGAGCCGATCCGCCCCGGCCGTGCGCGCCCGGTCCGGCAGCCGGGTCAGCACCCGGAAGACCACCCAGGCCAGGGCGGCTGCCAGGAGCGATGCGGCGAGGATGCCTGCCTTGGCCTCCTCCAGGGCCTCGCCGGTGAAGCTGATGCCGGCGATCAGGAGCGAGACGGTGAACCCGATCCCTCCCACGGTGGAGGCGCCTACGAGCTGTGCCCACGGCAGGGGCAGCGGCAGGCCGCCCGTGCATGCCGCCGCCCAGGTGGCCCCCACGATCCCGACCACTTTGCCCGCTACCAGTCCCAGCACGATCCCGATCGTGATCGGTGACGTTGCCGCACGAGCGAGCACGTCGGCGTCGAGCGTGAGCCCGGCGTTCGCCAGGGCGAAGAGCGGGACGACGAGGTAGCTGGTCCAGGGGTGGAACAGGTGCTGGTAACGCTCGTTGGGAGAGACGGAGCCGATGACGGAACGACTGGTGCGGCGGGCGAGCGCGGGCGTCGGATTCATGCGGAAGACGCGCCAGCGGGCGCCGGCCTTCCGCAGTCCCTCCTGCCTGGGTGGGTAGGCGGTGGCCATCAGTCCCAGGGCCACGCCGGCGACGGTGGCGTGCACCCCCGAGGCCAGCGTGGCACCCCACACCCCGACGCCAAGGAGCGCGTAGGGAGCGCCACGGGTGACGCCTGCCGCGCGGAGCAGCGCCGCCGCCGCGAACAGGGCGACGGCCACCAGCAGCGCCGTCCAGGAGACGTCGTCGGTGTAGGCCAGCGCGACGACGGTCAGGGCGACGGCGTCGTCGACGACGACGAGGGTCAGGAGGAAGGTCCGCACCCGTGCGGACGCGCCGCGCACCAGGACGAGCACGCCCAGGGCGAAGGCCGTGTCGGTGCCCATGACGATGCCCCACCCCGCCGCCGAGGGCTGCCCGGCGTTGAGGGCGAGGTACAGCAGGACGGGCACGATCATCCCGCCCAGGGCGGCCAGCACCGGAGCGGCGAGCCGGCGGCGTTCGCGCAGCTCACCCATGTCGAGCTCGCGACGGATCTCCAGGCCGGCGACGAAGAAGAACAGCGCCATGAGCCCCTGATTGACCCATTCACGCAGTTCGAGTGAGACGTGGCCGTCGGCGAGCCGGATGCCGAGCTCGGTGCCCCACAGCGCCTCGTAGCCCCCGGCCCAGGGCGAGTTGGCCCACACCAGAGCCACGGTGGTGGCCACGAGCATCAGCAGCGCGCTGCTGTGCTCGGCCGCCACGAATCGTCGCAGCGCGCCGACACGGCCGGCGGGGCGGGGGGTGATCTCCTCAGTCGTCGCGCTCATCGCCGCCGTTTTCGTGGTCGGACGGGATGAACAACATCTTCCCAGCCGCCGAGACGGCCTCCGTCCGGCCACCCACCCGCACTCGGGGGTTGGCGGCGCACGGGTCAGCGGACACGGTCAGCGAGTCGTGGTCGAGGCTGATCCGCAGCCGCTGGCCACGGTGCACGAGGGAGAACCGGGCCCGTCGGAGACCGACCGGGAGGTTCGGGTCGAGGGCCACGGTGTCCCCCTCGGTGCGCTGCCCCGCGAAGGCGCGGGTGACGATGTCGATGGTGCCCGCCATGGCCCCGAGGTGGACCCCCTCACCGGTGGTCCCTCCCTGGGTGTCGTCGAGGTCGGCGGCCAGGGCGTCGCGGAAGGTCTGCCAGGCGCGGACCGGGTCCATGCGGGCCAGCACGGACGCGTGTACCACGCGGCTGAGGGTGGACCCGTGGGCCGTGCGGGCCAGGTAGTAGTCGACGGTCCGGGCCAGCAGCTCCCGGTCGGCCGGGTAGCCCAGCCGCTCGAGGGTGGTGAGGACGCCGTCGGGGCCCAGGAGGTAGACGAGCATGAGGACGTCGGCCTGCTTGGCCAGCCGGTACCGGTTGGTGGTGTCGCCCTCCGCCTCGAGGATGAGGTCCAGGCGCCCGATGTTGCCATACGTGCGCCGGTAGTGGGCCCAGTCCAGCTCCGCCAGGGCTCCGTAACCGTCGAACTGGCTGAGGACGCCGTCGTGGAAGGGCACCGCTAGGCGGCGGCCGAGGCGTTGCCACAGTTCGGGCTCCTCGGGGCGGACGCCCAGCCGCGCATAGACCTCGTCGCACTCGTGCCCGTCGGTCAGGTGCAGTACCTCAGTCGCGCGGGCGCACACCCAGGCGGCGAGCACGTTGGTGTAGGCGTTGTCCCGCAGCCCCTGGCCCGGCGCGCCGGGATAGCCGTCGTGGTACTCGTCCGGTCCCATCACCCCCACGATGTGGAACCGGTCCTCGGCGCCGTCGTAGGTGGCCAGGGACGCGAAGAACCGGGCAACCTCGATGATCAGGTCGGCTCCCCGGTGTGCCAGCCAGGCCACGTCCCCGGTGGCCTGGTAGTACTGCCAGGCGTTGTACGCCACGGCCAGGCCGACGTGCCGCTGCCGGCGGGAGTTGTCCGGCATCCAGCGCCCCGAGCGGGTGTTGAAGAGCATGCTCGGGGTTTCCTCGCGCCCGTCGCTGCCGCTCTGCCAGGGGAACATCGCCCCGGTCCGTCCCGCCTCGGCCGCCGCCCGCCGCGCCGCGTCCAGGCGCCGGTACCGGTACTCCAGCAGCGCCCGGCTCACCCAGGGCAGGTGGGCGGTGAGCGCCGGCAGGACGAACAGCTCGTCCCAGAACACGTGGCCCCGGTACCCCTCGCCGTGCAGTCCGCGTGCCGGGACGCCGGCGTCGACGTCCGCGGTGTGCGCCGAGACCGACTGGAGCAGGTGGAAGACGTGCAGGTTCAGCACCAACTGGGTCTGGCGGTCCGCGTCCAGCTCGATGGCGAAGCGGTCCCACAGCCGCGCCCAGGCCGCCTCGTGTGCGGGAAGCAGGCCGGCGAGCCCGCCGGCCGCCCGCTTCAGCTCCCCGACCGCGGCCAGCGGTGCGGAGGCGATGGCGTGGTCCTTGGAGGTGAACACGGCGACGGTCTTGGTGATCGTCACCGGCCTGCCCGCCTGGAGCGTCAGGTCGAAGCGCAGGACGTGGCGGTCCCCGTGGTGCTCGTGCACCGGTGGAGCGGCGTCGGGCCCGGTAACCGTGGTGCGGGCGGCGGTCGCGACGCGCACCTGGCTCTGGGTGGTCTCCACCTCCACCAGGAGGGTGTTCTCGTCGACGTCGTCCACCGCGACGGTCCGCAGGTGCCGGTCGGCCAGCCCTCGGTACTCCGCGACGTTGCGGTTGCGCACGCCGCCGTCGATTCCGGACGCCACGCCGATGGCACCGTCCCAGCCCTGGGCCTCGAGCGTCGTCTCGAGGCAGGCCAGGTGGGGCCGCGCCATGGACACGATGCGGTGCTGCGTCAGACGCAGGCGGCGGCCGGCGCCGTCGGTGAGAACGGCCGTGCGCGTGAGCACCCCGCGGCGCAGGTCCAGCTCCCGGCGCTCATCGGCGGCGGTGAGCCCCCCGGCCGACCACCACCCTCCCCCACCGACACGCAGGTCCAGCAGCAGCCAGTTGGGCGCGTTGACCAGGTGCTCGTCCTCCACGTCGCGCCCGTGGACAGTCGAGGTCAGCCGGTTGTACACGCCGGCCAGGTAGGTGCCGGGGTAGTGGACCCCGTCCGCCGCCCGCTCCGGGGCCGCGCCGCGGGTGCCGAGGTAGCCGTTGCCCAGCGTGGTCAGCGCCTCTCGGTGCGGCTCGTGGGCCGGGTCGAAACCCTCATAGACCAGCGTCCAAGGGTCGGTGCGCAGGGAGCCGAGGTCCAGCTCGGAGACGTCGGCGACGACGACGTCGGCCCCGGCCTCCTCGAGAGCCTCACGCTGCCCCACCCGGTCCACCCCGACCACGAGGCCGAAGCCTCCGGTCCGGGCGCCCCGCACCCCGGCGAGGGCGTCCTCGACCACCGCCGCCCGGGCCGGATCGACCCCCAGCAGCTCGGCGGCGCGCAGGAACATGGCCGGATCGGGCTTGCCGGGCAGCCCCATCTCGTGGGCCTCCCGGCCGTCCACGACGACGTCGAAGATCCCGCCGAGCCCGGCCGCCGCGAGCAGCTCCTGAGCGTTGCGGCTGGCGGTGACCAGCCCCACAGGCACGCCACCTGCCCGGAGGCGGCGCAGCAGGTCCACCGTGCCGGGAAAGACCCGCAGTCCCTGCTCGGCGAGCAGATGCAGATACATCGCGTTCTTGCGCGCCGCGAGGCCGCGCACCGACCAGGCGTCGGCCCCGTCGTCGGCGCCGCCAGTCGGCAGGTCGATGCGGCGAGCGGCCAGGAAGGCGGCCACGCCGTCCTCCCGGGCGCGTCCGTCGACGTAGAGCCGGTAGTCCTCGGTGATGTCGAACGGGGCGTACGGTCCGCCGCTCAGCCGCGGGTCGGCCAGCACGTCGTCGAACAGGCGCTTCCAGGCGGCCGCGTGCACGGCCGCCGTGTCCGTCACCACGCCGTCCATGTCGAAGATCACCGCCTCCTGCGGCGGGACTGCCCCGGTGGGGGCGGGTGCCGGGGTCGGGCCGGCGTGACCGGTACGCGTCATGGGTCTCCTCCAGGGTCGACGGGCAGGTTTCGCTGGACCGCGCGGGTGGCGGGCCGGCCAGGCTCAGGGCGGGCCCGCCGGAACCGGGCGCACCGCCGGGCGAGGGTGAGGTTGCACGATCACCCACATGGCCGCCAGCACCCCGGCCAGACCCGCTGCGGTCCACCCGGCCGGCACCGTGGCAAAGGCCACGGCCGCGAGCACGATGCCGAACACGGGGGTGAGGAAGGTCCACGCGCTCAGAACGTCGAGACGGGAGCGGCGCGCCTCCGTGAACCACACCACGGTGGTACCCGCCGTGCCGACGAGCGCCAGGAACAGCAGGGACAGGACGAACCGGGGGGTCCAGGCGATTACCGGGGCCCCCTCCACCACCGCGGCGAGCGCGGCCAGCGCGGCGCCGCCCACGAGGAGGTGCCATCCCGTGAACACCACCACGTCGAGGCCCCCCAGACGCCGCGACAGCAGGGTCCCGGCGGTGATCGCCGCGGCGGACAGCAGCGACAGCGCGGCGCCGCTGCCACCGCCACCGGGCACGGCGACGAGAACCAGACCGGCGAAGCCGACGACCAGCGCCACGCTCGTACGTACCGAGAGCGCCTCGCCGTACAGCCACCACGCCGGCAGCAGGATCAGCAGGGGCTGGGCATTGGCAAGCACCGCGGCGGTTCCGGTGGCCAGGCCGGCGACGCCGGCGAACATGGCCGCGAACGCCACCGTCACGTTGGTCAGTCCCAGCGCGGTGATCCGCCCCCAGTCCCGCGCCCCCGACGGGGCGGGGCGGCGGAGGGCGGCGCCCAGGGCCAGCAGTGCGGCCCCGGCAAGCAGGGCCCGCAGGGCGGCATACCACAGCAGGGACGCGTCCCTCAGGCCCCACTCGATCGCGACGAAGCAGGCGCCCCAGGCGGCGGTGATCCCCACCATGCGCCAGGGCCGGGGCGCCCGCAGCGCCCCGGCCGCGGGCGCGGCGGGGGCGCTGCGGGCGTGGAACATCAGCGGGTGCCCGCCGGGACGGGCGCCGTGGGCTCCACCTTGCGGCTCACGTCCTGCGGAGCGGCCGGTGCGTGCTGCTGCGGCAGCCGCAGCTTCTTGAGCAGCAGCGCGTTGATCGTGACGATCACCGTGGAACCGGACATCGTCAGCGCCGCGATCTCCGGACGCAGCATCAGTCCGAAGGCCGGGTAGAACACCCCGGCCGCGATGGGCAACGCGATGGCGTTGTACCCGATCGCCCACGCCAGGTTCTGGCGCTCCTTGCGCACCGTGCCCTTGCCGATGCGCAGTGCGACGGACACGTCCAGCGGGTCCGAGCGCATCAGGACGATGTCCGCGGTCTCGATCGCCACGTCGGTCCCGGCTCCGATCGCGATGCCGATGTCCGCCTTGGCCAGTGCCGGGGCGTCGTTCACGCCGTCGCCGACCATCGCCACCGTCTTGCCGGCGCGCTGCAGCTCGGCGACCTTGTCCGCCTTGTCGCCGGGCAGGACCTCGGCGATGACCGTGTCGATGCCCAGCTGCTCCGCGATACGCCGAGCGGTTGCCTCGTTGTCACCGGTCAGCATGGCGACCTCGATCCCGGACTCGTGCAGGGCCGCCACGGCCGCCGCGGCCGTGTCCCGGGCGGCGTCGGCCAGCGCGATGACGCCCACCGCACGCCCGTCCACCGCAGCGAGCACCGCGGTGCGCCCGGATGCGGCCAGCTCGTCCCGTCGCTCGGCCAGGTCGCCGAGCTCGACGTTCTCGCTGGCCATCAACCGGCGGTTGCCCACCAGCACACGGCGCCCTCGGACCGTTGCCGTCGCGCCGTGCCCGGGGACGTTCATGAACTCGCTCGCGCTCAACGCGGGCAGACCCCGTTCGGCCGCGTAGGCGTCGATGGCTCGGGCCAGGGGGTGCTCCGACTCGCGTTCGACGGCGGCGACCACGGCAAGCATCTCCTCCTCGCTCATGCCGGCCGCGACCACGTCGGTGACCTCCGGCTCGCCCTTGGTCAGGGTGCCGGTCTTGTCCATCACCACGGTGTCGATCTTGGCCGTGCCCTCCAGCGCGGTGGCGTTCTTGAACAGGACCCCGCGCTGGGCGCCGAGCCCGGTGCCGACCATGATCGCCGTCGGGGTCGCCAGGCCGAGGGCATCGGGGCAGGTGATGACCACCACCGTGATCGCGAACAGCATCGCCAGAGGGACGCCCGCGCCGGCGAGCATCCACACGGTGAAGGTGACGGTGCCGCCGATGAGCGCGACGAACACCAGCCAGAACGCGGCCCGGTCAGCCAGGCGCTGGCCCGGGGCCTTGGAGTTCTGGGCCTCCTGCACCATCTTGACGATCTGCGCCAGAGCGGTGTCCGCACCCACCTTGGTCGCCCGCGCCCGCAGCGTTCCTGTGGTGTTGATCGACGCACCGATCAGTTGCGCACCCGGCCCCTTCTCCACCGGCATGGACTCCCCGGTGACCATGGACTCGTCGAGCTCGGACTCGCCCTCCTCCACGACCGCGTCGGTGGGGATCTTGGACCCTGGACGGATGAGGAGCAGGTCACCGACGACCACCTCCGATGTGGGCACCTCCACGGGCTCACCGTCCCGCAGCACGAGGGCCTGCGACGGCGCCAGCTGCAACAAGGTCCGCACTGCGTCGTTGGCGCCGCCACGTGCGCGCATCTCCAGCCAGTGGCCGAGGAGGACGAACGTGGTCAGCACGGTGGCTGCCTCGTAGAAGACCTCACCACCGCCGGTGAGGGTGACCACCAAGCTGTAGAGCCAGCCGGCTCCCACGGCCACGGCCACCAGGACCATCATGTCCAACGTCTTCGCCAGCAACGCCCGGTAGGCGCCGTCGAAGAAGATCCACGCCGAGTAGAAGATCACCGGCACGGACAGGATCAACGTGAAGATGTCGTCACGAAGTCCGAAGACCAGCGGTGGGTTCAGCGCCAGGACATCACGCCCGAGCGGGGACCAGATCGTGATGGGGATCGACAGGATCAAGGCGACCAGGAAACGGTTGCGCATGTCCCGTGCCATGTCCTCCACCGACCCGCCGCCGTGGTGCCCGCCGTGGCCCATGACCGCCTGCGCGGAGCGGTCCGTCTCCTCGCCGGCGCCGGCGCCGCCGCCGTGGCCGGCGTGCCCGGCGTGCGCGTCATGCCCGGCGTGCGCGTCATGCCCGGCGTGCGCGTCATGCCCGGCGTGCGCGTCATGCCCGGCGTGCGCGTCATGCCCGGCGTGCGCGTCATGCCCGGCGTGCGCGTCATGCCCGGCGTGCGCGTCATGCCCGGCGTGCGCGTCATGCGCTCCGCCCGCGGCGCCCGGTTCGGTCATCGGGTGGCACATGTGGTCGGGCACCGACTGCCCCGCGCAGTGGTAGCCGCAGTCGTTGACCCAGCCGACGAGCACGGCCACCGACGTCTTGTCCGCGTCGTAGGTGATCGTCGCGGTCTGCGAGACGGCGCTGGCCTCGACGGCGAGCACGCCGGGGCGGCTCAGCAGGGTCTTCTCGATCACCGGTTCGGAGGTGGCCCAGTGCAGGCCACCGACCTCCACGACCGTGGTCCGATTCTTCATGATCAATCCTTCCTTCCCGGCCGGTGGCCGACAGGTGGTGCACCGACGGGCTCAGCGGGTGCCGGCCCGTTTCCCTGATCAGGCCGGCATCGCCTCGACCCGTTCGGGAAGGAACTCCCGGCGCACGCCGAGGATTTCGTCCGTCGTCGCGATGGATGCGGCGCCGTCGGTCACAGTCCCGGTCAGCGCCCGAATCGCGTCGATGGTCTCGGGCACGACGATGGCCTCGTTGTAGACCTGGTAGGTCAGGTAGGCCTCATCCCCCGCGACGCTCAGGACGTCCTCCCACACGGCCACTTCCCACATGTCCCCGCGGGGCCGGCCCAGGTCGCGCATCAGCTCCACCGTGGTGTTCAGTGCGGTCAGCCCGTCCGACATGCGGATGAAGGCGATCCGGGGTGCGGCGCGCAGCGCGTCCAGAACCTCCTCGCGGCTGGCCGGTCGGGTCAGCTGCAGGGTCCAGAAGTGGTTGTGGGACTGGGTGTGCGCGGCCTTGGCCGCCATGGTCACCACATCCAGGTCGGGCAGCACCGTGCGAGCGTCCGGGCCCTGGTGGGAGGGGATCGAGGCCTCGGGGACCACGGTGTTCATGATCCCGCCGTGGTGGGACTCGCCCGGGTCAGTGGCCCGCCGGATCAGGACCCCGCGCGCGCGGGCGAGAAGGCCGGCCTGCTGCAGGGCCCCGAGCACGCGCACGATGCTGGTGGTGTTGCACGAGACCACCCGCGTGGTGTCGCGGCCCACGGCGGTCTCGTAGTTGGCCTGGGCGACGAAGGAGTGCCCGGTGGTGGCGTGGGACTCCCCGCCCTGGAAGACGGCCTTGACCCCGGCCGCCCGGTACGCCTCCAGGTTGCCCGCGGCGACCCTCTTGGGGGTGGTATCCACCACCACGTCGACCTGGTCAAGCAGGTCTGTCAATGTGCCGCTCACGGGCACCCCGACCTCCCGCATCGCTGTGTCCGCTTCCGGGGTGGCCGCGAACACCCCGAAACCCAGCCCGGCGGCGGTTCGCACCCGCCAGTCCGTGGCGACGTCCGCCACCCCGAGCAGGTCCATGTCCGGCATGGCGCGGACAGCGTCCGCGACGCGCTTGCCGATCACTCCGTAACCGTTGACGCCGACCTTGATGGTCATGACAGCCTCCCGTGCTCGTTCGTCTCGTGTCGTTTTCATGTGTGGGTGTGTCTCGTGTCGTTGCTGGGTGAGTCGTGGCGCATCTTGTGGCCGAGTGTCAGCCGGAGGCCGTCCTGCACCGGGACTACCGAGACGTGGCTGGCCTGTACGCCCCGGTCGGCTACCGACGACGGTCGCCGGCCCGCTGCGGCGACGGACGAGAGCGGCCGGCTCAGTCTCTTGGTCGTCCGCTCCCGGACCGGGAGCGGGTTGGTCCGGAACGTGTCCTCGCCTCAGCTGCGCACGAGCCGCGCGATGGCGTCGGACGCCTCCTTGATCCTCGCCTCCTCGACGGACCCGCCGATCCGGGCAGCTTCGGCGAGGCAGTGGCGCATGTGCTGTTCCAGGAGCACCAGCGCCACGCCCTGTAGCGCTCGTGAGGCGGCCGAGACCTGCGTGAGGACGTCGATGCAGTAGGTGTCCTGCTCGACCATCCTCGCGATTCCGCGGACCTGGCCCTCGATCCGATGCAGTCGGTTGATCAGCTGGTGAGTGGCCATTGCGTCGCCGCCGGCCACCGGTGCCGTCGTTCCCACGGCTCTGCTCTCCTTCGACCGGCACGGCCGGCTGTCGGCGCCTGCCGGGGCGGCGAGGCCGCCCCGGCAGGCGGTGGTGTCATGCCGGTGTGGTGGCGTACCTGGCCGGTTCGGCCTTGAAGGTCGCCGCGCAGTGGTTGGAGCAGAAGTAGTAGGTGGCGCCCTCGTACTCGGCGCTGTCAGCGGCGTTCGCGGGGTCGATGCTCATCCCGCAGATCGGGTCGGTGACCTTCGCGGACTTCTGGGACATGTCTTCCTCCATCGGTGTTTCGGTGTGGGTTTCTTCCTCATCGCGCCCGATCTCCACCACCGGGTCGGTGGCCAGGACATGGACGGGGTCTGGGACCGGGTGCGCCTTGAAGCGGCGCAGCCGGTTGGCGTTGGCGACCACGGACAACGAGGACAGCGCCATGGCCAGCGCGGCGATCACCGGGCTCAGCATCAGGCCGAAGACGGGGTAGAGCACTCCCGCCGCGATGGGGATACCGGCGCCGTTGTACATGAAGGCGAACACCAGGTTCTGGCGAATGTTGCGCATGGTCGCCCGGGACAGGTCCACCGCCGTGACGAGCCCGGACAGGTGCCCGGAGATCAGGGTGATGTCCGAGGACTCGATGGCCACGTCCGTGCCGGTGCCGATGGCGGAGCCGACGTCGGCCTGGGCCAGCGCCGGAGCATCGTTGATGCCGTCACCGACCATCCCGACGACCTTGCCCTCCGCCTGGAGGCGCTTGACCTCGGCGGCCTTGTGCTCGGGCATGACCTCGGCCACGACCCGGGTGATGCCGACCTGACGGGCGATGGCCGCCGCGGTGTCTCGGTTGTCACCGGTCATCATGACGACCTCGATGCCGCGCTTCTGCAGGGCCGCGACCGCCGCCGCCGATCCTTCCTTGACGGTGTCGGCGACGCCGATCACGCCCGCGGCCTTCCCGTCCACGGCCACGAGCATCGGGGTCTTGCCGTCCGCGGCCAGACGGCGCAGGTCAGCGGTCAGCGGAGCCGGCTCGATCCCCGCTGCGGACAGCAACCGGGTGTTGCCGACGAGGACCTCCCGACCGTCCACCAGAGCGCGCACCCCCTGGCCGGTGATGGAGTCGAACGCGGCCGTCTCGGGGACGCTCAAACCGCGACTCCGTGCCCCGGTCACGATCGCGGTGGCCAGCGGGTGCTCGGAAGAGGCCTCGACGGCGGCCACCAGCGCCAGGAGCTCGTCCGGGGCGAACCCTTCGGCGGGCAGGACGTCGGTCAGTGCCGGAGCGCCCTTGGTGATCGTCCCGGTCTTGTCCAGCACGACCGTGTCGAGCTTGTGCGCGGTCTCCAGGGCTTCGGCGGAGCGGATGAGGATGCCGTTGGTGGCGCCCTTGCCGGTGCCGACCGTGATCGACATCGGTGTGGCCAGGCCCAGGGCGCACGGGCACGCAATGATCAGTACCGACACCGCGGCGACCAGCGCGAAGATGAACGCCGGCGGCGGGCCCACCAGCGCCCACACCACGAATGACCAGATCGCGATGGCGATGACCGCCGGCACGAAGTAGCCGGAGACCTTGTCCACGACCCGCTGGATGGGAGCCTTGGACCCCTGTGCCTCGCGCACCAGCTTGATGATCTGGGCCAGCATCGTCTCCGCGCCGACCTTCGTGGCGGTGTACCGGAACGCGCCCGTCTGGTTGATCGTGGCGCCGATGACCGTGTCGCCCACCTGCTTCGTCACCGGCATCGGCTCGCCGGTGACCATGGACTCATCCACCGCGGAGGTGCCCTCGACCACCTCGCCGTCCACCGGCAGCTTCTCCCCCGGGCGGACCACGACGACGTCACCGACGATGACGTCATCGATCTGGACCTCGATCTCCTCGGCACCACGGATCACCCGGGCGGTACGCGGCTGCAGCCCGATCAGGGCCCGGATCGCCTCGCCCGTCCCGGCCTTGGCCTTGGTCTCCAGCAACCGACCCAGCAGGATCAGGGTGATGATGACCCCGACCGCCTCGTAGTACACCTCACGGACGTTCTCCGGCAGCGCGCCAGGGAAGAAGGTCACCACCAGGCTGTAACCGAAGGCCGCGATCGTGCCCAGCGTGATCAGCGAGTTCATGTCCGCGGTTCGGTGGGACAGCGCCAGCCAGCCGGTCCGGTGGATCGGCCAGCCCGTGTAGAAGAACACCGGCGCGATCAGGGCCAGCTGGAACCACCTGTTCATGAAGATCTCCGGCACCCATGTAGCCCCGAAGACCTCCATCGCCATCACCGCGAAGACCACCGGGGCACTGAGGATCGACCCGATGACCACCCGGCGACCCAGGTCGGCGATCTCCGCCGCCCGCTCCCGCTCCTCGGCGTCGCCGTCGTCCTCACCGGCGGCTGTGGGCCGGGCGTCCTTGGTCTGGGAGGGGGCCGGCACGTCCGCCACGTGGGCGGTGGTCTCCGCAGTACCGCCCGCTGGCGCAGGCGCTCCCTCTTCCGCGCGCTCAGGGGCTCGTTCGAGCACCTGCAAACGACCGCGCATCATGTTCATGCCACAGGCGAACCCGAAGTCGCCGGATGCTTGCGGAACGAACTCCACTGTCGTGGTCTCCCACGCCGGCAGAACCTGATTGACCTTGAAGTCGGGCATGACTACCCGGGACGAGCAGTCCCCGGCCTCCTGGCGGTCGAACTCGAGCCGCACCGGTATGCCCTGGGCGACTTGGACCACGTCCGGGCTGTAGCCGCCCTGGACCCTGATCCTGACCACCTGCACACCGTCGTCCATCTCAGCCTGGCGAACCTTCTTCGGACCGAAGAAGAACCACCAGAGCAGAGCGGTCAGCACGACCCCGACCACAATCACGACAACCTCTGACCCTGAAATCACCGAACACCTCCGACATTGTTTCTATCCCGATCCCCTGCCGCACCGGCCGCCAGCAAGGGCTCCCGGTACCGGCCGCGGCTCCGCGCCCGGCGCGCCGGAGTGAGCGCGAAGCCCGCCCTCGCCACAGCTCCGCCAAGCTCGGAGGTACTCACCTGAGCGGGGCCGCGGAGGACCAACAACGCGGTACCGGCCGACCGGAGGTCCGCAGCGGCGTTCGTGACGCCGCCGATGGTGCGCACCTGTTCCAACAGCTCGGCCAAGCACACCCCGCACACGGGCCCGGTGACCCCGAACTCACTCACGGCCATCATGTCCTCCTCAGCTGCTCCGACTTCGTACCCCCAGGGGGTACCCATGACGGTAGTTCTGCTGCCCTGAATGTCAGGACAGCAAGACGGTGAAGATCCGATGTACAGGCGCTGTCACTCAACCCCGGGCCACTCGTGACGGCTGGGTGCCCAGGAGACGTAGGAGAGGACCGTGGTCATGCCGATCCCCGCGTGGTTGTTCCACCCCATGCACGTCCACGGCAGGCGGTGTCGCTCCCGGCGTTGATGATCCGTAGCCGCACCCGGTGCCCGGGCCGGGAGCGGATGACGTAGGGGTCCTCGGGCAGGCGGCCGTTGATCAGGTGCGCGGGGTGGGCGACGTCGCCGGTGTCGGCGCCCAGCGACCGGTCCGGGGAGGGCATGGCGTCCTCCATTGTCAACGCCGGGTGAAAACTGACCCCCTGTTGCCGATCGAAAGTTGACCCCCTGCGGGGTCTTTGCTGTTGGTTAGTTGCTGGTTCGTGCCGGTGGTCGCGGCGTGGTTCGGTGGCCGCGGGTGCGGTAGGAGTCCCCGTCCAGGGCGATGACCTGGGCGTGGTGGACGAGGCGGTCGATGGTCGCGGCGGCGACGACGTCATCGCCGAGGGTCTCGCCCCACCGGGAGAAGGTCAGGTTCGAGGTGACGATCACCGAGCCGGTCTCGTACCTGGAGGCGATGAGCTGGAAGAACAGCGAGGCCGCCGCGGTGTCGAAGGGCAGGTAGCCGACCTCGTCAACCTATGCGGACATCCGCATAGATTGATCTATGCCGATGCGGCGACTATGTCGAGGGCCGTGATCGGGCGGTGTGGGCGGCCGTGAGGTCGTGCGGGTTCACGCGCGTGCCGACGCTGCCCGGCTCGGCATAGTTGCGGGCTGAGAGCAGCCTCGTTCGTGGGAGCACCGCGCTCCCGTGGAGGAGGCGGGTGCAATGTCAGGAACGAGGAGGAAGCCTGGGCAGCTCGGCCCACACGTCGAGGGTTATCGGTCTTGGTTGGCTCGACGGGGCTACACGCCCGGCACGATCCGGAACATGCTCAAGGATCTCGGCCGGGTCGGTCGGTGGCTTTCCGGGGAGGGGCTGGTCGCCGGGCAGCTCAACGAGGAGCGGATGGAGGCGTTTCTCGCTTCCCTGGGTGCGGCGGGCCAGCGCAGAGTTCCTGGGCCGCGCGCGATGGCGCCACTCTTGGGCTATCTCCGGGAGATCGGGGTCACCCCGGCGGCGCAGCTGTCACCGACGGCGTTGAGTGAACTGCTGAGGTGTTACCGGTCCTGGATGGTTCAGGAACGAGGCCTGGCCCCGACCACGGTGTTGCGTTATGAGAACACCGCACGCCGCTTCCTGCAGGAGCGGGCAACCGAGGATGGGGTGTTTGCACCCTCGGCCCTGACCGGGGAGGACGTCAACGCGTTCCTCCTGCGTGAGTGCGCTCGAGTCTCGTCCGGGTCGGCGAAGGGGCGGGTCGCCGAGCTCCGCTCGGTCTTGAGGTTCTTGTACTTGCAGGAGATCACGCCGCTCGGGCTCGGGTCAGCGGTGCCTGCGGTGGGTGGGTGGCGGTTGGCCACGCTGCCGCCCACGGTCAGCGCCGCGGACGTCCAGCTGCTACTCGACAGCTGTGACCGCAACACCTCGGTAGGCCTACGCGACTTCGCGATGATGACGGTGGTCGCGCGGCTGGGCCTGCGGTCCATCGAGGTCGCCCGCCTGGAACTGCGGGACGTGGAGTGGCGAGCCGGTGAACTCCTGGTCCGCGGTAAGGGCCGCAGGCAGGACCGGCTACCGCTGTTGGCGGACGTCGGCGAAGCGTTCGCCGACTACCTCTCGGCCGGCCGCAACCCCGCCGGGGCCCGTCACGTCTTCTTGACCTGTCGTGCTCCCCGCGGACCGATCCGCGCCGACCTTGTCGGCGATGTCGTCGAGCGGGCCTGCAAACGAGCAGGGCAGCCGGTGGTCGGACCACACCGGCTCCGACATGCCCTGGCCGGCGATCTGCTTCGTCACGGCGCCGGTCTGGTCGCAATCAGCCAGGTCCTGCGCCATCAGGACCTGGCCACCACTGCCCTCTACGCCAAAGTCGACCTGGACACGCTGCGCCACGTTGCCCAGCCCTGGCCGGGAGCGGCGCGATGAGTGCCCTGGAGCAGGACCTGGCCGAGTACCTGCGGCTGCGGCGTTCACTGGGCCACGAGCTGGCCGAGGCGGGGTGGCTGCTGCCCAGCTTCGTGGCCTACCTCGACGCCCACGGATCACCGACGGTGACCATCGGCGCGGCACTGGCCTGGATCCACGAGGCCAGCACCGACTCTCAGAGCACCGTTGCGCCACGGCGGATGACGGCCGTCCGCGGCTTCGCCCGCTACCTGGCCGGCATTCACGCCGACACCGAGATTCCGCCGCTCGGGTTGGTGCCGTATCGGCAGCGGTGGCGGCAACCGTTCATCTACTCGGCGGCCGACATCGATGCGGTGATGGTCCGGGCCCGATCCTCGATCGCCTCGCCGCTACGGGCCGCGACCTACGACACCCTCATCGGGCTGCTCGTAGCAAGTGGCCTGCGGATAGGCGAGGCGATCAAGCTCGACCGCAGTGATGTCGACTGGACTCACGGCGTGTTGTTGATCCGCGAGTCCAAGTTCGGCAAGACCCGCCTCGTTCCCCTGCACGAGACCAGCATGCGGTCCCTGGCCGAGTACGCCGCGTTGCGTGACGACGTCCAACCCCGCCCGGAGGACGGCAGCTTCTTCGTGTCTCTGACTCGTCACCGGCTGTGCTACGCCGTCGTGTCGCAGACCTTCCGGCAGTTGGTCGACACCGCCGGCGTCGGAGCCGCCGCCCCCGCCGCACCGAGGCTTCACGACCTGCGCCACACCTTCGCGGTCCGCACCCTGCTCGGCTGGTACCAAGCTGGTGAGGACGTGCAGGCGAAGATTCCCTCGCTGTCGACCTACCTCGGGCATCGCGAGCCGTCCTCCACCTACTGGTATCTCTCCGCCGCGCCCGAACTGCTCGCCCTGGCCGCCGGTCGTCAGCACACCGCCTGGTCGGCGGCTCGACCAGGAGCCCAGCCATGACCCTGATCGCGCCAACCCTGCAGGCGTTCTTCTCCGACCGCCTCACCCAGCAGCGACAGGCCAGCCCCCGCACCATCGCGGCGTACCGAGACACCCTGCGGCTGCTGCTCGGATTCGTACACACCAAGACCGGCAAGATGCCCGCCCAGCTCGACTGGGACGACCTGGACGCCGCGACGATCTCCGCGTTCCTCAATCACCTGGAAAACGAGCGTCGCAACAGCATCCGCACCCGCAACGTCCGGCTGACCGCGATCCGGTCACTGTTCTCCTACGCCGCCCTGCGCCACCCCGAGCACGCTCTCCTCATCCAGCGCGTCCTGGCCATCCCACCGAAACGGTTCGACAAACGGGTCATCACCTTCCTGACCCCGCTCGAGGTCGACGCCCTCGTCGCAGCCCCGGACCAGTCCCGGTGGGAAGGACGACGAGACCGGGCCCTGCTGATGCTGGCCGTCCAGACCGGGCTTCGGGTCTCCGAGCTCACCGGGTTGAACTGCCGCGACGTCACCCTCGGCACCGGCGCGAACATCCGCTGCGAAGGCAAAGGCCGCAAGCACCGCGCAGTCCCGCTCACCACCCCAGTCACGACACTGCTTCGAGCCTGGATGGCCGAGCGAGCCGGACTTCCCCACGACCCACTATTCCCGACCCGCACCGGACGGCGCCTCAGCCGCGACGCCATCGCACTACGTGTCAGCACCCACGCCGCGACCGCAGCCCGGGACTGCCCCTCACTGCTGGGCAAGCGAGTCCACCCCCACGTCCTCCGCCACACCTGCGCGATGTCCCTCCTACAAGCCGGCGTCGACACCTCAGTGATCGCCCTCTGGCTCGGCCACGCCGGCGTCCGCTCCACCGACGCCTACATCCACGCCGACATCACCATCAAGGAGAAAGCACTCGCCCTCACCACACCAGCCTCCGCGAAGCCAGGACGCTACCGACCCACAGACAAGGTCCTCGCCTTCCTCGAGAGCCTGTGACTATGCCGAGACGGCCAGCGGTCGCCGGCCCGTGAACCCGCACGACCTCACGGCCGCCCACACCGCCCGATCACGGCCCTCGACATAGTCGCCGCATCGGCATAGGTCGATCACAAGGAGCCGGTAGCGGTTGAGTTTGCGCAGCTCGCGGTCCAGGCGGCCCTCGGTGTGCGTGGCGGCCAGGCGGGCGATCCAGCCGGTGGCGGTGTCGAACGCGACGGGGTAGGACGCCTCGGCGGCCTTGATGCCCAGCGCGATGGCGAGGTGGCTCTTCCCCGTCCCGGGCGGGCCGAGCAGGACGACGTTCTCGCGTTTCGCGATGAAGGTCGTCGTGGCCAGGTGGGCGATGACGTCCCGGGTGGCGGCCGGGACGTGGTCGAAGGTGAAGTCCTCGATCGTCTTGGTCGCCGGGAAGTGCGCGGCGGCGATCCGCATGCGGGTCCCGTTCGCGGTCCGGGAGGCGACCTGGCGGCCCAGGACGGCGGCGAGGTACTCCTCGTGGGACCAGCCCTCCGCGCGGGCCTGGTCGCCCAGGGCGGCGAAGGTCTCGGTGATCACCGGGGTCTTGAGCTCGCGGGCCAGGAACGCGACCTCGCTGCCGAGGTCCTTGCGGGTGGTGGTGGTCATCGCACGGCCTCCAGGCGCCGGCCCGTCCCCTCGGCCACCGTGGTCACCGAGGTGGTGGCCGCGGTGGTGAGGGCGAAGAGGTCGTCGTAGTCCGACAGGGCCCGGACCCCGACCAGCGCCCCGGCCTTCGCCGCCGGCGCGATCGCGGCGGCGGACCGGGACCGGTAGGCCTGGCGCAGCGCCGCGGCGGTGGTGACGTGGGCCGGGTCGGTGATGGTGCGCCTCACGTCCCAGCAGCGTTCGTGGGCGGCGACGACCTGCCCGGCGCAGGTCACCGTGACCGTGGTCAGGCCCGCGGTGATGTCGACGAACCGGCCGATCACCGACGGGTCGACGGAGTAGTCGTTGCCCAGCACGCGAACGTAGTAGTCCCGGCCCAGCCGCACCCGGTCGGTCATGCCGACCGACGGGGCCACCGGGGGCAGGTCCATCATCGCGGCGGCATCGGTGCCGACCCGCAGCCCGGGCTGGGTCCCGGTCCGGCGCAGCACGCGCTGGTTCGCCCGCGGGAGCCACGCCTCGAGCTGGGTGTTGAAGTCCGCCGGCGAGGCGAACGCCCGGCCGGGCAGGAACGAGGTCTGCAGGTACCCGTTCGCCCGCTCGACCACGCCCTTGGCCTCCGGATCCCGGGGCCGGGTCTGGTAGATCCGAGTCCCCAGCGTCCCGGCGAACGCCCTCGCGCCGACGGTGAGCCTGTGGTGCTGGCCGATCCCCGCCTCGTTGTCCCACACCAACGTCTTCGGGACCGCACCGAGCGTGCCGGCCAGGAGGTGCCACATTCCCGCGAGCAGGTCCCCGGTGGTCCGCGACGGCAACAGCACGGCCATGATGAACCCCGACCACGCCGCGACCATCGTCAGCACCGGCGGGGCCACCATCACCCCGGGGCTCACGGGCACGATCTTGGCCGGGAACCACAGATCGCACTGAACGATCTCGCCCGCCTGGTACTCGGTCCGGTCGGCCGGGTCCGCCGGCGCAAACAAGGGGCGCAACTGCGCGACCCGCGCGCGCAGCACCGACGCCGAGTGCTCCCACCCGATCCGCTCGGCGATTACCGACGCCGGCATCGTCGGCGTCCGCGCCAGCAACGCCCGGATCTGCCCGTCGTAGGCATCGACCCTGGAGCCGGCCGGCTTGCGCTCGTACCTCGGCAGGGTGTCCGCCGCCAGCGCCGCCCGCACGGTGTTACGCGCGACGCCGACCTGCCGGGCGATCGCCTTGATCGCCATGCCCTCTGACCTATGCAGCCGTCGGATCTCGGCCCAATCTTCCACGTTGATCACTCCCTCACTCTGTCCGAGGGGGGTCAACATTCACTCGGCGCCACGGGGTCAGTATTCACGCGGCATCGACACTCCATCGCGCTACCCCCGTGGCCCATGCCGTCCATGGCCGTGCCGCCCATGACCATGCCCTCTCGCGCCATGCGCTCGAGGATCGTCTCCGGCGAGTCGCCCCAGCCGTCCGTCCAGTCGTCCAGGACCAGGACGACCTCCATGTCGTAGCCGCCCGGCTCGGCCGGGTCCTCCACGATGAGCGGGGCCTGGAGGCCGGTGTCGAGCTGGACGCCCACGCGCGAGTGGAACCGTGCCAGTGCACCGTCATCTCCGCCGGCAGGTCGTTGACCAACCGGACCCGCAGCTCGTCCCCGGCCGCACGCGGATCTCCCGCCCCGGCACGTGGCCCTGAAGAGGCGGACGGCCGGACTCTTCGTCATGTCTTCATCATCCGGCGGTGGCCACCGACATCAGTCTGCGATGGCCTGTACCTACCCGTTCGTGGTGTGGAGGTGGCTGACTGTGAGAGACGCGATGAGGACGCCCGAGCCCCGCCCCGAGCCACCAGGCGTCGACGCTACGCAGGAGGCCGGGGTCACCGTCCGGGACGGCTACCAGCCACCGACGCTGCGGCTGGAGGCGTACGTCCCGACGCGCCTGGAGATCATCCGGGAGGAGGACAATCCGTGTTCGGAGTTCTTCATCGTCCATGACCTCGGGGTGGACGTGGCAGTTCCCGCCTTCGGCAGCACAACCGTGCCGCTTCCCGGCCTACCCGAAGGGCGCTACGACTTCTCCTGCGGTCGGGGCAGGCTGCGCGGCGCAGTCGAGATCGGCCCACCTCGCCCGCGCGCTCCCGGACAGCCGGGACGCGGTGTCGAGGCTCACCGCCGATCCCATCGAGCCACTGTCCGCGGGTCTGCGCTGGAATGATCGGGGGCTGGGTGCGTAGGCGGCCCACAAACCCCGCTCGTCGAACGATGAAGATGAGGGACACCCCTGCCGTTCGTCGGTTCGGGTGCCACCCTTGCGGCGACCGTGCGGACCCTGTGGTTCGGGAGGCCGACCCGGTCCGCGGGGTGTCCTCGTGCCTGGCGTACAGCCTGGGGCAGGAGTTCCGTACTTCGTGATGGCGGTGCTGTGTCCCGGTCCACCCAGGCGCTGCTGCCGTCAGCCGTCCTGCAACAGCTCGGCAGGCACGCCTTCCGACCTGGGGATCCACCGCTCGAGGACTCCGTGCGTGATCCACCGTTGCGCGGTGCTCCACAGCGGGTGGCACGTGGTGAAGGTGATCAGTCGTTCAGTCGCCGGCACGTCCGGCTGGTTGGGGGTCGGGGCCAGGACCTCGACCTTGTCGGGCTCGACGATGTAGTCCTCCCGCACGCGGTACACCAACCATGCGTCGGCGGTCTCGACGATCAGGGGGTCCCCGACCTCGAGGGTGTCGACATACCGGAAGGCCGCGCCGTAGGTCTGGCGGTGCGCGGCCAGGGCGAAGTTTCCGATCTCGCCGGGTAGCGCGGTGCCGGGGTAGTGACCGGCAGCCCCGGTGTCGAGCACGTCCGTGCTGACTCCCTCGGTGATGGGGACCTCGTAGGCGCGCCCCCATCGGGGCACGTGCAGCGTCGCGAACGGCTCCCCCTCGCTCACCGCGCGCATCTCGGGCGGGGGTTCTTCGGTCCGCGCCCGGGCCGGCTCGAGCACCTCGGGGACGGTGTAGCTGTCCTCCATCGCCGTGACCGTCGCTCGCTGCTCCCGGGCGGCGACGACGTCGGTCCACCACACCTGCCAGACGACGAACAGCGCGAGCAGCACTCCGGCGGTCAGCAAGAGCTCACCGGCGAGACCGACAGCCTGCGCCGCCGGAGCCCGGCGCAGGCGCCGGATAGGGGCGCTGGTGGCCCGCGTCGCGTCGGCGGCGTCCGGCAAGAGAGCGGTGCGGTGCCGTGCGGTGGTGCCCGACCTCATCTCACCGCGCACGCCGGTGACGGCCGGCGAGTCCTCCCACGAGGAGGACCAGCGCGAGCACGTTCACGACCGTCCCGGGCCACTCCCCCAACCGGTCCGCCGTCGTGAGCGAGGTGCGCAGCGGCAGCTCCGCCACCATCTGCTCGGCGGTGAACAGGCCCGTCCGATCCAGGACCTCCCCGTCGGGGCCGATCACCCCACTGACACCCACGGTCGAGACCTGCACCACCGCACGGCCGTGCTCGGCAGCCCGGAACCGGGACATGGCCAGCTGCTGGGCGGACTCCTGCGTCAACCCGAAGGAGGCGTTGTTGGTAGGGATCACGATGAGCTCACCGCCGGCGAGCACACCGTCGCGGATCAGGTCGTCGTAGGCGACCTCGAAGCAGATCGCGGCGGTAATCGGCACCGCCCGTCCCAGTCGCTCGATCCCGACCCGGACCAGAGCCTCACCGGTACCCGCCACCATGTCGGTGGTCACCAGGTCCACGGCCGAGGTGATCCGGCGGAAGAACTCCCGGTAGGGGACGTACTCACCGAACGGCACCGGCCGTTGCTTCGTGTACTCCACCTGCGGGTCTGCGCCGGTCCCCGGCTCCCACAGGATGTAGTTGTTGTACCGCAACCCGGGCAGGAACTGCTGTGTGCCGAGAAGGATCGGCGCACCAACGGCCCGTGCGGCATCGTCGACCACCGCCGCCACGGCCGCATCCGTGCGCGGATCGATGTCCGAGGCGGACTCGGGCCACAGCACCAGGTCGAGCTCCCCGGGCTCCGTGCGCTCGAGCAGGGCCAGGGTGCCGTCCGCATGGTTCTCGGCCACCTCCCGAGCCTGGCCCATCGCCTCGGCCCCCTGCACGGGCACGTTGCCCTGCACCACGCCGACCCGCAGTGTGCCCGCCTCGGCGCCAGTGCCCAGCGGCACCAGCGCGGGCAGGAAGGCGAGGGCCAGAGCGACGGTCGCGGGCGCGCCCGCCCAGGCGAGCCGCCGACGGCTCAACCGCAACCCCACCAGGGCCAGCAATGCCCCCAGAACGACCACCGCCCCACTGACCAGCGGCTCCCCACCCACCGATGCGAGGGGCAGCAGCGGGCCCTCGGTCTGGGAGAACGCGAGCGTCCCCCACGGGAAGCCCCCGAAGGGCCACCGACCGCGGACCTGCTCGGCGCCGACCCACAGGACCGCCACCGCCACTACCTGCACCCAGGGGTGCCCGCGCACCCAGGGCCCACGGCGCACCCACACCCAGGCGGCGCCGAACCCGGCGAGGTACAGCGCCTGGAAGATCGACAGCGCCACCCAGCCGATCGGCTGCCCCACCGCCTCGTTCGCCCACCACACGTGCGGCAGGAAGAACGCGAGCCCGTACAGCGCGCCGACCACGAAGCCCCAGCGAGCAGACTCACGCCGGAGCGCAAGCAGGAGCAACGCGATGCCGACGAACGCCATCGGCCACCAGGACCGCTCCGGGAACGCCGTCTCGGTCGCCAGCCCTCCGGTCACCGCGAGCACCACCGACCATGTTCGCGCGGGGCGGTCAGGGACAGGTGCGCTCCACGAGGACGCCGGCAGCGCCGTGCGCGGCCGGGGGCCTGCGACGACGTGTGCCGCCCGGTCCGCGGTGCGGGTGCCCGAGATGGGGTGCCGAGAGGAGGACGGGCTGGCCGGCATTCGTAACTCCTGCTCCGGGGGCGTGGGACGTGTGCGCCTCAGGCGCGCACTCACATCCTCTCACCGGAGATCGTCAAGCGAGCCAGTCGAAGGATCGAGTCCGGTGCGGCCATTCATGAGGAACGGTGAGAACTGCCCACCGCGCGGGCACGCAGGCGAGATTCCTTCGTCGAACCTTCATCGATAGTTGACAGTCACGGCTCCCGGTCAGGCGACAATCGATACGATGAACACCACGGGAGCGACCCCTCAGACCTCGGCAGATGAGGAGCCAGAAAAGGGGGCCGGAGCAGCCTTCTTCCGGGCGCCGACTGACGCGAAAGCACTCCGCCGTCCGTCCCCTGGTGATCTCCGGCAGGTACGGACACCTCGTCAGGTACGGACACCTCGTCCCCAGGTTCCGCCGTCCCGTCCCCACGTTCCGCCGTCGTCTACCGCTCGTCCCGAGGGCGTGAGACCGGCGCGTCCCGACCCTCGACCTTCCGTGGGGCTCGCCGTCGCGTCCGTTCAGGAGGGGGCCCCTGCAACGGCACAGGTCGCCGCAGCGCAGGGTCCCCTTTCGAGCCGATCGACCGAGGAGGTCGTTCCCGTCGCGGTGACTTCGCTGAGCGGTCCGCCACCTCGGCTGGTGCGGCACATCCCCAGTTCCGCAGTCGTCATCACAGATCTGAGCTGCAGTGCGCTCGAGGGCGCGGACCAGCAGTCGCTGGGTGTGACGTACTGGTTCGACGCGGAGCCTACCGGCGACCGCTACACCATGACGGTGCATCTCCGCGGCCGGCTGAAGCAGGGCTCCGGCGAGGAAGCCAGCTCGGCGAAGCCGGAAGGCCGCACGGAGTTCGCGGTGACGTCGTCGTTGGAGAACGTTGTGCCCGGTTCGGGCCGGATCGCCTTGACGACTCGGATCCAGGACGTCGCCGCGGGCGAGTGGGAGGTGGTGGCCACGCCGGTACGGCCCGCGCCGACCGGAGGGCCTGCCCCGTGGGTGGAGGCGCCCGGACCTGGCCTGTCGCGGGGCAGTGCTTCGGGCCGCACCGCGCTCGCTCCTTTCGTGCGAAGCCTCGCGCCGGGGGTCCGTCTGGGCGCCTGGCCGGCGCTCGTGGGCACGGGATTTGTCCTGGCACTGATCCTTCAGGTGTTGCTGGCCCGCCAGTTCGACATCCCAGGGCTGGGCCTCGCCGGGCTCACGGTCGTCGCGAGCACGCTCGGCCTAGCAGGTGCCAAGGTGTACTACCTGCTTACCCACCCCCGGGAACCGAGGAGCTTCCTGACACCGGGGCTGTCCGTGCAGGGGTTTGTCATCGCGACCGTGGGCGCGCTCGTGGCAGGCACATCCCTTCTCGATCTACCACTGGGAGCCGTGCTCGACGTCACCGCTCCGGGCCTGCTCGTGGCGATGGCAGTCGGCAGACTCGGCTGCCTCCTTGGCGGGTGTTGCGCCGGCCGGCCGACATCATCGAGGTGGGGTGTCTGGTCCTCCGATCGTCGGGTGGGAGTGCGGCGGATACCCGTGCAGCTCCTCGAGTCCGCTCTCTCCGCAGCGCTAGGGGTCATCGCGCTCGTTCTCGTCCTGAGGTCGCCGGCCGCCGGTTCGGGTCTGGTACTCGTGCTCGCGGTCGCGGCCTATGTGCTGGGTCGCCAGACCCTCTTCCCGCTACGGAGCATCCCCCGCGCCACGAGACATGGACGTCACGTCACCCTGGTCGCAGCCGCCGCGGTGCTCGCTGGATCTGCCACCGCTCTCGTGCTGGGCTGATTTCCTGCAGCAGGGAGAGGCCTGTCTCCTTGGAACGTCGGCTGGTTCTTGCTGCTCGTCTTCCCGGTCTGTCGCCTGCCACATGAGCATGGGACCGCTGTAGCCGGTTTTCTGCCAGCGTCATGGGACCACTTGGATTGCCAGTCATGGGACCACCCGGCGCGTCTTGCTGGTATCTGCTCGATGACACGTTTGATCGCCGTGTCGGTGTCGTCGGCGCGGGGGTTGTCGGGCGTGGGGATTCAGGGAGGTCAGCGCGGTTGAGGTTCGTGAGGTGCTGCGGGGCTGGCTCGACGGAGCAGGCTTGCGGACGGTCGCGGAGCCCCTGCGTGACACGGTCCTCAGCTGACGCCGTCAGGGATCGGCTGCCAGGACTCGCCCCGGTCCTCGCTCTTCAGGAGCACCGTCCCGTCGAACGCCGCGAGGTAGGTGTCCTCGTCAACGGCGGTGAACGCGGCCGGGGTACCGTTGCCGGGACCGGAAGAGACCCAACCGGTCGGCTCCGATCGCCACACGACCCCAGCGGCGTCGAGGCCGACGACGGCGCCCCCGGTTGCTGCCGGCAGATGGTCGATGACCACAAGCGGTTCGGGCGGCTGCCCGTCCCCCACCGTGAAGGTGGCGCCGCCGTCGTCGCTGGCCATGAGGCCCTCGGCGGTGGTGGCGACGACGCGGTCCGGGTCGACCGGATGGGCGTCGAGGTCGCGGGCGGCGATAGCGGCGCCCTCCACCCAGGTGGACCCGCCGTCGTCACTGCGCCGGACCGCACCGGTGGAGGAGTCCAGCCCGTAGATGCGGTCCCCGACCGCTGTCAGCGCGTGGAAGTCGCTGACGCCACCGAGTGACACCTCGGCCCAGCTACCACCGGCGTCTGTGCTCCTGAGGAGCCCGAGGTTTCCCGGTCCCTCCTGGCCCGGTCCGGGGTGGCCGCTGGCCAGGAAGGTGTCCGGCCCCTGAACCGTGAAGCCCATGGTGTCCTGCCTGCTCTCGCCGACCGGTGCCGGCTCGCCGCGGCCCAGGGAGTACAGGCCCAGGTGGGTGGCGGCGTAGACCAGGCCGTCCCCCGGGTTGAGCGCCAGGTCGTGAACGTGACCGAGGGCCGCGGCAGCCCCGGCCTCCGCTGCCGTGTCTCCGGGGGACGTCGAGGAGCAACCCCCGAGGACGAGGGGCAGGGCGAACAACGCCACGCCCAGTGGGAGGGAACGCAAGGACACCCTTTCGTCGGGACGGGGTTGCGCCGGCGGAGGCCCTGGGGGCGGGCCGCCGCCGGCACGGTGGTGGGAGTCGGTCAGAGGTCCTGCAGCATCTGCTCCATCTCTGTGATCTCCGCCTGCTGGTCCTGGACGATCCTGTCCGCCAGCTCCAGGGCCGCCGGGTTCTCACCCTCGGCCCTCTGGAGCTCCGCCATCTCGATGGCACCCTCGTGGTGGGCGATCATGAGCTCGAGGAAGCGGCGGTCGAAGTCGGCACCGGAGAGCTGATCGAGCTCGGCCATGGCGCCCTCCTGGTCCATACCGTCCATGTCCATGCCGCTGTCCATCTCCTCCATCCCCTCCATGTCGCCCATCGGGGTGACATCCTCACCCCAGCCCTCGAGCCAGGAGGTCATCTCCTCGATCTCGGGGCCCTGGGCGGCGGAGATCCCCTCGGCGAGGCTGCGGACCTCCTCGGAGTCCGCTCTCTCGACCGCCAGGTCGGCCATCTCGATGGCGCCCTCGTGATGGACGATCATCATCTGGGCGAAGGCGGTGTCGGCGTCGTTGTGCGCCTCCTCGCTCTGCTCCTCCGGCTCGGTGGTGGTCTGTGCCGTCGTGTCCTGCGTGGTGGCCCCGCCACCACTGTCGGCCTCGTCCGCCGATCCGCCGCAAGCGGTGAGGACGAGGGTCAGGGCGAGGGCGCCGGCGGCTGCGGCGGGGCGGGTCCGAAGTTTCACGGGATTCCTTCTCTGCTGGGGGGGACCGGCGCGTCCTCACACGAGGTGATCGCGAGCGCGTCCGGCCCGGGCCGGTGTGGCCGGTCCCTTCGAGTGAACAAGGTGACGGCACCCTCGCGCCACCCGGGAGCCGGAACTTCACCGGTTCTTCATGGATGGATCCAGACGGTCGTGACGGCCGTCACGATCATGGCCACACCGTCCGAGCCCACCGGACGGGACACACCGAACGCGGTGTGGTCCTTCGTCAGGGGACGTAGGACAGGACCGTGGTCATGCCGAGCTCGGCGTGGTAGATGTTGTGGCAGTGCACCGCCCACTGGCCGGGGTTGTCCGCCTGCAGATCCACCGTCAGGGTCTCCATCGGCAGCACGTTGACCGTGTCCTTGCGGATCCCGGGCCGGTCGCCCGCTCCGAGGGCGAAGGTATGGCCGTGGACGTGCATGGGGTGGAACATCATCGACTCGTTGCGCAGGACCAGCCGGACCCGCTCGTCGGCTCGGATCTCCAGCGGTTCGTGGTCGCCGAAACCGGCGCCGTTGAGGAACCACTTCCGGCCGCCGTCGACCATCTGCAGAGCCAGCTCGAGCTCGCGGTCGGGATCTTGCGGGTCGAGAGCCACCTCACCCGTCGGGGCCAACGCACCGTAGGTGAGCAGCCGGCCGCGCAGCTCGGCGGGGCTCGCACCCGGGACCGGCACGTGCGCGGAGGCGGTGCGCAGCAGGGCGAAGCCGCTCGGCGCGTCCTTGCCCTCGGGCACCGCGACCACCGGGAAGGCGCCGTCGCCCGCGGTGAGGACGACGTCATACCGCTCCCCCATCCCGATGATGAGGGTCTCGACGTCCACCGGCTCGACGGGGAAGCCGTCGGTGTGGGTCACCGTCAGGGTGTGCCCACCGACCGCGAACCGGTAGGCGGTGTCGCTCCCGGCGTTGATGATCCGTAGCCGCACCCGGTGCCCGGGCCGGGAGCGGATGACGTAGGGGTCCTCGGGCAGGCGGCCGTTGATGAGGTGCGCGGGGTGGGCGACGTCGCCGGTGTCGGCGCCCAGCGGCCGGTCCGGGGAGGGCATGGTGTCCTCCATCGCGCTACCCCCGTGGCCCATGCCGTCCATGGCCGTGCCGCCCATGACCATGCCCTCTCGGGCCATGCGCTCGAGGATGGTCTCCGGCGAGTCGCCCCAGCCGTCCGTCCAGTCGTCCAGGACCAGGACGACCTCCATGTCGTAGCCGCCCGGCTCGGCCGGGTCCTCCACGATGAGCGGGGCCTGGAGGCCGGTGTCGAGCTGGACGCCCACGTGCGGGTGGAACCAGTGCGTACCCGGGTCGGGGACGACGAAGGAGTAGTCGAACCCCGCGCCCGGCGCCACCGCGTCCTGGGTCAGACCTGGCACACCGTCCATGTCGTTGCGCAACGCCAAACCGTGCCAGTGCACCGTCGTCTCCGCAGGCAGGTCGTTGACCAACCGGACCCGCAGCTCGTCCCCGGCCCGCACGCGAATCTCCCGTCCCGGCACTGTGCCGTCATAGGCCCACGTCCGCACCACCCGGCCCCCGAGATCGACCTCGGTAGCGGCCGCCCGCAACTCACGACGCACCACCGTGCCGCTCCTGCGCCGAGCCGCCTCGGTCCGGGCGACCAGGTCAGTCCCAGGACCGATCGGGCCCGGACTGGGCTGGTCGAACAGCCGGGTGCCGGCGAACGCCCCACCACCGATCACCACCAGACCGGCGGCACCCACCTGGAGGAACCGGCGACGACCCATTGGCTCTGCGGATAACGGGGACACGGGCTGGCTCCTGACAAAGGCGTGGGGCTGACGGTGTCAGCAAGGACTGTGGCCTTCCGAATCATCCCCGGCGCGGACGAAGGTCCTTCGGCCGGACGGTCAAGGTTCGCTGAAGACCCCGGACTCGCCCACGGCGAGCGTGCCGTGGAGCATCTCCATTCCACAGGTGAACTCATAACAGCCGACAGGCAGGGCAGGCAGTTCGATCTCCGTGCGCTCGAAGCACGGCAGATCGACCACGACACCGAGCTCTGGGATGTGAAGCTGCTCAGAGCACCAGGACCCCTCCTGGCGATGAACGCTCAGGACCGTGGGCACGCCGGCAGCCAAGGTGACGACCTGGGGGAAGTACGAGCCGCACACCGTCAGCTCGGCCCGCTGCGACGGTGGGGCCGCACGAGGGCGGTCTCCTCTCGACGGGGACGACCTGGGACTTGACGACGCGGACGGCGCCTGCACTGCGCCACTGACCCAAGCGGTGAGCGCTCGCGGACGGATCACGCTCCCACCTCCCTCCTTCGTCTTGGCACCCGAATCCGGCTGGACTCGTCACCTGTCCTTCGGTGTAACCGGTACGACGCTCGCCCCCGGATGACACACCCGGCCTCGTCGGAACTGCCGTCGTGGCTGCCGTAGGCGCCGAATCATGCCCGCCAGCATGAACGGGCACGCCGGGAGCGCCGCAACAGTCAAGGCCTGCACCGGGGTGAGGCCGAGCAGGAGAAGGAGGACGAGAGCCCAGCGCTGATGAGGAGCACTCCTCTGAGGAGGCCGTCACCGCTGTGGTTCACGAGAGTCTCCCTCCGCCGGCGCCGGCTGCGGCTTGCGCGTCGTCCGACCGGACCCATGGTTCCCCGGCGCCCCGAAGATCACCTCGACCGATCCATGGAGAAACGCTGAAGCCGGTGCGCCGCCACACCGTGCCCCGCACCGGCTCAGCACTTCATCGGTCCTTCACTGTTCGTGCCCGTCACCGTCAGCAACGTGGGGGCACGATGGCGGTCATGAACCCCACCGAAGCTCCGACGCAGGACAAGACGCCTTACCAAGACCTGATCACGACCGCCGTACCCACGGATGTGGCGCCGGGCCGCCGTCGCAGCGTCTGGACAGCCCTGACGGGTGTGCTGGGTGCCCTCATGGGGCTGGCCCCGCACGTCCTGCACCACGTGGGGCCGCTGGTCGGCACTGCCGTGGTGGCCGGCGCCGGGGGCACCGCTCTCTTCGGTGCCCTCGGTCTGGTCGCCTCCGTCCCCATGCTCATCAAGCTCAAGCGTCGTTTCACGAGCTGGTGGGCTCCGGCGATCGCCCTCATCGTCTTCACGGGCATGTTCGCGCTCTCCTCCTTGGTCATCGGGCCACGAATCAGCGGTGACAACGGAGCCGACGGCCCCACCCAGCCCTCGGTCACCGAGACCGTGGACCACGAGGTCCATCACGACTCCTGACCGCGCGCTCGACACCATGCCCAGTGACGGGAAACCGAGGTCTGGCTTCCGTCGACTGCGTCCCGACGTTGTCGATCCGGGGTCCGAAGATGTGCAGTTGGTGAAGATGCGACGAAGGACGCCCAGGCTGTGCGGTGGGCGACCAACCGGCCGTTATCGTTCTGTGACTATCCGCTCGGCGTCGCGCGGTCCACGTTCCCCGCCGTCCGGAGGTTGCTCGCATGTCCACTGCTGTGCCCGCATCGCAGGCTCGGGCACGGTCGACCCGGCGCACCGTCCGCGACGGGTTCGAACTCGACCCCTCCCCGGATCCCGTCAGGGAACCTGCCGACCTTCTCCGCGACGAGGTGCGGAAGCAACCGCCGGCTGCCGCGGTGACCCGGCGCCAGCTCCGACAGGCCGACCAACCCCCGGCTGCCGCGGTGACCCGGCGCCAGCTCCGACAGGCCGACCAACCCCCGGCTGCCGCGGTGACCCGGCGCCAGCTCCGACAGGCCGACCAACCGCCCGCTCCCGCTCCGACCCGGCGCCAGCTCCGCGAGGCCGGTTCCCCCGACGCTCACCGGTCCGAGCCGCCCTCCCCCCCACCAGCCACGGGAGCGAACCCCGTGGCTCGCCCGTCGGCGGCGTCAGCCGGTGCGAGCACCCGTCGCGAGCGGCGCACCCTGGCGGACGGAGACCTTGCGCCTGCCTCGTCGCCGAGCGGCGCACCGGCTGCATCCGAGGAGCCCGGACCAGCGACGGACGGTGCCCCGTCCCCCTCAGCGGCTCAACCAGCGAAGCGGTCCTCGCCCGCGGACGGCGCGAGAGCGGCCACTCCACCACCCGGCGTCGGCCTCCTCCGCCCACCCGAGCACGCGGTGAGGCCGGTCCGACCCGACGACCACGCCGCCACGGGTCGTACGGTGCCCGAGCGTGCACTGACGACCCCGGCAGCACCGGAGGGGGCCGCCCAGGCGGCGCCGGTGGAACCCGAGGAGCTGGACCGCCGATGGCGGGCGATCGTGGGGACCGCCAACGCGGCACGGAGAGGAACGGAGCTCCCGGTTGTCGAGGAGGACCGCACCGAGATCCTGTCCGCGGCGTCGTGCGAGCCTCGGCCCGGCTCGAGGCGCCGGCGCCGGCGATCCGCCGAACCGGGGGGGCACCGCAACACCGCAGGGCGTGCCATGGTCGCCGGCGTGCTGGGTGTGCTGACCATAGGTGCCCCGTTGCTGGGTGCGGCAGAGCCGGGGCACGGCGCGCAAGCGTCCGCCGCGACCTCGGTGTCGACGCGGGCGAGCGTCCTTGTAACGCTCGACGCCGCAGCAGCCGGGGCGACGGTGGTTCCGCCGACCAGCCTGCTTGCCGACCCCACCGCAGCCGGCCGGGCCCTGATCACCCAGGCGTCGCGGGCAGGGACCCGCGGCGCTCTTCCCACCGGCGGCATCGACGGCGCCAACGGCGCGCTGGCCGCGGTGGTCCCGCAGGAGCGGATCGTCATGCCGGTGGCCCAGGGCGCCTACCGGATCACATCCCTCTACGGCTGGCGCAACAATCCGTTGGGGCCCGGAAGGGACTACCACGCTGGGGTCGACTTCGCGGCCCCCCTGAAGACGCCCATCTACGCCGTCGCCGACGGCACGGTGACCTACGTGGGCCCGGGCAAGGCAGGTCGTTCGGGCATGCTCATCATCCTCGAGCACGAGATCGACGACCGCACCGTCTACACCTGGTACAACCACGAGGATCCCGACGGCATGTACGTCGAGGTCGGCCAGCAGGTGAGCGCGGGAGACGTCATCGCCGGGGTCGGCAACTACGGGCGCTCGACAGGGCCACACCTGCACTTCGAGGTGCACACCGACGATAACCTCACCACCACCGAACCGCTGACCTGGCTCGAGGACCAAGGTGCGGTCGACATCTCCCAGGTGCGGTAACGCGGTCCGTGCCGTGCGTTGGGCGGCCGTCGGCCGGTAGCGGCGAACTTCACCGGATTTTGACCGTACTGGCCACCTGTCGTTCGGGAGCGCCCGGAAGACTGGCATCGACGCGCCGAACCGGCCGACCGGCCGGGGTTCTGCACGCGTCCGCGGCCGAACGGAGTTGCCTTGCGACCGGTGCTTTTCTCGATCCTCGGGGTCGACGTGCAGAGCTACGGTCTGAGCAAGGCTCTGGCCGCGCTCGTGGCCGCATGGTTGCTCGGGCGCGCGTTCGAGACGCTTGGGCTGAAGAAGGACTCCGCCCATGCGCTGGTCCTGTGGGCCACGGTGTGGGGGTTCGTCGGAGCGAAGATCTACTTCCTGCTCGAGCGGCTGCCCGATGTGACCGCGCACGACCTCGGCGGCATGGGTTTCACCTGGTACGGCGGGCTCGTCGGGGGGCTGGGGGCGGCGCTCGTGGTGATCCGCCGCCATCATCTGCCGGTGGGCCCCGTGGCCGGCGCCGCGGCGGTCCCGCTGACCGTGGCGTACGGGATCGGACGTCTGGGATGCCTGGTGTCCGGCGACGGCACGTACGGGCGCCCCACCGACCTGCCCTGGGGCATGCGGTTCCCCTCCGGCGTCGTCGCCACCGATGTGCCGGTGCACCCCACCCCTGTGTACGAGGCACTCGCTGCAGCACTCATCGCCGTCGCGCTGTGGCGCATAGCCAGCCGGCTGTCGCCCCTGGCGGTGTTCGGCGTCTACCTGGTCCTCAGCGGTCTGTCCCGGTTCCTCGTCGAGTTCTTGCGTGTCAACGACGCCGTCGTGCTCAGTCTGACCCAGCCGCAGCTGTGGGCGATCGCGAGTGTCGTCGTCGGCGTCCTGCTCGTCCTTCGCGCAGGACGTGTCACGTCGGATCAGACCCAGGGGGTGCGTGAGAGCCCTGGTCTCCGAGTGACCAGCGCCCGGGTCTGAGGTTCAGCAAAGATTCACCGGTTCTGCACCGGGCTGCTTCGGTCCGAGCCGCAGACTCCACAGATCGGTCGAGGGAGGGAACGTCACGATGGAGCTGGGTGTGTTGTTCCTGCTGGTCCTCGCCTGCCTCGTCTACGTCGCGTTGGGCGTGTGGGTGATCTCGGCGATCTTCCCAGCCCTGGAGGACGACGAACTCAGCCCGGATGACACGGCAGTGACACTCACCCAGAAGGAGCCTCACCGATGACCACTCCCCCGGCCGGCCACAACCACTCGGGCAAGTCCCACCTGCTGGGCATGCTGGCCGCCGGGGCAGTCGCCCTGGTCGTCCTGCTCGCCGCCGGCAGGTCCTTCGGCGAGGCGCTGCCGCTGGCCGCCCTGCTCGCCTGCCCCCTGATGATGATCGGCATGCTGTTCATGATGGGCCGGGGCCGCGACCAGGGCGCCCACGGGTCGGGTGACCACGTTGGTTCCTGCCACGCCGAGACCGACGACCGGCCGGTTGTCGAGCGCCTGACAGGGGTGTCCGAACGACCTGACGTCACCGAACCGGAGGTCACCGGCCGGCCGTGACACTCCCCCGTACGGGCAGTGTCACGGTGAACGTCGAACCCGTCCCCGGACCGTCGCTGGTGGCAGTGACGGCGCCGTCGTGGGCCTGGACGATGGCCCGCACGATCGCCAGTCCGACCCCGGAGCCGCCATGTGCTCGATCACGCGCGGTGTCGACGCGGTAGAAGCGCTCGAACAGGTGCGGCAGGTGCTCGTCGGGGATTCCCTCCCCGGAGTCGGAGACCACGATGACAACGGCGGAACCGTCCTGACGCGCGAGGAGCCGGACGCTGCCACCGTGGGGGGTGTGTCTGAGCGCGTTGTCGAGAAGGTTGGTCAGCACCTGACCGAGGCGGTCACGATCGGCGACGACGACGGCGCCCGTGGCCGCGCCGTCGATCTTCGTGTCAAGGTCAACCCCACGCGCCGCGAAACGGGCCGCGGCCAGCTCTGCGGCCGACCGGACGAGGGCGGCCACCTCCACCGGCTCACGCCGCATGCCCAGCCGGCCCTCCTCGGCGGTTGTCACGAGCGCGACGTCCTCGGCGAGCCGGGCCAACCGCCCGACCTGGGTGCGCAGCATGGTCAAGGTCTTCTCGTCCGCCCGCTCGACACCGTCCATGATCGCCTCGAGATAGCCGTCCAACGTCGCGACCGGCGTGCGCATCTCGTGGGCCAGATCGCCGAGCATCCGGGTACGGCTGGCTTCCACCGCACTGAGCTCGGCTGCCATGGTGTTGAAGGCCGCGCCCATGTCGTCGAACTCGCGTCCCATCCCCAAGTGCGGCATACGGACGGAGTGGTCGCCGGCCGCGACCCGCTTCGACGCCATGGTCGCCAGCCGGAGCGAGCGGGTGACACGCCGTGACAGGAACAGGCTCACGGCCACCGCGGCGGCGAGCGCGGTCACCAGCGCCAGGCCCAGCGAAACGGCCGAGGCGGTGCGGAACGCTCGCTCCGCATGCTCGACCCCTGCAGGATCACTCAGCCCCGTGTCGACCATGTGGTCGTGGAAGACCGCCGGCCCGATGGCGATCGCGACCGCCCACGCCGTCCCTGCGGCGACCAGGACCACCGCCATCGTGGCCGCGAGGAGGCGGGCGGCCAAGCCCCACCGCTCCGGCCTGACCGGGCTCACTCTCCGGGGCCCATCCGGTACCCGACCCCGCGCACCGTCCGGACGAACACCGGCTCGGTCGGGTCGTCCCCCAGCTTGCGTCGCAGGTGTCCGATATGGACGTCCACGAGGTGCTCGTCGCCGACCCACCCGTCACCCCACACCTCATCGATGAGGGCCCGGCGGGTCAGGACCATCCGGGGACGTGATGCCAGTGCCGCGAGGACGTCGAACTCCGTTCGTGTCAGATCGACAAGTCGGCCGTCGACGAAGACCTCCCGCCCAGCGGCATCGAGGGTGAGGCGACCGAACGAGGCGGCCGCCTGGCCCGCCTGGACGTGGCGACGGGGCCGGCGCAGCATGGCCCGCACCCGGGCCATCAACTCACGCGGGCTGAACGGCTTGGTCATGTAGTCGTCCGCACCGACGGACAGCCCGATCAGCTTGTCCACCTCCTCCACACGGGCGGTCAGCATGATGATGTAGCAGTCCGAGTACGTCCGGACGGTCCGGCAGACCTCGATCCCGTCCACCCCCGGCAGGCCCAGATCCAGCACCAGGATCCCTGGATCCCACTGCCGCATCTGGGCGATCGCCGTCTCCCCGTCGCCTGCGACAGCGACCTCGAAGCCCTCCCGCTCGAAGTAGCCTGCCACCAGCCGTGCGAGTGGAGCCTCGTCATCGACGATCATCACTCGTGGCAGGTTCGGTCTGTCCGGGTTCAGCGCTTGCATGGACCCATTGTGCGGTCGGCGGACCGGGGCTGATCGCAGCAGGATGCTGCTGCTCGCCGTCTTCACCAGATCTTCATGCGAGCCCCCTTCGTCCCGCAGGGTTGCGCCATGACCGGTTCCTGACCCGACGACGACACCGCGCGAGCACATGCGAGCCGTCACGGCCGCGGAGCATCCGCACGCTCCCAGGTCCGGGCGGTGAAGTGTTCATGAAGAATCCCTGAGCCGCTCGCTCACGAGGGGCGACCGGAAGCCGAACATCTAGACTTGTGATACCCCGGCGGGTATCACGTCGGGGAAGGGACGGATGTGAGGAAGGTTGGTTCGATGATGTGGAACGAGTACGGGATGGGTACGGGCCTGGGGGGGCTCGTGGTGGTGCTGCTCGTCGGCGGTGTCCTGCTTCTCGTCGGCGGTGTTCTCCGTAGGGGGCGGTCGGGCCGCACTCCCGATCGCGTAGGACAAGGCGGCCGGGGAGTCGCGCCCGGCCCGAGTGCCCCGAGCACGGAGCAGATCCTCGCCGAACGGTACGCACGTGGCGAGATCGACGCACGGGAGTACGAGGAGCGCGTCCGGCAGCTCCGGGGCAGGTGACGGTGGAACCGATCAGCAGGCGACAGGCCCTGGCACTGGGGGCGCTCGGCACCGGCGGCGTGGTCGCCGGCGCTCTGGGCCTCGCTCGCACCGGCGTGCCGTGGGGCGGCGGGACGAGCCCTGGAGGGGACCTCACCCCGCGCCGGGCCGGCGGCGCGGACCTCGTGGAACCCGAGGTGCTCACCAGTGCGGACGGCCGCCTACGGGTCGAGCTGACGATGGCCGAGGCGGAGGTCGACGTGGGTGGACGGAGTGCGCGCCTGCTCACGTACAACGGCACCGTGCCAGGCCCCACCTTGCGCCTGCGCCCCGGGGACACCCTCCAGGTACGGCTGGCGAACCAGCTCGACGCGCCGACGAACCTCCATGTGCACGGGCTGCACGTCTCCCCCGAGGGCAACGGTGACAACCCGTTCCTGACCATCGAGCCGGGCGAGGTCTTCGACTACGAGTTCGTGCTGCCCGCCGACCATCCCACCGGGACCTTCTGGTACCACCCGCACCACCACGGCCACGTCGCCGACCAAGTCTTCGGCGGGCTCTACGGTGCCATCGTCGTCGAGGACGACCTCCCGGTGAGCCGGGAGCGGATCCTCATCGTCTCCGACCTCTCTCTCGAGGCGGACGGCAGCGTCTCCCGACCGAGGATGCAGGACCAGATGATGGGCCGCGAGGGCAGCATCGTCCTCGTCAACGGCCAGGTCCGGCCGCGGGTCACCGCCGCACCCGGCGAACGGCAGCGATGGCGGGTGGTCAACGCCTGCACCTCTCGGCATCTCGTGCTGGACCTGGCGGACCAGCCCGTAGACCTGCTCGGTGTCGACCTCGGACGCTCCTCCGCTCTACGGGCGGCCGAGGAGGTACTCCTCGCTCCCGGTAACCGGGCCGATCTCCTCGTCACCCCGTACGCCGGACGGACACCGTGGCGGGCTCTTCCTTACGACCGCGGCGGAATGGGAATGGGCAGGGGCGGTGCGTCTGGCCCTGGTTCGGCCATCCTCGCCATCCTTGAGGTGAGCGGCGCGACGGTCGAGTCGCCGCCGCCGTTGCCGGCCGCGACCGCTCCGGCCGATCTCCGGACGGTGGAACCCGCCCGGCGTCGTCTCATCACGTTCACCATGGGTATGGGCATGGGCGGCGGCATGTCGTTCGGCTTCGACGGCCGATCCTTCGACCCCGCCCGCACCGACCAGGAGATCGTCGGCGGCACGGTGGAGGAGTGGACACTGGACAACCCCACCCCCATGGACCACCCATTCCACCTCCACGTCTGGCCGATGCAGGTCGTGGAGGCGGACGGGAAGGCGGTCGCGGACCCGCGGTGGCGCGACGTCGTCGAGGTCCCGGCCAGGGGTCGCCGGGTCGTGCGAATCGCCTTCGAGGGCTTCGCGGGTCGGTCCGTGTACCACTGCCACATCCTCGACCACGAGGACGGCGGGATGATGGGTGTGGTGGAGGTCCGTCCGGCCCGGTAGGTGTCCGACCGCGGTTCTGCCCGACGCAGGGGTTCCCGGAGCCCCCGACCTCCCGACCCGGCTGGAGCGGGTGCTCCCGTCAGCTTCCGTGAAGATTCGATCAACATCGTTACCAGAACGTGACAACGGCAGACCGCACCCCTAGCGTGGCAGCGCTCCGAGGCACGCTGCCTGGGAGCCCGGACGGGCGTCGAGCCCCGCTGCCGTCCGCGACTCGCAACCGCGGCGGGGACGGGGGAACCAGTGTGTACGGGCACGGTCAGCCGTGCCCTCGGGGTGAAGCCAGGCCTTCTCACGCAGGCCCGACCGGGTGCACTCCCGCCCGAACCCGACAGCTCACCCCGCAGGCGCAAGGAGCACAATGTCCCGACCCGTGTCCCGTGCGCGCCACCGCGCCCCGCGTCATCCCTCCACGCCCCTGACCCTGGCCCTCGCTGGGCTCCCCGCACATCGGTCGCTGGCCGTCATCGCCTCCTCCGGCCTGGTGATCACCATGGCGGCGACGTCGGCCACCGCGGTCCCGTCCGGCGCGGCCCTTCCCGACGTCGACGCCGGAGCGGCCGCGCGTGAGGCCCTGACCGCGATCGTCACGACCCCCACGGTCAAGGTTCCGGCCGACGTCAGCTGGAACCTCGACCCCGTGGCCACCGTGCAGGCGACACCCCGGCCCGAACCCGTGACCGAACCGGAGCCGGTGCAGGTGGAGCCCGAGCCGGAGCCTGCCGTCAGCCGCGCCGTCCCGGCAGCTTCGCGGAGCACGGCGCGACCCGAAGCCGCACCAGCTCCCCAGGCACCTGACGCGCCGGTCACCCCTGCGCCGGCCCCTGCCGCGACGGCGTCCGGGCAGGCGATCGTGGACTACGCCCGCACCTTCCTCGGCGTGCCGTACGTCTGGGGCGGCACCACCCCCGCAGGCTTCGACTGCTCCGGCTTCACCCAGTACGTCTACGCGGCCTTCGGCATCTCCCTGCCCCGGACCTCCTCGGCGCAGGCCACTGTCGGCACCCGGGTCTCCGCCGCCGACGCCCGTCCCGGGGACCTCGTCACCTGGCCCGGCCATGTGGGCGTCTACACCGGCAACGGCAACAACATCGCCGCCCGCCAGCCCGGCACTCCGCTGACCGAGGGGCCGATCTACAACTCGAACCCCACCTTCATCCGCGTCGCCTGACGTGTCGACCGACGTCTCCCGTGGTGGAATCTCCTCGGCGGACACCTGAACATCATGGAGAAGAAGTGTGAACAAGCCCAAGCAGCAGGACGACCGCATGGCGAAGGTGGCCGCCCTCCGGGCCGAGCAGGTCCGCAGAGACCGCCGTCGGCGGCTCGTCATCGTCGCCGCGGTCGGCGTCGTGATTCTCGCCCTCGTCGGGACGACCACCGCCGTGATCCTCGGCGCGCGCACCGAGCAGGCGGCCGTGGAGGCCGCCGCTGAGCAGCCCATCCCCGACGTCGAGGAGACCACGGACCTCTCGGCGAACCACGTCGACGCCGCGATCGCCCCGTCGGCGCTGCCTCCGCTGGGCGGCGACCACGACCCGGTGTGGCAGAACTGCGGCACCTATGACGAGCCGGTCCCCAGCGCGAACGCCGTGCACTCCCTCGAGCACGGTGTCGTCTGGGTCACCTACCGGCCCGACCTGCCCGAGGACGAGGTGGCCATGCTGCGTGAGATCGTCGAGGGCAAGTCCTACGCTCTGCTGAGCCCCTACCCCGGCCTCGCCGCGCCCGTCGTCCTCACCGCCTGGGGGGTCCAGCTCGAGCTCGACGACGTCGACGACGAGCGGATCCCCACCTTCCTCACCAAGTACCTGCAGGGCGAGCAGAGCCCGGAGCCAGGCGCCTCCTGCAGTGGCGGCAACGGCACCCCAACCTGAGTCGGAGCCCACACCGGACTCATGCCGTGAACCGGGCAGAGGCCCAGAATCGGCGACGGCGGTCTGCGCGGCGCGCAGGCCGCCGTCGTCGCGCCGGCCCCCGGTCCAGGAACTTCATCGATTCTTGACCGGACGCTCGTCACGACGCGGGGTCGACGGGGACATGCTGGACCGGTGCCCGAAACTCAACAGACCCCGGCGAGCGCTGACAATGACGCCATGCCGACCGCCGTCGTGCGGGTGACCGTGGTGCACGCACCGGCGTGCCACTTCTGCGAGGACGCCGAGCGAGCGCTGGAGGCGCTTGCCGAGCGCTACCCGCTCGACGTCGACACCATCGACATCGACTCCGCCGAGGGCCGGCGCCTCGTCGCCGTGCACCGGCCGGCGATGAACCCGCTGGTCCTCGTCGACGGGACGTTCTTCAGCTCCGGGCGACTCCCCCGTCGGAAGCTGGAGAAGGTGCTCGCGCGGACCGTTCCCGTCGTGTCGGCCCGACCGGTGGTGCGGTAGCGGTGGGCAACGAGCTTCTGGCCACCGGCAGCGTGCTGGCCGCGTTCTTCGCCGGCGGGGTTGCCCTCTTCGCTCCGTGCTGCATCGTCTTTCTCGCTCCGAGCTACCTCGCCGGGGCAGCGAAGAACCGGCGTTGGCGCCTGCTGCCGCTGACGTTCGTCTTCGCCGCGGGTCTCGCCCTCATTCTGGTGCCCATCACCCTGGGCATGAGCCTGCTGGCGGGGGCGATCGCCCAGTACCACCAGCCCCTCTACTGGGCCGGCGGCCTCCTCATGATCGCTCTGGCGGCTCTCGCCGTCTCCGGGCGGATGTGGTCCCTGCCCAGCTTCCTGCGGGCCCCGGACACCTCACGCGGTGACACCGCGAGCTTCTTCGCCCTCGGCGTCTTCTCCGGTATCGCGTCCTCCTGCTGCGCACCGGTCCTCGCCGGCGTCATGACCCTGTCCGTCCTCTCCGGCTCCGCCGCCGGCGGTGTGGTCCTGGGCCTGGCCTACGTCTTCGGCATGGTCTTCCCGCTCTTCGTCATGGCGCTGCTCTGGGACAGGGCACGCCTGGGCGAGCGGAAGCTGTTCCGCGCCCGGCTCGTGAAGATCCGTCTCGGCACACGGGTCCTCGTGACCAACACCGTGAACCTCGCCGTGGCGATCGCCTTCACGATCATGGGCATCTTCGTCATCGCGCTTGCCGGCAGCCCCGACATGACCGGTGGCACCGCGGCCCAGGCCGCCACGGGCGAAGGCCTCGCGGAGGTCTTCGGGCGCATGCAGACATGGCTCAGCCCCGTGCCCGAGCCGCTGCTCGGGCTGGCGCTGCTCGCGCTGGCGGCCGTCTTCGTCGTCGCGACGTTGCGCGACCGGGGCAGGCGCACTGCGGACGGCTCGGCAACGCACGGCGACACCATCGGCACCACGGACACGGCCGGGGGTCCCTCGACGCATGACCACGACACCACCTCTTCCGAAGGACTGACCCGATGACCGCCCGGACCAGCGCCCCTACCACCAAGAGCAGAACCGCCAACCCCAGGAGCGCCAGCGCCCTGCAGGAAGCGCGCCTCCGCCGCCAGCGCATCGCCTGGCTCGTCGGGCTGATCGTCATCATCGCCGCCGTGGCCTTCGGGCTCATCACCTCCCGACCCGGAGCCTCCACCGACACCCGCCTGGCACCCGACTTCACCCTTCCGACGACCGACGGCACGTCCGTCACCCTCTCGGAGCTGCGCGGCAGCCCTGTCCTCCTCTTCTTCAGCGAAGGGGCCGGGTGCGCCGCCTGCACCGTCCAGATGGCCGAGATCGAGAAGGAGACCGGCTTCGACGAGGCGGGAATCACCGTTCTGCCGATCGTCATGAACACCGCCGAGCAGATTCTCCCGGACATGCAGCGCTACGGTGCGACAACCCCCTACCTGCTCGACGACGGCACCGTCTCCGAGGCATACGGGACGCTCGGCACCGGCATGCACGCCGGACTTCCCGGCCACGGCTTCGTCCTCATCGACGCCGACGGCGTCCAGCTCTGGCAGGGCGAGTACCCCTCCATGTGGCTCGAGCCGACGGATCTGCTCCAGGAGGTCACCTCACGCCTGTGAGGCGACATACCTAGCAGCCACGCACGAGTCAACTCGTGCGAGCCGCACGCCACCTAGATCGGGTCGAGGATTCGGCGCAGGAACTGCCGGGTGCGCTCGTGCGCCGGCGCCGCCAGCACCTCGCGGGGTGGCCCCTCCTCCACGATCAACCCATCGTCGAGGAAGACGACGCGGTCGGCCACCTGCTGGGCGAACCGGATCTCGTGCGTGACGACGACCATCGTCCAGCCCTCGCCCGCCAGGTCACGCATGACCCGCAGGACGTCGCCCACGATCTCGGGGTCCAGCGCCGACGTGGGCTCGTCGAAGAGCATCAGCGCCGGCCGGATCGCCAGCGCGCGGGCGATGCCGACGCGCTGCTGCTGCCCGCCGGAGAGCTGGTAGGGGTAAGCGTCGGCCTTCTCCGCGAGCCCCACCTTGGCCAGGAGCGCGTGAGCCGCCGCCACCGCCTCTTCACGCGGGCGGCCCTGGACGTAGACCGGGCCCTCGACGACGTTCTCCAGCGCCGTGCGGTGGGGGAAGAGATTGTGTGCCTGGAACACCATGCCGGACCGCGCCCGCAGCCGGCGCAGCGCCGCCGGCCCCGGCCGGGTGGCGAAGTCCACCGTCACGTCACCGATCCGCACCGTGCCTCGCTCCGGCACCTCCAGCGCGTTGAGGCAGCGCAGCAGCGTCGTCTTGCCGGATCCGGAGGGACCGATCAGGACGGTGACGCTGCCGGGTGCGACGTCGAGATCGATGCCGCGCAGCACCTCGTGGGAACCGAATGCCTTGCGCAGTCCGCGCAGCTCGAGCAGGCTCATCCGTCCCTCCAGGCCCGGCCGGCCGGGCGCCGCCGTCGGCTCGTTCGCGGGCTCCGGGCCACTCATACTGTCACGTACCGCGAGAGGCGCCGCTCCAGACGGTACTGCCCGGCCGAGAGCACGAAGCAGATCACCCAGTAGATCGCCGCCGCCAATGTGTAGAGCTCCAGGAACGCGAACGACGGCGCAGCGATCTCCTGGGCCTTGCGCATCATCTCGGTCACCAGGATGGTCGAGGCCAGCGACGTGTCCTTGACCAGCGAGATGAAGGTGTTCGACAGCGACGGCACGGCCACCCGGAGAGCCTGCGGCAGCACGATCCGCCGCATCGTCATCCGGTAGCCCATCCCGACCGTCTGCGCGGCCTCCCACTGCCCACGCGGCACGGCGATGATCGCCGCCCGGATGGCCTCGGAGGCGTATCCGCCGACGTTGATGGAGAAAGCGATAACCGCCGACGGGAACGGGTCCAGGACCACACCGAACGACGGCATCGCGTAGAAGATGATGAACAACTGCACGAGTAGCGGTGTCCCGCGCACCACCGACACGTACGCCCGGGCCGCCCCAGAGACCAACCGCCGACGCGAGAGCCGCATCAGAGCGACGACGAGCGCGATGGCCAGCCCGACCGTGAACGAGATCAGCGTCAGGGGGATCGTGCCCGCGACGGCGCCGGTCAACAGCGGGACCACCGAGTCGAGGACGAGCTGGATCCGCTCGTTCACCGTGCGCCGGCCCGCGCGGTCACTGGGAGACGTCCTGCCCGAACCACTTCTCGGAGATCTCCGTCAGGGTCCCGTTCGCGCGCAGCTCCTCCAGGGCCCCGTTGATGGCGTCGAGAAGGCCGGAGTCCTTACGCATGGCGAGTGCCTGCTCGCCGCCCTCGTCGACCTCGAACGCGATCTTGACGTCGGTGTCGCCTGTGGTCTTCAGGTAGTCGAGCACGGCCAGGTTGTCGTTGAATGTCAGGTCGATCCGGCCCTGCTTCAGCAACGCCAGCGACTGCGTCAGCCCCTCGACCGTCTCGACCTGCGCGCCCGCATCCGTGGCGAGCGTGTGCCAGTTCGACGTCGCGGACTGCGCCGCCGTACGACCCTCGACGTCCTCGATTGAGGTGATCTCCGTGTCGTCGGTCCGGGTGACGACGACACCAGTGGACACGGTGTAGGGATCGGACAGGTCGTACCTCGACTGACGCTCCTCGTTGATGGTCACCTGGTTTGCGATGACGTCGTAGCGGCCCGCCTCCAGCCCCGCGAAGATGGCGTCGAACTGCGTCTCGCTGAACTCCGGCTCCACGCCGAGCTGCTCTGCGACGGCGGTGACCACCTCGACGTCGTAACCCGTCAGGTCGTTCGTCTGCGGGTCGTGGAATGTGAAGGGCGAGTAGGTCCCCTCGGTGCCCACCTTCAGCACGCCGGACTCCTGGATCTGCGCAAGAACGTCCTCCCCCGCCGTCGTTGTTGACTCCCCCGACGGCGACCCCCCCGAGCAGGCGGCGAGACCCGTCGTCAGCGCCGTTGCCAGACCAATCAGGAATGTGGCTCGCTTCATACGTCCTTCTCCTCTGTAGGACGGACCGATCGGCCCGTTCTGGGTGGATTCCGCCGACGGTCGAAACGTTCGACGGCGCTCTTCTCGGGTGTGAGCCTCGAGGGGTCCGTGCGGCGCGGTCGGCGCATCGCGGGGTCGTGGCAGGTCGGAGCGGGATCGCTCAACAACACAGACGGAGCACGGCCATGGCGACGACTCTAGCCCGGCGGTCTGGGCTGCCCAAAATCGTCTCAGGATCTGCGAATGACCTGCTGGCACGGCATTCGACCGATCTTCACCCCCATCACAGGGGAAGGTCCAGTCCACAGACGGGACTGGACCTTGCTGACGCACTCACCTGAGTTCGGTCATTCGCTTAGTGCCTGAGTTTTCCCGGTCGTGAGGGCGTCGATGATGGTCCGTCGGTCGGGGTCGATGTGCGGCGGGATGGTTTGGGTGGCGCCGTTGGCCGTGATGGTCGCTGAGCGCAGCGGCCGGAGCTGGCGGATGACGTTGCGGATCGCGAGCCCAGAGCGGGCCTGGACCTCGCGGGAGACGGCCAGTGCGGTGAACACGATGGTCAGGTGGGCCTCGATCGCGTCCCGGGTTCGAACGAACATGGGCCGGGCGGCCAGATCGGTCTTGGACATCCGAAACGACTGCTCGACGTGCCAGAGCTCGTGGTACGACCCGATGACCTCACCCGCGGGCATCAGCCGGGCGGGGATGTTCGTGACGTAGCCCTTGAGCCCGACCAGGCGCCGCGCCCTGGCGAGGGCGGCCTCGTCCAGGCTGCGCGCGTCACCGGTGGTCTTGACGAACCGCGGGGTCCGGGTGGCCTTCTCCCCGGCGATGACCGCGCGGGCCCGGTTCTCCTGCAACGTCAACGTCTTCCCGTCCCGCGCCGCCCGCTTGGCCGAGTAGGCCCAGACCGCCCGCCACGACCCAGGGTGGCGGTCACGGTCCCAGATCGGCTCGACCTTGACCGCTTCGTTGTTCTCGCTGCGGTGCCGCCCGGTCCGGGGCGTGAGGGTGTCGATGACCTGGGCGTCGGTGAACGCGTCCCCGTGCCAGCGGAAGTGCGAGGCCAGGTCCAGCGGTGCCTTGGTCACCCGGGAGCCGACGATGAAGCGCAGGTTCGCCTCCTCCAGAGCGGCCAGGTTGCCCGCCGAGAGCATCCCGGCGTCGGCGACGACGACCATGTCCTCGACGCCGTGCCGGTCCTGGAACTGCTTGACGATCGGCACGATCGTGGCGGTCTCGGCCTGGTTGCCCTCGTAGCAGCCGATCTCGAGCGGGAACCCGTGCCGGTCGACGAGCAGGCCGACGACGATCTGCGGGTCGACGCGGCGTTCCTTGGAGTAGCCGACCTTGCGCAGGTCGTCCTCCTTCTCCGCCTCGAAGTACAACGTCGTCACGTCGTACAAGCACAGCGAGACGTCACCGCTGGTCACCGCGTGGGTGAAGCACAACGCGGCGACCTTGTCCCGGTAGGCGCCGGGCCCCTCGCCGGCCGCGGCCCGGGCCAGGGTGCGGCGCATCGTCTTCTCACTCGCCGGCCTCACGCCGAGGTCGGTCAGCACCCGGGCGGTGTCCAGGATCGAGGTCGGCTCCACGATCCGGGCGATCACCAGGTCCCGGAACACCTCATCGCCCAGGGCGTCGAACCCCAGATCGGTGAACACCGCGGCGAGTGCGTCGTAGAGCACCCGAGAGGAGGTCGCCACCACCCGGGGCGGTGCGACCGGTCCCCGCCGCTCCTGTACCGGGGAGCCCGGCTCGCCGAAGAGAGCCGCCACTCCGGGCCGGCCGATCAGCGTCGTTCTGGGCGCCGCCGGCTCGAGGCCGAGGTCGAGCTGGTCCTGGCCCGGGTCGTCCAGCAGCTCCCGCGCCCGCTCGACGAGCAGCCCGAGCTCGGCCTCGGTATGCGCCGACCCGACGTGCACGACGATCCGCCGACGACCCCCAACGGACTCAGCGATCTGCACGGCCGTCGCCCCCGAGGCCGTCCGCACCCGCCGGATCCACGCCACAAACCCCACGGTAGAGCACCAATTAGTGCCTCAGAACCGCCTCCCACGCTCCCATCACCGCAGGTCAACGAACTACGCGATCCCGCAGCGCGACGCGGTGACCAAACTCAGGACAGACGGGACTGGACCTTGCTGACGCACTCACCTGGGTTCCGCAGCTGAGGTGAGTGCTAGGTGGCCGGTTGTGGGGTCTGACCTGCGGGTTTGGATGGTTGAGCGGTGACATGGCGTGTCACTAGGGGGCGGCCTCGTCGGGGTGGGCCCTGGTGGGCTCAGGGCGTGGTCAGGTCCAGGATCCGTGGGGGTGTGGGGACCTGCAGGGCGGTGAGGATCTGCCGCTGGGCGGTGGTGGGGGTGGTGGTCTGACGGTAGGTGCCGGCCGGGCCGGTGAACTGCCCGAGGTGCAGGCGCTGCATCTCGGCGCGGACGCCTGTCCAGGTCTGGGTGGTGGTGGTCTCGATGATGCGGATCAGGAGTAGGGCGAGCCAGCACAGGATGACGTGGGCGCGGATGCAGTCCTCGAGGCGGTGGTGGACCGGGCGCAGGTTGAGGATCTGCTTCATGTCGCGCCAGCCGCGCTCGACCTCGAGGAGCTGCTTGTAGCCCAGGGCGAGGTCCTCGGCGGACAGGGTGGGCTCGTTGGTGCGTAGCAGGTACTTCCCGTCCAGCTTGGCCTCGGCGGTGATCGCGGCCCGGTCGACCCGCAGCAGCCCGCCGGCGCTCACGCGCAGGTAGCGGTTCAGGCCCGGTTTGGTCGAGATGACCCCGCGCAGCTGCGCGCGCTTGGTCACGGAGAGTTTGTCGGTGCCGGCGATCATCTCCTGAAGGCGGGCGACCAGCTCGGCGCGGATCGCGGCGTCGCGGACGGCCTGGTCGGGGTTGTGGGCGATGACGAACCGGTCCCCGTCGCCCAGGCGGACCTCCTTGACGCGCAGGTTGCCGGTGACCTCCTGGTACCGGCCCTGGCGGGACAGGGCTGCGGTGGCCTCGGCCGACCCGGAGCGCAGCTTCTCGCCCAGGATGTACCCGCCGCCGGCGCGTTGGAGGTAGCGGCGGTTCTCCGCTGAGGTGAACCCGCGGTCGGCGACCCAGACGACCTTGCCGAGGTTCCACTGGGCCATGTCGTCCTTGACCTGGCGGATCAGCGCCGAGTCGGCGGTGTTGCCCGGCCAGGACCACACCCGCACCGGGATCCCGGTGCGGGTCACGGCCATCCCGATGACGACCTGGGGCAGGTCCTCGCGGTGGTCCTTGGACTTGCCGTACGTGCGGAACCCCGTCGCCTTCACCGCCCCCGCCGGCGCCGTCTCCGCGCCGGCGTCCTCGTCCAGGCGCTGGCCGGTCTGGTCGCGCCACACCGGTTCGTCGGCGCTCTCGGTCTCGAAGTAGATGGAGGTGGTGTCGAAGAAGAGCAGGTCGACCTCGAGGTTGAGCAGGTCCGCGACGTTGTCGTACACCGTCTTGGCCAGGGTGTCCTCGACCGAGAGCAGCCAGTCCATGGCCCGGTAGCACGCGTCGTCGGAAACCTCGGGCAGGCCGGGGATGTGGACGTCGGCCCCGACCCAGGACGCGGCGGCGAGCTTGGAGGACGGCGCCAGCGCCCGGTTGGCCACCAGCGCGAAGCACACCCGCTCCGTCACGGGCTCCCGCCGCCCGCCCGCGAGCAGCTTCCCCATCGCCTTGCCGATGCCGAGCTGGGACCACAGGTGGTCCAGCACCCACGCCCCGCCCAGCGGCCGGGAGGACTCGAACGCCAGCCCGGCCGGCCCGTCACCACCCTGCGCCGCGACCGGGTCGGGGTCCAAGGTCTTGGTCAACGAGGCGATCAGCCGCTCGATCGCGGCCCGGTCGACCTGGTCGGTGCGGCCGAAGTTGTACAGCACCCGCATCTTCGCCGACTTCGTGCCCGGGTCCCACTCGTTGTGCGCGAGCTGGAGGTAGCGCACCACCGAGCCGTCCTTGTTCCGCCGCGACGACGTCCGCATGAACATGTCACCACAGTAGCGGCCGATTTGCGCACGCGTGTTGCTCGACACGCCCAATTCGTGTCACTAGGGGTACTGGACCGTTGCAGCAGGCCGAAACCGGCTCACCTGCACCTTCACCCCGAACCGTGTCCCAGAACCCCGATCAGCTGCGGAACGCAGGACTCAGGTCAGAGCCGAAACGGCCTACCCCTGGGCACCCATCTCACCCTGATGCCGCGGGCGAGCATCAGACGTGGCGAGCAAGTAGGCAGTTGGGCCGATGATCGGAAGGACCACGATCGCGACGACCTGCACGATCGCTAGCGCTCCCGCGGGATGGGCCTTGAACCAGCGGGTCAGCGCCACGACGAGCAGGGCGATCGCCACGAGGGCCAAGACGCTCCAGAGGAAGTCGTACGCGGGTCCGACAAGGTCTGTCACGAGTTCTCCTGCCAGTAGGTGTTGCTCCCCACCTTAAGACGTACCCCCTTCGCAACCTGCCCGATGCCTGGGTAGATGGTGTACTGGATCGCCAGCTCTGCATGCGCCGGGCCGCTCGAGGTCTCCGTCGCCTTCAATACCCTGAGGCTCCAGGAGTCCCTGGTGTGCCCCACAGCGTATTCCTGGAACTGGCTGTAGGCGCGGGTGATCTGGTCGTTGTAGTAGCCCTGCACCAGCGTGAAGTTCGCATAGAAGCCGTACGAGAACACGTGGGTGCGGTAGTGGATCTTGCACCCCGTGTAGTTGGAATAGCCGCTCCCGCCGCTGACCGAACACCCAGTCACCGCATAGGGAGTGATAACTCCAGGCTCGGCGGCCGTAGGAATCTCTCGCTCGGTCACCTCGATGGATCCGTCGAAGTACCTCGAGATCTCGAACGTTGAACCGTCTCGGACCTCTGTCTCCACCGAGACAGGACCCGCGTCTGGGTCGTTCGCGAGACCCAGGTCGCCCTCCTTGAGAGAGGCGAGGAGCTCATCCTGTGTATCGGCAGGCACCCCGAACTCGGTCATGAACGCCCGGCTCGCCGCTTCCTCCGCGGCAGAAATCGACACAGCTTCATCAGCCGATGCGGCAGGTGCCAGCAATCCCAGCGTGGCGGCAGCTGCCACGACGCTGACACCCAGCCTCATAAGTTTTCGCATCGTCGTTCTCCTCAAATCGTCAGCATGCGGCAACGGGCGCTACCGCCGGAGTCCCCCATCAATGTCATAGAGAGTTGATAAGTACTAGGGACAACTGGACGGTACTGATTGCTAACCGCGGCAACGCAAGGGTTGAATGGCACGAAGGTGCCATGGCCAGAACTTGCCAGTTTCCAATCGACGGCGAGCTGGCTCGTTTCGAGGCGGCCTGATCTTTGCCACCATCGCCAGCTTCGGCTGTTGACGGGCTTCCGCCCTGCGCATATCTCCGGGTAGAAGCGAGTCACCAGGAAGAGAGAGCTGGCACACGGCAAACCTCTCGATCCACCCGTGTTGCACCGGCAGCTGCCTGAGGTCCACCGCGCGGTCGAGAGGCTGACCCGCTGGCGCCGCACGGAGCAGCTGTGGACGGCCGACTGCTCGGGGCTGCACTTACGGCGTGGCTGAAGGACGACGCCAGGTGGCCGTGGTTGCCGTCGCCCACGCGGGCGAGCGCCTGCTGGCTCGTAGCATGGAAGAAGGAGCAGCAGGATAAGGGACGTCAGAGCGTCGTCAGCGCCCCGGGTCCGGGTATCGCACCGTAGTCAAGTGAATGTCATCGATGCGGGCCAAGGTGCCGAGCATTGTCTCGATGATTGCGAGGATCTGGCCGTCGGGCCTCGGTCCGGGCTTGCCGTCCGCGCCCTGCCGCCACTCTGCCACCCGGCTGCGGACGAGTCTGACGGTCTCGAGCGTCAGCGCTTGGGCCTCCCGAGGTGGTCGGCGCAGGGTGTCGACGCCCGTGACCGGGTTGCGGTCGAGCACCTCCCAGCGCACAGCAAGCTTGAACGCGAGGTTCAGGACCACTTTCGCCTTCTGGGCGCGGTCATAGCTGCGCTCATGAAGCTGCTTGAGCAGTCGGTCGACCTTGCGAACGGTGATCTCGCGCAGTGCGTAGTTCTCGAATGCCGGGAGCACGAGGGTGCGCAGGTCACGCTCGTATCGGTAGCGGGTGCTGGGGGCGAGCCGCTTGGTGTCGTCGAGCGACTGGAGCCACGCGTCGGCGAGCTCGACGAACAGCGAGTCCGCGGTGAGGTCCTCCTCGCCGACGCTGGCCGCCTCGTGATTGGCGATCTTCTTCTTGAGCCGGCGCAGTGCCTCGGCCTTGGACCGGCCGACGGCTTTGATCTTGCGGGTGCGTCCGTCGAAGTCGCGGAACCTGACGACGGCGATCTGCCGGCCGCCGTCGGTCTCCTCGTAGTACGGGTCGCCGTAGGTGCCGATTGGCGTGCGCGGTCATGCCATCGCCGGTCACCGCCGTCCAGGTGGCGGCGCGACGCCGGCTGCCTCTTCGCGGCAACGCTCCAACCAGGTCCGCACGTCCTCGGCGGCGTAGCGCAGGTGGTTGCCGATCTTGTAGGCCACCGGTCCCTGACCCTTGGTGCGCCAGTCCTTGATCGTGTTGACCGGTACCCCGAGCAGCTCGGAGAGCGCGTCGATGCTCATCAGCGGCTCAAGCCCGCCGCCAGGCGTGGAGTTGGTCGTCATGCACCTCAGGTGCGCGGCGCCGTCCACCTCGCTCAGCCCTGCTCGGACCACCGAGCGCAGCTCGGCGTGGACCTGCGGCCACTGCGGGCCTCGGGCGAGGGGTTTATGCCCCATAAATGCCCCATGACTCAAAACTGGCAACCTTTCGGTCACGGTCACCAGTCCTGCTCGGGAGACGCATATGGCCCCGGACCTGCACGTTCGCAAGTCCGAGGCCATCTCACTCGGTCGGGCTGACAGGATTTGAACCTGCGACCCCTTGACCCCCAGTCAAGTGCGCTACCAAGCTGCGCCACAGCCCGTCCGACCCGCTCAGCGGGCCGAAGAGAAGATTACCCCAGACCTACCCAGGTCACCGAATCTGCTCCAGGTCAACGATCCGCCCCCCTTCTCCCCCGCCGCGATCGGCGCGACACTGGTCCCGTGGGCCGGTGGTCCGGAGCGGCACCGTCGGCCGGCCGGGCGCCGCGCGTGGCCCTTGCCGGCATCCTGACCGCGCTCCTCGCCGCTTCCCCGCTGACCGCCTGCACCGCCCCGGCCCAGCCCCGGCCGGCGCCGTCGGAGAGCGCGTCCTTGACCGTCCCACCTTCCCCGGCGCCGGTGTTCCCGGCCCCATTCCCCACCACCGCGCTCGCCGAGGTCCGTCCTGGCAAGCTCCCCGCCGGCACCGCCGACGAGCTCCAGCGGATCCTCGACGACGCCACCCGCGAGGGCGGCAACCGCGGCGGCTTCACTGCCGTCGTCCTCGACGCCGCGAACGGCACCTGGGCCGGCGCCGCCGGCACCGCTGACGGAACGAATGCGCTGGAGCCGGACCACATGATGTACCTCGGTGCCGTCTCGCAGACCTTCGTCGCCGCCCAGGTGCTCCAGCTCGTGGAACAGGGCCTGGTCGACCTCGACACCCCCGTCGCCGCCTACCTCCCCTCCGACATCCCGTTCGACCTCAACGGCGCCACCGTCCGCGAACTCCTCGGCATGCGCAGCGGCATCCCCGACCATCTCGCCGTGCCGGGGATCTCGATCCTCCTGCGCGAGGACCGCGCGCGCCGCTGGACACCGGCAGAGATCCTCGAGCTCGTGCCCGACCGCCGCGGCCCGGCCGGCGGCCAGGTGGCCTTCTCGTCAACGAACTACGTCCTCCTCGGCCTGGTCGTGGAGTACGTGACCGGCACGAGCCTGGCCGCGGCGCTGCGGGCCGGTGTCCTCGACCACCCTGGCCTCGAGCGGCTCGCCGTCCAGCCCGACGAGTCGCCGCAACCTCCGCTCGCCCTCCCCTTCGGTGCCGGCATCGAACCCGTCGAGGTTCTCGCCCTCGGCGGGGGCCTCCTGCCGTCCGCGTCGGAGGTCACCGCCTCGGCCGGGGCGGGCAACATGGCGGGCGACGCCCCCGCCCTCGCCCTCTGGTGGCAGCTCCTGTGCGGCGGCCAGGTGGTCTCGCGCACCTCGCTCACCGAGATGGCCGACTTCCAGCCCCGGCGGGACGTCGGCCTGGGCTTCTCCCGCTTCCGGGCGCCGGGCGGGACCCCGGCCGTCGGCGCGTTCAGCTTCGGCCCCGGCTTCGCCGCCGTCGCCACGTGCCTGCCGGTGGACGGGATCGTCGTCGTCGTGACGACGAACCACAACGCCCAGCTCGGGCTCTTCGCCGTCGTCGACGCCGTCCTCACCGCCGCCATCGGCCCGTAGGTCCCTGGACCACGGAGCCGCCGCCCTGGGGACCACCGACCCTCGCGGGGCGAGGTGCACCGGCCTGAGCCCGCGTCCACCGGCCTCGGAGTCCACGTCCTGATTCCTCCCGGATCCTCCTGCCCGCCCTGCGGACGTGGCCCCGCCAGCCTGCGCCGAGCCGCCCGACGGCGCAGACTGGGGCGGTGGCACCACGGACGCTCACGCGCCTCGCCGCCATCTTCCTGCTGGCGGGCTGCAGCGCGCAGCCTACGGAAACGTCGCCCGGACCGGCCCCCTCCGCTCCTGCGTCCGGAGCCTCGACGGCCGCGCCCCAGCGCTCGCCGAACACCCTCGGACCCGGCCGGGCATCCGGGACGACCTCGGACCCCGCACCGGATGTCACCCCGACGCCCGGGACCGGCCCAGCCACCTCGTCCCTGGCTCCCACCCCCACCAGCTTCCCGCTGCCCTTTCCCGCGGAACCGCTCGCCGAGATCCGTGAGGGACCGCTCCCGGCCGACCTCACGGCTACCCTGCAGTCCGTGCTCGACGACGTCGCCGCCTCCCGCGGCACCGTCGCGACCGCCACCGTGCTGAGCGCCGGCGGCACCTGGTCCGGCGCCGCGGGGACGACGGCCGACGGCACCCCCGCGACGCCCGACGTGCAGATGGAGCTCGGCGCGATCACCAAGACCGTCGTCGCGGCGCAGGTGATGGCCCTGGTGGAGCGAGGACTGGTCGAGCTCGAGCGACCGGCAGCGCGCTACCTGCCGAAGCTCCCGATCGACCCGGGCGACGTCACCGTCCGTGAGCTGCTCGGCCACCGCAGCACGATCCTGGACTACACCGGGCCTGTGGGGGTCGACGCCGCCGCACGCCGGCCCGGCGACGCCTGGGAGACCACCGAGATCCTCGCACTCCTGCCCGAACCCCCAGAGCCGATACGCTCGGCGACCTACTCCCCCACCGACTACCTCCTGCTCGGCCTGCTCGTGGAGGAGGTCACCGGGCAGCCCCTGGACCAGGCGCTGCGCGAGGACGTCCTCGAGGCGCCGGAACTCGCCCGCCTGGTCGTCCAGCCGGCCGAGCGCCCCGCCGGCCCGGTCGCCCTCTCCGTGCGCCGGTCCCACCCGGCGGCCCTCCACGAGGAGGGCGGCCGCTACCTGCCGAGCCTGCGCGACGCCAGCTACGCGGGCGCCGCGGAGGGCATGGCCGGGGACGCGCCGTCGACCGCGCGGTTCATGCACCTGCTGTGCGGCGGGCACCTGGTGTCCCGGACGTCCCTGACCGAGATGGCCACGACGGATGGGCCGGTGCCCTGGGGGCTGGGGTTCACCGACGTCACCAAGAGCGTGGGCCCGCCGGCCGTCGGCAGCTTCGGACAGAGCTGGTACCACTTCGCGACGGCGCTGTGCCTGCCCGAGCAGGGCGCCGTCCTCGTCCTGCTCACCAACGACCCGTACGCCCCCGCCGTCGACGGCGCCGTGCCCCGGATGGTCGAGGCCCTGCGGGCCGGGTGAGGGCTTCCCTACCCCTCGCCGCGGTGGAGCCGCTCCAGCCGGTGCCTCTCGGCCGCGATGATCCCCAGGGCCACGAGGGCCACGAACAGCCCCAGCGTCGCGAGCCACGGCTCGATGCGGAAGACCGCGACCTGGGTGAGCAGGACGTTGACGAGCACCGCGCGGCGCAGCCACTGGAACGCGCGGTAGCGGTCGCGCCGCAACCACGTCAGCGCCCGTCCGACGGCGGCGAGGCTGAGCCCGACCGTCACCACGGTCGTCACGCGTGCCCACGTCGGGTCCGCCGCCTCGTCGAGGCTGAGGACGACCGCGCCGAGCGAGACCGCGACGAGCGCGCCGAGGGCGACCCCGACGCTGCGCAGAGCCCACTCGCGCCCCGCCACGGCGCGCATGACGCGCTGCAACCGACGGCCGGCGGCGTCGAGCGGGTCGGGTACCTCGGCGTCGTCGTCGGGGACGACGGCGAGCAGGGCCGCCGTCTCCGCGCTCCCCCGGGCGCCGTCGCCCTTGGCGAGGAGGTCCTCGGCGACGGCGCGGCGGCGTTCGCTCAGCCCGCCGGCGATCCCGGCGACGGCGTGGTCCGCGGCCGCCGCGACGTGCTCGATCGGGTGCGGCGGCCGGCGGCCGTGCAGGACGTCGGCCAGGAGCACCACCCCCACGAGGGTGAGGTACATGATCATCGGGGCCGGGGAGAAGAAGTAGTCGTTGTCCTGGGTGAGGAACTTCCCGACCTCGTCGATGAACAGGCCGAACCCCACCCCGCCGACGAACGCGACGAGCGGTCGCACCACCGGACCGGCGAACGACAGAGCGAGGACCATGGCGATCGCCATCGCCAGCCCGCCCCACAGGACGTGCGCGACGTGCAGGGTCTCGCCGCCGATCTGGGGGAACCCGGTGAGCTGGAGGTAGCCGCGCGTGACGACGATCGTCAGCACCGTCGTCACGACGAACCCCAGGACGTGGTCGACGGCCTTGGGGTCGCGCGGCAGGCCCCAGCGCAGCAGGCGGTCGGGCGCGACCGACGCGTCGGCCGCGGGCCGGCGCTCGGCGTCGCCCGTCGGTCCGCGCCCCGCGTCTCCCGGCCCGCCCATCAACGGCGTCGCTTCTCCCGCACCCGGACGCTGATCTCGATGGGCGAGCCCTCGAAGCCGAAGTTCTCCCGGAGCCGGTTCTCGATGAAGCGGCGGTAGCCGGCCTCGATGAAGCCCGTGGCGAAGATGACGAAACGGGGCGGCCGGTTGGAGGCCTGGGTCGCGAAGAGGATCCGCGGCTGCTTCCCACCGCGCACCGGGTGGGGGTGTGCCGCGGTCAGCTCGCCGAGGAAGGCGTTGAGCCGGCCGGTGGGGATGCGGGTGTCCCACGAGTCCAGCGCCGTCTCGAGCGCCCGCACGAGGCGGTTGGTGTGCCAGCCGGTCTTCGCGGAGATGTTGATCCGCGGGGCCCACTGGATCTGGACGAGGTCGAGCTCGATCTCACGCTCGAGGAACGGACGGCGGTCCTCGTCCATGAGGTCCCACTTGTTGTAGGCGATGACGAGCGCCCGGCCGGAGTCGATCACCTGTTGGATGACGCGGGTGTCCTGCTCGGTGAGCGGCACGGAGGCGTCGACGAGGACGACGGCGACCTCGGCCTTCTCCAGCGCCGCCTGGGTGCGCAGGGAGGCGTAGAAGTCCGCGCCGGAGGTCTGGTGGACGCGGCGGCGGATGCCGGCCGTGTCGACGAACCACCACGGCTTCCCGCCCAGCTCGACGATCTCGTCGACCGGGTCGCGCGTGGTGCCGGCCGTCTCGTGGACGACGACGCGCTCGGCCTTGGCGAGAGAGTTCAGGAGCGAGGACTTGCCGACGTTCGGCCGGCCGAGCAGGGCCACCCGGCGCGGGCCGCCCTCGGGCATGGGCGCCGCGACGGCGGAGACCTCGGGCAGGACCTTCATCGCGGCGTCGAGGACGTCGCCCGAGCCGCGGCCGTGCAGGGCCGAGACGGGGTAGGGCTCGCCGAGGCCGAGGGCCCACAGGGTGGCGGCATCGGCCTCCTGCATCGGGGAGTCGACCTTGTTCGCGACGAGGATCACCGGCTTGCCCGAGCGGCGCAGCATCCGCACGACCCGCTCGTCGGTGTCGGTCGGGCCGGTCGTCGCGTCGACGACGAACATCACGGCGTCCGACATCTCGACGGCGACCTCGGCCTGCTCGGCCACGCGCGCGTCGATGCCGGCGACGTCGACCTCCCAGCCGCCGGTGTCGACGAGCGAGAACCGGCGACCGGCCCACTCCGCCGGGTAGCTCACCCGGTCGCGGGTGACGCCGGGGGTGTCCTGGACGACCGCCTCACGGCGGCCGAGGATCCTGTTGACCAGGGTCGACTTGCCCACGTTGGGCCGGCCGACGACGGCGAGCACCGGCAGGCCGGGCCGCTCACCACCCGGGAGCTCGTCCGCCTCGCCTGCCTCGAGGACGGCGAGGTCCTCGTCCTCCAGGACGTAGTCGGCCAGACCGGCGCGCAGCGCCTCGGCGCGGCGGTTCTCCTCGGCGAGGTCGGCGGCGATCTCCTCGGGGGTGCGCTCGTCGGCCGCCGGCTCGAGCTGGTCGGCGGCCGGCTCGAAGCGCTCGTCGGCCGCCGGCTGCGCCTGGTCGAGGCGGTCGTCGTCGGGCTGCTCGGCGGTGCGCTCACGCGCGGGGTCGGTGCTCATGGCGCCATTCTCCCGTGCGCACGGCCATCCGACGACCAGACCGGCCGGTCCGGGTGGTGCGATCGGTCTCGATCCGCCGGCGTCGGTACCGCGGTGCGCCCCGGCGCGGGCGCTGCACCGTGCCTCCGTCGCGGCCGCTACAGGTCGCTCTTGGGCAGGCGCACGCCCGTGACCTGCTGCGCCTGGTCCACGTGCGCCTGCAGCCCGGCGCCGATCGCCGACATGGCGTGCGCCATCTTCTCGCGCCGGCTGCTGCCCTCGGGGAAGTGCAGCCTGATCGGCTCCCCGAACGCCACATGGAGCTTGGCGCGCGGCCGCGGGACGTAGCTGCGGGGGTCTCCGGTGCGCCGGGTGCCCAGGCATGCCGCCGGGACGATCGGGGCGCCGGTGTTCACCGCGAGCCAGGCGACGCCGGCGCGCATCTCGGAGGCGTCGCCGCGTCCGCGGGTGCCCTCGGGGAAGATCCCCACCACCCGGCCCTCGTCGAGCATCGCCTTGCCGACCGCCAGCGCCGCTCGCCCCGAGGTCCGGTCCACCGGGATCTGGCCCGCCCACGTCATGAGGAAGCCGATCTTGGAGTCGAAGAACTCCTGCTTGACCAGGACGTGCGACCCGCGCGGGAGTGCGCCGTGGAGCAGGGGGCCGTCGACGATCCCCGTGTGGTTCGAGGCGATGATGACCGGGCCCTCGGCCGGGACGTTCTCGGCGCCGAGGACCGTGGTGTTCCACCACAGGTGGTCCAGCACCCAGCCCACGCGCCGCGACCACACCGGTCCCCACCGGTAGATGTCCTCCGGGCGGACGGCCTGCCCGCGGCTCTGCGCCATCAGCGCCCGCCCGCCCGGGCGGCCTCGACCACCGAGAGCACCGCCTCGAAGGTCTCCTCGACCCCGTAGGCGGAGGAGTCGACCGTGACGACCCCGTCGGCGGCGGTCATGAAGGTCGAGACGGTGGAGTCGTCGGCGTCGCGGCGCACGACCTCGTCGCGCGTGCGTGCGACCGTGGCCTCGTCGGCGGTGCCGTGGAGCTCCTTGGCGCGCCGCGCAAGACGGGCGGTCTCGTCGGCGATGAGCAGGAGGCGCACGTCGGCGTCGGGCGCCACGACGGTGGTGATGTCACGGCCCTCGGCGACGATGCCGTTGCGACCCGCCTCGGCGGCGATGATCTCGCGCTGGAGCCGGCCGAGCTCGGCGCGGACGTCGAGGTTCGTCGCGACCCTGGAGACGACGGCGGAGAGCTCGGAGGCGCGGATCGCCTCGGTGATGTCGACGTCGTCGCACACCACGCGCGGGGCGGCCGGATCGGTGACCATGACGAGCGGCATCTGCCGGACCACGGCCGCGACGCCGTCGACGTCCGTGAGGTCGACGCCGCGCCGCAGGCACCACCACGTGGCCGCCCGGTACATGGCGCCGGTGTCGAGGTAGGCCAGGTCCAGCTCGGTGGCGAGGCGCCGAGAGATCGTCGACTTCCCCGACCCCGAGGGTCCGTCGATCGCCACCACGAGCGCGCGCCCGTTCGCCTGTGCCACCGTGTCCTCCTCCTGGCGGGAGGGTGCCCCCGCCGTCCGGTCCTTCTCAGTCACGCACGCCGCCTCCTGCCCCGCCGTCGGGTGGCCGCTCACCGGCGCACCACCCGCCAGCCGCGCCGGTCGAGCTCGGCCTCGAGTGGTTCGGCGGCAGCCGGCACCACGGAGAGGACCGCGAGACCGACGCTCTGGCCGGCCGAGTGCTCGAGCTGGAGGTCCTCGATGTTGACACCGGCCTCGCCGACCTCGCTGAAGAGTCGGCCGAGCTCACCCGGGGCGTCAGGGACGAGGACGGCGACCTCGCCGTACCGGTTCGGTGCGCCGCCGTGCTTGCCGGGGATCCGTGCAGCGCCGGCGTTGCCGGCGGCGATGACCCGGGCGAGCGGACCGACGGCGCCCTCGGTCAGCGGGCCGTGGGTGGCCGCACGGTCGAGGGCGGAGATGAGGTCGTCGACGTCGGAGCGCAGGGCCCGCAGCGCACGTCCCACCGGACCGGCGTTGCCGACCAGGATGGTGGACCACAGCTGCGCGTCCGACGCCGCGATCCGGGTGACGTCGCGCAGGCCCTGGCCGGACAGGCCCAGCGCCGACTCCGGCGCACCGTGCAGGCGTGCCGCGACCAGGGACGACGCCAGCTGGGGCACGTGCGAGACGAGCGCGACGGCGTCGTCGTGCTCCTGCGCACCCAGGGTCACCGGCGCCGCGCCGAGGTCGACGGCGAGGGCGCGGACCACCCGCACCGCCTCCGGTGTCGACTCCTCGCCGGGCACGATGACCCAGGGACGCCCGGCGAAGAGGTCGGCGTCCGCGGCCGCGGCGCCGGACCGTTCACGACCGGCCATGGGGTGGGAGCCGACGTACCGCTTCGCGTCCCCACCCGCCTCTGCCTGGACCTGCGCAGCCACGAGCGCCTTGACCGACGCGACGTCGGTGACGACCGCGCCGGGGTGCTGGCGGAGCTGGGCCACCACGGCGGCCGCGGTCACGTCCGGCGGAGTGGCCACCACGACGAGCGCCGGCTCGGGCTCGTCGGCGGTGAACGGCCGGCCGGCACCGAGGTCACGGGCCAGCGCCTGCGCCGTCGGGGACAGGTCGGAGAGGTGGACGTCGAGACCCACCGACGTCAGGGCCAGGCCGATCGAGGCACCCAGCAGCCCGGTGCCCACGATCTTCACCGGTCCGGTCGTCGACACGGTGGCGGCGGTCGGGTTCACGGGCACCCGGAGAGGGTACCGCCCGCTCTGTCAGCCCTCGGCGGGCTCACCGGTGACGCGCACGACGTGCGGGCGTCCCACCACTCCCAGAGGGTCATCAGGACCACCACTCCCCTGACAGGACCACCGCTCCCCTGACGGGCACCAGGACACGCGGGTGCCGGGCCACCGCACGAGCCGCGTCGCGAAACGTCACGGCCGGGCCCGACAACCATCCCCACCGTGGTGCCACCGTCCTGACCTCGCACGACGCACGCTTCGAGGGCGATGATGCTCCTATTGGTTGTCGAGCTGCTTGGAGCCATTGGCGGTAGGCGCGGGCGAGGTCGTCGTCGCGGCGGGTGCCGCGTTCGATGGTGGAGATGTGCATGGGCCAGACGCCGAAGTGGGCGGCGGCCTGGGTCAGGGTGATGTTCTTGGCCTGTCGGGCGGGGCGCAAGTCCGCGGTCGCGGGGGCCGTGACGACTCGGGTGAGGTACTTGAACATCTCCCGGGCGAGGGCACGTTTGAGGGTGCGGAGGATCTCTTTGCTCGAGCGGCCTCTGGCGCGTTGTCGCTGAACGTAGGCGCGGGTGGTGGGGTCGCTGGACATGCGGACCAGGGCGACGCGGTGCAGGGCGTTGTTCGCGGCGCGGTCCCCTCCCCGGGAGAGCCGGTAGCGGCGGGTCTTGCCCGAGGAAGCGGGCACCGGTGCGGTGCCGCACAGTGCGGCGAAGGAGGCCTCGTTGCTGAGCCGGTCGGGGTTCGCGCCGGCGGTGATGAGCAGCTGGGCAGCGGTGTCTGGGCCGACGCCGTGGGCGGCGAGCAGACCGGGGTTCATGGACTCCACGACGGTACGGATGTCGCGCTCGAGGTCAGCGGCCTGACTAGTGAGGAACTCGTGTCGTGCGGCGAGGTCCTTCAACGCGCGCATGATGGCCGCGCCGACTGGGTCGTAGCGGGTGGTGCGGCTTCGGGACAGTGCGGTGACCAGCTTGGTGTTGGTCATGGAACGGTACTTCTGCCGGATCGAGTCCGGTGCGGTGACCAGGACTTGGTGGATCTGGTGGATCGTCGCCGTGCGTGCCTTGACCGCGGAGCGGCGGGCCAGGTGCAGGGCGCGCAGGCCGAGGATCTTCTCGTCCTTGGGTGGCGAGGTCGCCCGGCCGGAGAGCACCGCACGGGCGGCGTGATAGGCATCGATGGGGTCGGACTTGCCCTGGCGGCGGCGGACGGTCTTGTCGGGGCGCAGCACCTCTCGGACCTCGAGCCCGCCGGCGGCACATGCCCGGGCGATCCCGGCCCCGTAGGAGCTGGTGCCCTCGATGCCGACCCGCTCGATCGCGCCGTGGCTGTTCAGGAAGTCGTACGCCGCCCGGTAGCCCGCCGGAGTGGTCGCGAACTCGGCGTCGGCGATCTCCCGCCCCAGCACGCTCACGACAGCCACATGGATGGTCTCGGCGTGGGTGTCGATGCCTCCGATGACCTCCTCGGCCCCGTCGTCACGGTCGTCATCTCCTGGTGCCGCTGTCATGCTGGAACCGCCCTTTCGCTGGAGTCGATGGGGTCGACGCCGGTCGGGACGCTCAGACAGGACACTGGTGAGGAACCGCCAAGCTCTTATCAGGTCATGACCGGCCCGGCCGGTGCCATGCCCGAGGGGCCGGACAGATCAACTGGAAGGCAACCCAGCAGGGCGCCAGTCAGTAGGCGGGTCACGACCCCTCGGAACACGCTTCCTATCATCGGTCAAGTCCTCTGGGGTGGTGTACGGGTTCGGCGTGATTCCTTCGTGGGGTGTTAGGCGCTGATGGCGCCGGCGATGGCGGGGTCCTCCTGTTCGGTCTCGGTGGTGGTGATGAGGCTCAGGCGGGCTTTGGCGAGGGCGTCGAGGCCGAAGTAGCGGCGGCCTTCGGCCCATTCGTCGTGCTGCTCGGCGAGCACGGCCCCGACGAGGCGGATGATGCTGGTGCGGTCGGGGAAGATGCCGACGACGTCGGTGCGGCGGCGGATCTCGCGGTTGAGGCGCTCGTTGGGGTTGTTGGACCAGATCTGGCGCCACAGGGCCTTGGGGAAGCCGGTGAAGGCCAGGATGTCGCCGCGGGCGTCGTCGAGGTGGGCGTGGACGTCGGGCAGCTGGGTCTCGACGGCGTCGAGGAGCTTGTCGAACTGGGCCTGGACGGCGGGGGCGTCGACCTGGTCGTAGACCGAGTGCAGCATGGCCTTCACGGCCGGCCAGGACGCCTTGGGGCACTTGGCCATGAGGTTCGCCGCGTAGTGCGTGCGGCACCGCTGCCACGCCGCCCCGGGCAGGGTCGCCCCGATGGCCTCGACCAGGCCGGCGTGGGCGTCGGACGTCACGAGCTTGACCCCGGTCAGGCCCCGGGCGACGAGGTCACGGAAGAACGCCAGCCACCCCGCCCCGGACTCGGCCGTGGCGACCTGGACACCGAGGACCTCGCGGTGGCCGTCGGCGTTGACGCCGGTGGCGACCAGGACGGCGACCTTGACCACCCGGCCACCCTCGCGGACCCGCATCGTGAGCGCGTCCGCGGCGAGGAACGTGTACGGGCCGGCGTCCAGCGGCCGGGTGCGGAAGTCCTCGACCTGGGCGTCGAGGTCCTTGGCCATCTGTGAGACCTGGGACCTGCTCAGCCCGGTGATCCCCAGGGTCTGGACGAGCTTGTCCATCCGCCGGGTGGAGACGCCCAGGAGGTAGCAGGTCGCCACCACGCTGGTCAGGGCCGCCTCGGCGCGGCGGCGCCGCTCGAGGAGCCAGTCGGGGAAGTAGGACCCGGTGCGCAGCTTCGGGATCGCGACGTCGATGGTCCCGGCGCGGGTGTCGAAGTCGCGGTGGCGGTAGCCGTTGCGCCGGTTGGTGCGCTCGTCCGAGACCTGCCCCCACGCTGCACCACACACGGCGTCGGCGTCGGCGGAGAGCAGGGCGTTGATGAACGTGGTGAGCAGCTGGCGCAGCAGGTCCGGGGACGCCTGGGCAAGGTGGTCCTGGAGAATCCGGGCAGGGTCGATACTGGAAGGAGCGGTCATCGCAGTCGGTCCTTTTCGAGAGTGCTGTGGAAGGTTCACTCGAAGGATCACGCGGTGACCGCACTCGTCTACGACGACACGCTCACCGAGCTACCGGTACACCACTCTGCTGGACGCAACTCTATCATCAGTGTCAGTGGTCGCACCTACGTTCGACGCATGAGTTCGAGACGCGGTCGCAAGATCGACCTCGCGGCGGCGAGGGCCCGGGGCTGGGACAGCCTGGTCGAGGCCTACCTCGCCGAGATCCGCGACGCCGCGCACGCCCACACTGGAACGGCGGGTGCGACGCTGGCGCCCGTCCCCGCTGCCGGCCCGAGGCGGCTCAGGCTCGTGGACGCGGTCTACGCCGAGCCCGTCGAGCTGGCCGTCGCGTTCCGAGAGCCCGACACCGAGCTCGGGCCCTCCGCGCTCGACACCGAGCTCGGGTTCGTGACCGACATCGCGGCGGACACCGGGACCGCCACGGACACCGGCGACACCGACACGGACACCGACACCGACACCGACACCGACACCGACACCGACACCGAGTCTGTCGAGCGGGCCGCCGCCCTGGACACTGCGGCCGGGGACACGGGGATGCCGACCGCGGAGGAGATCGCGTCCGCCGCGGCCGTCCTGTCCCGGGCTGCCGGTCTGTACGGCGCTCCGCTCGCGGCGACCCTCGACCCCGTCCCCGCCCACGGTCAGGACCCGGACGTCCTCGTCGAGCTCGTCGCCCACTGGAACCGCGTGATCTCCTGGTCCACCGCCCGCCGCGGCGAGGCCGTCGCCGCCCTGGCGGACGCTGCCGCCGAGCACGGCAGACACCTTCCCGGCCGCACCGTCGACCCCGTCACGGTGGCAGGCACGGAGATTGCCATGCGGCTGACCGTGTCGAAGCAGGCCGCCATCCGGATGGTGCGGACGAGCTCCCTGCTCAACGGGCCCCTCACGTCGACCGGGCTGAGCCTCGAGCACGGCGCCATCGACCCCGCCAAGGCACAGGTCATCGCCGACGCCCTCGAACACGTACCGCACCAGGTCGCGTGGGAGGTGGAGTGCGCGGTGCTCCCTGGCGCCCAGGGCCGCACACCTCAGCTGCTCCGCCGCGACCTCGCCCACGCCCTCATCTCCGTCGACCACCACGAGGCCGAGAGGCGCCACCGCCAGGCCCGAACGGCGCGTCGCGTCTGCCACCCGAAAGCCCTTCCGGACGGTATGGCCTCGCTCTACGCCGTCCTACCGGCTGAGGACGCCATCGCTCTCGACCTCACCCTCGACCACACCGCCCGGCACGCCAAGAGCGCGGGTGACCCCCGGACCATGGACCAGCTGCGCGCCGACACACTCGCCACCATCGGTGTCAACGCGCTCACGACCGGCCAGATCCTGCTCGCCCCTGCTCAGGTCCCTCCGAACACCGGGGCGACCCCGGCCGCCGACGGCACCCCGCCCGTGGCAGCGACGCCCGGCGCGGATCGCTCGGCGCAGCCACCGCCCGCGATCTCGCTCGGCTCCGCACCGGTCCGGGTCCACGTCACGGTGCCGCTGACCACGCTCCTCGGTGGTGGGGAGCCCGGCACCCTCGAGGGGTACGGTCCCATCGACCCCGCCACTGCTCGCGCGCTCGCGCTCCGCGGCACGTGGCGGCGACTGGTCACCGACCCGCTCACCGGGACGGTCCTGGACCACGGCCGCACCACGTACCGACCGCCCAAGGACCTGGCCGACCTCGTCCGCGACCGAGACGGCACCTGTGTAAGACCGGGCTGCGGCACCGCCGCGACACGATGTCAGCTCGACCACTCACTCGCCTGGTCGCTCGGCGGCACGACGGCGTTGACCAACCTCGGGTGCGCGTGCGGCGGTGACCACGACCTCAAGACCTGCGGTCACTTCAAGGTCCGCCAGATCCGCAGCGGCGTCTTCGAGTGGACGTCCTCGCTGACCGGTCTGATCTACCGCCGCGAGGCCGACGGCAGCGTCACCTACCGCAACCCGCGCCTGCCGGACCTGCCGCGCGGTACGGCGGTCGACGCGACCGGGACCGAACCGCCGGGCGCGGACCCGCCGTACTGAGCAGGAGTCCTGGCAGGCGCCATCCCCATGCCTACAGGTCGACGGCCTTCATGAGGGTGCCGAGCTCGGTCCCACCGATGACACGCGTGCGGCCGGGCTTGAGCCCGCCGAGATGGATCGGGCCGATCCTCGTGCGGGTGAGCTGGATGACCGGGTGACCGATCTCCTCCAGCAGACGGCGAACGATGTGGTGCCGGCCCTCGTGGAGCACGATCTCCACGAGTGAGGAGTCGGGCGTCGTCTCCTTCACCACGAACGAGTGGACCTGGACCATCCCGTCCTCGAGCTCGACGCCCTTCTTCAGGGTCTTCTCCATGCCGCGCGGCACCCGCCCCTCGACCGTGGCCACGTAGGTCTTGGGCACCTCGTAGGACGGGTGCGTGAGCCGGTGGGCCAGCTCGCCGTCGTTCGTGAGCAAGATGAGGCCCGAGGTCTCGGCGTCGAGACGCCCGACGTGGAAGAGGCGCTCGGGCCGGTCGGCCACGTACTGCGCCAGGCTCGGACGCCCCTGGGGGTCGTCCATGGTCGAGACGACGCCGACCGGCTTGTTGAGTGCGAGGGTGAGCAGCGAGTCGTCGAGCTGCACGCGGAGGCCGTCCACGTGGATGACCGCGCTCGTGGGGTTCACCCGGGTGCCGAGCTCACGGACGACCTGTCCGTCGACCGTCACCCGGCCGTAGGCGATGATGTCCTCGCACGCCCGCCGCGATCCCAGTCCGGCGCCGGCGAGCACCTTCTGCAGGCGAACCCCGTCGGGCTCGTGCACGTGCTTGCTCATCGAAGCTCACTCTCCACGTCGTCCAGGGTGCCCAGGTCGGGCAGGTAGGGGGCGAGCGGCGGCAGGTCCTCCAGCGAGGCGAGGCCCATCCGCTCGAGGAAGTAGCTGGACGTCCGGTAGAGCATGGCCCCACCCTCGGTGTCCGGGCCGGCCTCCTCGATCAGTCCCCTGGTGAGCAGGGTACGCACCACGCCGTCCACGTTCACACCGCGGATGGCCGCGATCCGCCCGCGAGCGACCGGCTGGCGGTAGGCGATGACCGCGAGGGTCTCGAGCGACGCCTGCGTGAGACGAGCGGTCTGGCCCTCGAGGACGAACTTGCCGACGACGTCCGCGTGGGGCGGCGCGGAGTAGATCCGCCAGCCGCCGGCAAGCTCGCGCAGCTCGAATCCGCGACGCCTCCCGCCGCGCTCGCCCCGGTACTCCGCCGCAAGGTCCTCGAGCAGCTCGGAGACCTGTCCGGTGGGCAGACCGAGGACGCTCGCGAGATCCGCGGCCGGCACCGGCTCATCGACCACCATGAGGATCGCCTCGAGCGCGGAGAGGTGCTCCTCCGGAAGCGCGTCGTCGGGGACCAGCTCATAGTGCTGCTCGGTCATCGTTCCTCCTCCGTGGGGCCGACGGCGAGGCCGTCGTGGGCATCGGCATCGGCATCGGCATCGGCATCGGCATCGGCATCGGAAGCCTCGCCGTCGTACTCCTCCGCGACGGCTACCTCGCCCTCCTCCGACCCGGACCACCGGATGGTCAGCTCACCGAGCGCCTCGGCCTGCTCGAACGAGACCGCACCCTCCCGGAAGAGCTCGAGCAGAGCCAGGAAGCGCGAGACGACGACGGCGGTCATCTCGGCGTCCTCGGTGAGCGCACGGAATGTGGCGCTGCGCACACGCCTCAGCCGGTCGACGATGAGGGCCGCCTGCTCGCGGACGGGCACCACGGGGTTGTGCAGGTGGGAGATCTCCACTTCGGGCGCGCCGGGCCTCGGCGCCAGCGCCGCGGCGGCAAGACGGGCGAGCTCCTCCGGCCCGACCTTCATGACCAGCTCCGGCAGGAGCGCCGCGAGGTGCTGCTCCAGCGGCACGCTCCGCGGAAAGCTGCGCGCGCTCGTCGTCCACAGCGTCGCGACGTGGTCGGCGACCTCCTTGAACGCCCGGTACTGGAGGAGGCGCGCGAAGAGCAGGTCCCGCGCCTCGAGGAGCTCCAGGTCGTCCTCGTCCTCGACCGCCCCGCGCGGGAGCAGCCGGGCCGCCTTGAGGTCGAGCAGCGTCGCGGCCACGACGAGGAACTCGCTCGCCTGGGACAGGTCCCACTCGTCCTGCGCGGAGATGTAGGCGATGAACTCGTCCGTCACCTGCGCGAGCGCCACCTCGGTGATGTCGAGGCGGTGCTTGGAGATGAGCGAGAGCAGCAGGTCGAACGGTCCCGTGAAGTTGGCGAGGGTCAGCTCGAACCGGCGCTTCGTCGACGGCAGGGCGTCCGGCGACGTCTCGCCGGCGGGGGACGCCGGAGCGTCGGGGAGCGTCACGCCCGGCGACGCCGTCACGTCGGGAGGCGTCACGCCCGGCGACGCCGTCACGTCGGGAGGCGTCACGTCGGGCGCCCCCAGGGAGCCTTGGTCAGGCGGCATCGCCGCGGGCGACGAGCTCGCGGGCGAGGCGCCGGTACGCCTCGGCGCCCGGGTGGCTGGGGGCGTAGGAGGTGATCGGCTCCGACGCGACCGAGGCGTCGGGGAACTTCACCGTGCGGGAGATCATCGTGTCGAAGACCTTCTCACCGAAGGCCTGCTGCACCCGTTCGATGACCTCGCGCGAGTGCAGGGTGCGCAGGTCGACCATGGTTGCGAGGATGCCGTCGATCCGCAGCCGCGGGTTGATCCGCTCCTGGACCTTCTCGATGGTCTCCACGAGGAGGGCGACGCCGCGCAGGGCGAAGAACTCGGCCTCCAGCGGGATGAGCACGCCGTGGGCCGCCGCGAGCGCGTTGACGGTGAGCAGACCGAGTGAGGGCTGGCAGTCGATGAGGATGACGTCGTAGTCGTCCTGGACCGGCCGGAGCACGCGCGCGAGGGCCTGCTCTCGGGCCACCTCGTTGACGAGCTGGACCTCCGCGGCCGAGAGGTCGATGTTGGCCGGGACGACGTCGAGGTTCTCGACGGTCGTCCGCTCGATGATCTCGCGGACGTCGCTGCGCGGCTCCATGAGGAGGTTGTAGATCGTGCGGTCGAGCTCGTGGGCGTTGATCCCCAGCCCGGCCGACGCCGCACCCTGCGGGTCGAAGTCGACGAGGAGCACGCGACGGCCGTACTCGGCCAGCGCGGCGCCGAGGTTGATCGTGGTCGTCGTCTTGCCGACCCCGCCCTTCTGGTTGGCCATCGCGATGATCCGCGCGGGCCCGTGACCGTCCAGCGGCGTGGGGACGGGGAACTCCCGCTCGGTCGCCTCGGCCAGGCCCGTGCCTGCGCGCGCGCCGCTCTCGGGCATCAGTCCAGGCTGCTCGTTGCTCACGCCGCCACGCTAGTCGACGCCTCGCGCGCCCCCAACACGGCACGCGACGCGACGACCCGGCGATTCGTGGGGTGACGTCGCTCACCCGTCCGGCGGGAACCCCGGTGACCGACCCGGCGGGTGTCGCGCTCACCGAGCCGGGAGCAACCCTCGAAGACCGAGCCCGCCGATCGCCCACCGAGCCGCGTGCTCGACCCAGCGCTTGCTCAACCCAGCGCGCGGGGGTGCGAGGCGGCGTAGACCTCGCGGAGCGTCTGGACGGTCACCTGCGTGTAGATCTGCGTCGTGGTGACCGAGGCGTGGCCGAGCAGCTCCTGGACCACGCGCACGTCCGCCCCGCCGGCGAGGAGGTGGGTCGCGAACGAGTGGCGGAGCGAGTGCGGCGAGACGTGCTCCGTGAGCCCCGCCCGCGCCGCCGCCTGCTGGAGCACCGCCCAGGCGCTCTGCCGGCTGAGGGGGTTGCCGCGGGTGTTGAGGAACACCGCCGGGTTGCCCCGCCCGGCGGCGGCGAGCGCGGGACGCCCCCGCACGAGGTAGGCCTCGACTGCCTCGACGGCGTACCGGCCCACCGGCACCACACGTTCCTTGCGCCCCTTGCCGAACAGCCGCACGGACGCTGCGGTGAGGTCGAGGTCGTCGACGGCGAGCCCCACCGCCTCGCTGATCCGTGCCCCGGTGCCGTAGAGCAGCTCGAGCAGCGCCCGGTCGCGCAGCGGGACCGGCCCCTCCCCCAGCGACGCCGCCTCGAGCAGCGCCTCGACCCGGTCCACCGAGATCGCCTTGGGCAGGCGCTTGGCCGACGACGGCGGACGCACCTCGGCGCTCGGGTCCCCCGCCACGACGCCCTCCTCGAGCGCGAACCGGTGCCAGCCGCGCAGGGCCGTCACCGCGCGCCCCGCGGAGGAGGCGGCGAGCGCCGAACGGCCGTCGGCGCCGGTACGCAGAGCCTCGACGTAGGCGACGACGTCACCCTCGCGCACCTCGTCGAAGGCGAGCCCGCGGGCCTCGAGGAAGGCCGCGTACCGTTCGAGGTCGCGCCGGTAGGCGGCGAGGGTGTTCTCGCTCATGCCCCGCTCGACGGCCAGGTGGGCGAGGTACTCCCCGAGCACCTCCGCCGTCGTCGCCGTCGCCCCCCGCACGTCGGTCCGGTCAGTACGGCAGGAAGGGGTCGACGGCCACCGCCACGAAGACCACCGACAGATAGGTGATCGAGCCGTGGAAGACCTTCATCGCCGCCAGCTTCCCGCGCTCCGGGTGACGGGCCCGGCGGTAGAGCTGGGCCGTGGAGTACAGGAACCACGCACCTGCCGCTGCGGCGACGGCGGTGTAGACCCACCCCATCCCCGCCACCGGGACGAGCACGAGGGTGGTGGCCACCGTCGCGACGGCGTAGTAGATGATCTGCCGGGCGACGGCGAGGTCGGCCGCGACGACGGGCAGCATCGGCACACCGGCGCGGGCGTAGTCCTTCTTGAACTTCATCGACAGCGGCCAGTAGTGCGGCGGCGTCCAGAAGAAGATGACGAGGAAGAGGACGACCGGTGCCCACGCGAGCGTGCCGGTCACGGCGGCCCAGCCGATGAGGACCGGCATGGCGCCGGCGACGCCGCCCCAGACGATGTTCTGCGCGGTGCGACGCTTGAGGACGATCGTGTAGAAGACGACGTAGAGCAGGATCGCGGCGAGGGCGAGCCAGGCGGCCGCGCCGTTGACGACGAGACCGAACCACGCCACCGACACGACGCCCAGAGCGGTGGCGAAGACGATCGCCTGACGCTCGGTGAGCTCGCCGGTGACGAGGGGGCGCTGCTTCGTGCGGTTCATCAGCCGGTCGATGTCCCGGTCGATGTACATGTTGAACGCGTTGGCCGACCCCGCCGCGAGCGCCCCGCCGAGGAGGGTCGCGAGGAGCAGCCACGTCCCGGGCCAGCCGTCCGCGGCGAGGATCATCGTGGGGAACGTGGTGATGAGGAGCAGCTCGATGATGCGCGGCTTCGTCAGCGCCACGTAGGCGAGGAGCTTCGAGCGGCTCGGGCGTCCGCCCGTGGTCGCCGCCGGGTGCAGCGGCCCCTGCGCGTCGCCCGACGCGGGGTCTGCCGGGACGTGCGTCCCGTCGCTCACAGCTCGGTCCTCGTGCCCCACGGGTCGGTCGGCGGCGGGCTGGGCACTGTGCACGCAGATCCTCTCCCTGGCTTCGCCGTCCGGCGGAGGGCAGACCTCCCCCGCTCGGCCTCCATGGTACGGGGCGGGACCGGCCTCACCGGTCGGTGCGGGGCCGGCCGCACCGGGCGGGTCGTCACACGGTGCCGCTCCGTCGCGCAGCACGGTGCCGCTCCGTCACGCTCGTGGGCAGGGCCCGACGGCCGAACGGCGCCGGACCGCCGTCCGCGACAACATATGGCCCCCACACGCAACCGTGGGCGGGCCCCGGTAAGGTCGAGCGCGAGTCAAGAAACGACGCGGGGACGCCGATTTCAGACGGCGTCCGGCCGGAGAGGTTCTGGCACGGCCAGGACGGAAACGAGGATCTGTGAACGCATCGCCCGAGACCGCGCTGGACTGGTCCGACCTCGACCGGCGGGCGGTCGACACCGCACGAGTGCTGGCCGCCGACGCCGTCCAGAAGGTCGGCAACGGCCACCCCGGCACGGCGATGTCGCTCGCCCCGGCGGCGTACCTGCTCTTCCAGAAGGTCATGCGGCTCGACCCCGCGGACGACCAGTGGCTCGGTCGTGACCGGTTCGTCCTCTCGGCGGGCCACTCCTCCCTCACCCAGTACATCCAGCTCTACCTCGCCGGCCAGGGCCTCGAGCTCGACGACGTCGCCGCGCTGCGCACGTACGGCTCGAGGACCCCCGGCCACCCCGAGTACCGCCACACCAAGGGCATCGAGATGACCACCGGCCCCCTGGGCCAGGGCATCGCCTCCGCCGTCGGCATGGCCTACGCCGGCCGCAAGGAGCGCGGCCTCCTCGACCCCGAGGCGCCCGCCGGCCAGAGCCCGTTCGACCACCACGTCTTCGTCATCGCTTCCGACGGCGACCTGCAGGAGGGCGTCAGCGCCGAGGCCTCCTCCCTCGCCGGCACCCAGGAGCTGGGCAACCTCGTCGTCATCTACGACGACAACCACATCTCCATCGAGGACGACACCAACATCGCCTTCACCGAGGACGTCCTCGCCCGGTACGCGGCGTACGGCTGGCACACCCAGCGGGTGGACTGGACCAACGACGGCGGCCAGTACGTCGAGGACGTCGATGCCCTCCACGCCGCGGTCCAGGCCGCCAAGGCCGAGACCGGCAAGCCGTCGATCATCGCGCTGCGCACGATCATCGGCTGGCCCTCGCCGAACAAGCAGGACACCGGCGCCATCCACGGCTCGGCCCTGGGTGCGGACGAGGTCCGCGCCGTCAAGGAGGTCCTCGGCTTCGACCCGGAGAAGACCTTCGAGGTCACCGACGAGGTCATCGCCCACACCCGGGGCAACGTCGCCGAGCGCGCCCGCGCCGCCCACGAGGAGTGGGACGCCGCCTACGCCGCCTGGCGCGAGAAGAACACCGACGCCGCCGCCCTGCTCGACCGGCTCCGCGAGCGGGCCCTGCCCGAGGGCTGGACCTCCGCGCTCCCGACCTTCGAGGGCGGCAAGGCGGTCTCGACCCGCAAGGCCTCCGGCGAGGTCCTCTCGGCCCTGGCCGGCACGCTGCCGGAGCTGTGGGGCGGCTCGGCCGACCTCGCCGGCTCGAACAACACCACCATGAAGGGCGAGGAGTCCTTCCTGCCCGAGAAGCGCTCGACGAAGATGTTCCCCGGGAACATCTACGGCCGCACGCTCCACTTCGGCATCCGCGAGCACGCCATGGGCTCGATCGTCAACGGCATCGCGGTCCACGGGCTCACCCGGCCCTACGGCGGCACCTTCCTCGTCTTCTCCGACTACATGCGCCCCGCCGTGCGCCTCGCCGCGCTCATGGGGGCGCCGTCGACCTTCGTGTGGACCCACGACTCGATCGGCCTCGGCGAGGACGGCCCGACCCACCAGCCCGTCGAGCACCTCACCGCCCTGCGCGCCATCCCGGGCCTGGACGTCGTCCGCCCCGCCGACGGCGCCGAGACCGCCCAGGCCTGGCGCGGCATCCTCGAGCGGACCGACCGTCCCGCCGGCATCGTCCTGACCCGTCAGGACGTGCCGAACCCCGTGCGTGGTGACGGCGCCGCCGACGGCGACACGCTCGCCTCCGCGGAGGGCGTCCGCCGCGGCGCCTACGTCCTCGCCGAGGCCCCGGGCGGCAGCCCCGACGTCATCCTCCTCGCCTCGGGCTCCGAGGTGCAGCTGGCCCTGGCTGCCCGCGAGCAGCTCGCCGCCCAGGACGTCGCGGCGCGCGTCGTCTCGGTGCCGTGCATGGAGTGGTTCGACGAGCAGGACGACGCCTACCGCGAGGAGGTCCTGCCCGCCGCCGTGCGTGCCCGGGTCTCGGTCGAGGCCGGGCTCGCGATGAGCTGGCGCTCGCTGGTCGGCGACGCCGGCCGGTCCGTCTCGCTCGAGCACTACGGCGCCTCCGGCGACTACAAGGTCCTCTACGAGAAGTTCGGCATCACCGCCGAGGCCGTCGTCGCCGCCGCGCAGGAGTCGATCGCCGCCGACGGCGCCGCGCAGCCCGTGCGCGCCGGCGTGCCGACGCTGTCCGGCACCGGCGACCTGCCCAAGTAGCGCACCCCGGGGCCGGCGGCACCCGCCGCCGGCCCCGTACCGCCTCCGGCTCCGGCTCCGCCTCCGCCTCCGGCTCCGCACGCACCACCTCCCGCACCGCCCCGGCTCTGCCCGCACGACGTCCCCGTACCGCCCACATCCCGAACGAGGAGCAGCACGACGATGAGCGAGACCACCCCGACCGACCGGCTCGCCGAGCTCAGCGCGCACGGCGTCTCCATCTGGCTGGACGACCTGTCCCGCGCCCGCCTCACCGGCGGAGGGCTGCGCCGGCTCATCGACGAGCGCCACGTCGTGGGCGTGACGACCAACCCCACGATCTTCGCCGCCGCCCTCTCCCAGGGCAGCTCCTACGACGAGCAGATGGCGACCCTGGCCACTGCCGGCACCGACCTGGACGAGGCCGTCATGGCGGTCACCACCGACGACGTCCGGGAGGCGGCCGACCTCTTCGCGCCGGTCCACGAGGCGACCGGCGGCCAGGACGGCCGCGTGTCCATCGAGGTGGACCCACGCCTGGCGAAGGACACCGAGCGCACGATCGAGCAGGCCCGGATCCTGTGGTCGACCGTCGACCGCCCCAACCTCATGGTGAAGATCCCGGCCACGGTCGAGGGCCTGCCCGCCATCACCCAGGCGATCGGTGAGGGGATCAGCGTCAACACGACGCTCATCTTCTCCCTCGACCGCTACCGCGCCGTCGCCAACGCCTACCTCGACGGGCTCGAGCGCGCCCAGCGGGCCGGGATCGACCTCGCCAAGATCCGCGGGGTGGCGAGCTTCTTCGTCTCCCGCGTCGACAGCGAGATCGACGCGCGCCTGGACAAGATCGGCACCGACGAGGCCAAGGCCCTCAAGGGCAAGGCCGGCATCGCGAACGCGCGCCTGGCCTTCGAGGCGTACGAGGAGATCTTCTCCACCCCGCGCTGGGAGGAGCTCGCCGCCGCCGGCGCCCACCCGCAGCGCCCGCTCTGGGCGTCCACCGGTGTCAAGGACCCCGCCTACCCCGACACGATGTACGTCGACGAGCTCGTCGTCGACGGCGTCGTCAACACCATGCCGGAGAAGACCCTCGAGGCCGCGGCGGACCACGCGGACCTGCGCGGGGACACCGTGCACGGCACGTACGACGCCGCCCGGGCGCACCTCGACGCCCTCGAGCGTCTCGGCATCTCCTACACCGACGTCACCGACACCCTCGAGGCCGAGGGCGTCGAGAAGTTCGAGAAGAGCTGGGACGAGCTCCTCGAGACCGTCACCGCCGCGCTGGCACGGACGGCGGCGCGATGACCCGTCCCGCCACCGTCGTGTGGGCGGGTCCCGAGGAGGGCGCCGTGGTGGAGGTCAGCGCCACCGGCGACGCCGCCCGGGCCGTGGGCGACCACGTGCCCCGGCTCGTCGCCGAGAAGGTGGCCTCCCGCCTCGCCGCCCAGGACCCCACCCTGTGGGGTGAGGCCGCCGAGGCCGAGGCCGCCGTCCGGCTCGGCTGGACCGACCTGCACGCCACCTCCCGCCCGCTGCTGGCTCCCCTGCGCGCCCTGCGCGAGGAGCTCGCCGCCGAGGGCGTCGACCGGGTCGTCCTGTGCGGCATGGGCGGCTCCTCGCTCGCGCCCGAGGTCGTCGCGGGCACCGCCGGCGCCCAGCTGACGGTCCTGGACTCCACCGACCCCGACCAGGTCCGCCGCGCCCTCGACGGCGACCTGCGCGCCACCGTCGTGGTCGTGTCCTCGAAGTCGGGCAGCACCCTCGAGACCGACTCCCACCGCCGGATCTTCGAGGCCGCGTTCGCCGACGCCGGGATCGACGCCGCGAGCCGGATCGTCGTCGTCACCGACCCCGGCTCGCCGCTCCACGAGGCGGCGACGGCGGCCGGCTACCGTGCCGTCCTCGAGGCCGACCCGCACGTGGGCGGACGCTTCTCCGCGCTGAGCGCCTTCGGGCTCGTGGCCTCGGCCCTGGCGGGCGCCGACGTCGAGCAGCTCCTCGACGAGGCGGCGGAGGTCGCCGAGGTCTACGCCGAGGACTCCGAGGCCAACCCCGCGCTCGTCCTCGCCGCCGCCCTCGCCGGCACCGAGCCCCTGCGCGACAAGATCGTCCTGCGCGACGCCGGCTCCGGGCTGTTCCACCTCGGGGACTGGGTCGAGCAGCTCGTGGCCGAGTCCACCGGGAAGGACGGCACCGGCCTGCTGCCGGTGGTCGTCGGCTCACGCGCGCCCGAGCTCGACGGCGCGGCTCCCGACGTCCTGCCGGTCGTGCTCCTGCCGCTCACCGACGACGCAGCACCGGCGTCCGACGGGCCCGGCGACGCCGCACCGGGCTCGGACGGTTTCGGCGACGCCGCCGAGGCTGACGGCCGCGCTGGAGACGGCAACGACGACGACGACGCGGCCCGGACCGAGGTGACCGTCGCCGGCTCGCTCGGTGCGGTGCTGCTCCTGTGGGAGAACGCCGTCGCCATCGCGGGGCGGCTCCTCGGCGTCAACCCCTTCGACCAGCCCGACGTCGAGGCCGCCAAGTCCGCCGCTCGCGGCCTGCTGGAGTCCACCCCGCCGCCCGAGCGCCCCGCCTTCGAGGACTCCGGGGTGGAGGTGCGCGCGTCCGCGGAGCTCCTCGGCGGCGCGGACACGGTCGCGGGCGCCGTCGAGGCCCTCCTCGCCACCCTGGGCGAGCGGGGCTACCTCGCGGTCATGGCCTACCTCGACCGGGAGGGCCGCGCTGCGGACCTCCTCGGGGACGTGCGCGCGGACCTCGCCGCGCGCACCGGCCGGCCCGTCACCTTCGGGTGGGGCCCACGGTTCCTGCACTCGACCGGCCAGCTCCACAAGGGCGGCCCGGCCGTGGGCGCCTTCCTCCAGATCACCGGCGAGGCCGAGCACCAGGTGCTCGTGCCGGGCCGGGACTTCGACCTCGCCGCCCTCCTCGCCGCCCAGGCGGCCGGCGACGCCGCGGTGCTCGCCGGCCTCGGCCGGCCGGTGCTGCGGCTGCACGTGACCACCCCCGACGCCCTGGCGTGGCTCGCCGGCGTCCTGGCCGGACCGGTGAACCCATGAACGCGAACGTCAACCCCCTGCGCGACCCGCGCGACCGGCGCCTGCCCCGCATCGCCGGACCCTCCGGGGTGGTGATCTTCGGCATCACCGGCGACCTGGCGCGCAAGAAGCTCATGCCGGCGATCTACGACCTCGCCAACCGCGGCCTCCTGCCGCCGTCGTTCGCGCTCACCGGGTTCGGCCGGCGCGAGTGGTCCACCGAGCAGTTCGCCCAGGTGGTCCACGACGCCGTGCGCGAGAACGCCCGCACGCCCTTCGACGAGCGCACGTGGGCCCAGCTCGTCTCGGGCTTCCGGTTCGTCCAGGGCGAGTTCGACGACGACGACGCCTTCGACCGTCTCGCCGAGACCGTCCAGGGCCTCGACGCCGAGCGCGGCACCGGCGGCAACCACGCCTTCTACCTCTCCGTCCCGCCCGACGCCTTCCCCGTGGTGCTGCGCCAGCTCGCCCGCTCGGGCCTGTCGGACTCCACCGGCGACAGCTGGCGGCGCGTGGTCATCGAGAAGCCCTTCGGGCACGACCTGGCCTCCGCGCGGGCGCTCGACGACGTCGTCTCCGAGGTCTTCCCCCCGGACTCCGTCTTCCGCATCGACCACTACCTCGGCAAGGAGACGGTCCAGAACCTCCTCGCCATGCGGTTCGCCAACCAGCTCTTCGAGCCGATCTGGAACGCCAACCACGTCGACCACGTCCAGATCACCATGGCCGAGGACATCGGCATCGGCACCCGCGCCGGCTACTACGACGGCATCGGCGCGGCCCGCGACGTCATCCAGAACCACCTCCTGCAGCTCCTCGCGCTCACCGCGATGGAGGAGCCCGTCTCCTTCGACGCGGAGTCCCTGCGCGCCGAGAAGGAGAAGATCCTCTCCGCGGTCCGGCTGCCTCCGGACCTCTCCGCGCACACCGCCCGCGGCCAGTACGGCGCCGGCTGGCAGGGCGGGGAGGAGGTGCGCGGCTACCTCGAGGAGGACGGGATCCCCTCGGACACCGCCACCGAGACCTACGCCGCGCTGCGCCTGGACATCGACACCCGGCGGTGGGCCGGGGTGCCGTTCTACCTGCGGGCCGGCAAGCGGCTGGGCCGCCGGGTCACCGAGATCGCGGTGGTCTTCAAGCGGGCACCGCACCTGCCCTTCGACCTCTCCGCCACCCAGGAGCTGGGGCACAACGCCCTGGTCATCCGGGTCCAGCCGGACGAGGGGGTGACCATCCGGTTCGGCGCCAAGGTGCCCGGGACGGCGATGGAGGTCCGCGACGTCACCATGGACTTCGGGTACGGCCACGCCTTCACGGAGAACTCGCCGGAGGCCTACGAGCGGCTCATCCTCGACGTCCTCCTCGGCGACCCGCCGCTGTTCCCGCACCAGCGCGAGGTCGAGCTGTCGTGGCAGATCCTCGACCCGGTCATCAACCAGTGGGCCGCCGACGGCCGCCCGGAGACCTACCAGCCCGGGTCGTGGGGCCCGCCCAGCGCCGACGCCATGCTCGCCGCCGACGGCCGCACCTGGCGCCGGCCGTGAGCCCGGCCCGGACGACACGGCGCGAACGCCCGACGAGGAAGGACCAGCAGTGATCATCAACCTCCGGGGGACCACCTCGGCCAAGATCGGCAGCCGGCTCGTCTCCCTGCGGGAGGAGGGCGGCGCCGTCGCCCTGGGCCGGGTGCTGACCCTCGTCGTCCTCGCCGCCGACGACGCGACGGCGGAGCGGGCCATCCGCACCTCCAACGACGTCTCGCGCGAGCACCCCTCCCGCGTGATCGTCGTCCTGCCCGACGAGCCGCCGGCCGAGGGCACCCAGCCGCGCCTGGACGCCCAGATCCGGGTGGGCGGCGACGCCGGCGCGTCCGAGGTCATCGTGCTGCGGCCCCGCGGCGGGGGCGGCTCGACACCCGACACCCTCGTCATGCCGCTGCTGCTGCCCGACGCCCCGATCGTGGCGTGGTGGCCGACCGACCCGCCCGCCGCGCCCTCGCAGCACCCCATCGGCCTCATGGCCCAGCGCCGGATCACCGACTCCACGCTGTGCCCCGACCCGGCCAAGGCCCTGACCGCGCTGGCGCAGAACTACTCCCCCGGCGACTCCGACCTCGCCTGGGCGGGGCTGACGCTGTGGCGCAGCATCCTCGCCGCCGCCCTCGACGAGCCGCCGCTGGACCCCGTCACGGCCGTGACGGTCTCGGGCTCCCCGGTCCACCCGTCGGTGGACCTGCTCGCGGCGTGGCTGGGCCTGCGCCTGGGCTGCCCGGTGGAGATCCGCGGCGAGGGCCACGACGCCATCAGCGGCGTCGTCCTCGAGCGGGCCTCGGGCCCCATCTCCCTGCAGCGCCCGCAGGGCTCGGCCGTCGCGGCGCTGTCCCGGCCGGGACGGCCCGACCAGTACGTCAACCTGCCCATCCGCGACGTGCGCAACGGCCTCATGGAGGAGCTGCGCCGTCTCGACCCGGACGTCACCTACGGGCAGGTGCTCACCGAGGGCCTGGCCCTGCTGGGGGCGCCCGCGCTGCAGGCCTGAGCCGCAGCGCGGCCCGCCGACCGCACGAGACGAGCCCGGCCCCGCGGCAGACGCCGCGGGGCCGGGCTCATGTCGGGCGAGGGGCTCGGTCAGCCCCCGCGGCGCTCGCGCAGGGCGGCGAGGGCCTCGTCGAGGAGCGCGGCGCCGTCCTCGTCGGAACGGCGCTCCTTCACGTACGCGAGGTGGGTCTTGTAGGGCTCGTTCTTGGTCGGCGAGGGCGGGTTCTCCTTGTCCTGGCCGGCCGGCCCGCCGCACCGCGGGCAGTCCCACGTCTCGGGGATGACGATGTCGGGCTCCTTGGCGAAGCTCGGGCGCACCTCGTGGCCCTGGTTGCACCAGTAGGACACCCACACCCGGGGGGCCGCCTCGCCGCGCTCGGCCTCACCCATGGGGCCCGCGCCCACGCGCGAACCACGGATCGCACTTCCACCAGCCACGTCGCTACTCCTAGATCTCGAACTTCTGGATCAGACCGAGCAGCACCACGGCGGTCGTCCACACGAGCGCGACGCCGATGGTGATCCGGTTGAGGTTACGCTCGGCCACGCCGGAGGAGCCGATGGAGCTCGACAGCCCGCCGCCGAACATGTCCGACAGCCCGCCGCCCTTGCCCTTGTGCATGAGGACGGTCATGACGAGGAAGATGCTGGTGATCACCAGCACGACCTCGATGATGATCCGAAGGACGTCCACGGGCTCTCCGTTCCGTTCGTTGGGGCGGCGTCCGCTCGCCCGGTACAGGATAGGTGATCGCCGCGCGGGCTCGGCGCACGACCGCGCCGCGGACGCGCCCGTACCTCCGGGGGCACCGAGCGACGACGCACCACGGGGGAGGCCGACGGGCGCCGGCCTCCCCCGCGACACGTGTGGCTACAGACCGACCTGGTGGTCCTGGAAGCGCGCGATGGCCGCGAACTCCTCCGCCTGGAGGCTCGCGCCGCCCACGAGGGCGCCGTCGACGTCCTCCTTCGCCATGATCGAGGCGACGTTGGACGACTTCACCGAGCCGCCGTAGAGCACGCGCACCGTCTGGGCGACGGAGTCGTCGTACAGCTCGGCCAGCCGGCCCCGGATCGCGCCGCAGACCTCCTGGGCGTCCTCCGGCGTCGCCACCTCACCGGTACCGATGGCCCAGACCGGCTCGTACGCCACGACGGTCCGCGCGGCCTCGTCCGCGCTGAGGCCGGCGTAGGCGCCGTCCAGCTGGGCGAGGGTGTAGGAGACCTGGTCGCCCGCCTTGCGCACGTCCAGGCCCTCACCGACGCAGATGATCGGCGTGATGCCCGCGCCGAGCGCGGCCTTGGCCTTGGCGCCGACGAGGGCGTCGTCCTCGCCGTGGTACTGCCGGCGCTCGGAGTGCCCGACGACGGCGTAGCTGACGCCGAGCTTGGCGAGCATCGTCGCCGAGATCTCGCCGGTGTACGCGCCGGAGGCCTGCGCGGAGACGTCCTGGGCGCCGTAGCGGATGTCGAGCTTGTCGCCGTCGACGAGGGTCTGCACCGAGCGCAGGTCCGTGAACGGCGGGACGACGACGACCTCGACGGCCGCGGCGTCGTGCTTGGCGTCCTTGAGGGTCCAGGCGAGCTTCTGGACGAGCGCGATGGCCTCGTGGTGGTCGAGGTTCATCTTCCAGTTGCCCGCCATGAGGGGCGTGCGGGTGGTGGCCATGGGTCAGTCCTCCAGGACGGCGATGCCGGGGAGGGTCTTGCCCTCCAGGAACTCCAGGGAGGCGCCGCCGCCCGTGGAGATGTGCGAGAACGTCGACTCGTCGAACCCGAGGGTGCGCACCGCCGCGGCGGAGTCGCCGCCACCGACGATGGTGAAGCCGTCGGCGTCGGACATCGCCTGGGCGACCGCGCGGGTGCCGGCCGCGAACGCGTCGAACTCGAACACGCCCATGGGGCCGTTCCAGACGATGGTGCGCGCGTCGGCGATCTTGGCCGCGAAGGCCTTGGCGGACTCCGGACCGATGTCCAGGCCCATCTGGTCGTCCGGGATCGCGTCCGCGGCGACGACCGTGGCCGGCGCGTCGGCCTTGAACTCCGGCGCCACGACGATGTCGGTGGGCAGGACGATCTCGACGCCCTTCTCCTGCGCCTGGACGAGGTAGCCCTTGACGGTCTCGACCTGGTCCTCCTCGAGCAGGGACTTCCCGACGCCGTGGCCCTGGGCCGCGAGGAAGGTGAAGACCATCCCGCCACCGATGAGGAGGCGGTCGGCCTTGCCCAGGAGGTTGGCGATGACGCCGAGCTTGTCGGAGACCTTCGAGCCGCCGAGCACGACGACGTAGGGACGCTCGGGGTTCTCGGTGGCCCGGCGCAGGGAGTCGATCTCCTTGAAGACCAGAGTGCCCGCCGCGTGCGGGAGCCGCTGGGCGACGTCGAAGACCGACGCCTGCTTGCGGTGGACGACGCCGAACCCGTCGGAGACGTAGACGTCGGCCAGCGCCGCGAGCTCGTCGGCCAGGGCGCCGCGCTCGGCCTCGTCCTTGGAGGTCTCGCGGGCGTCGAAGCGGATGTTCTCGAGCAGGGCGACGTCGCCGTCGGCCAGGCCCTCGACGACGGCGCGGGCGTCCTCGCCCACGGTGTCCTTGGCGAGGACGACGTCCTGGCCGAGGAGCTCACCCAGGCGGGCGGCGACCGGTGCGAGGGAGTACCTGGCCTCCGGCGCGCCCTTGGGGCGGCCGAGGTGCGCGGTGACGACGACGCGGGCGCCGGCCTTCGTCAGCGCGGTGAGCGTGGGCAGGGCGGCGCGGATGCGGCCGTCGTCGGTGATGGTGGTGCCGTCGAGCGGGACGTTGAAGTCGGAGCGGACGAGCACGCGCTTGCCGCGCAGATCGCCGAGGTCCTCGATGGTCTTCATGCTTCTCCTTGGGTCCTGACAGGCGGACGTCCGCGTGCGCGAGCCTTCAGCTGCGCACGCGGACGTCCGTACTTCCGGCGGGTGGTGGGTCAGAGACGCGCGCCCACGTACTCCGAGAGCTTCACCAGCGAGCTGGCGTAGCCGTACTCGTTGTCGTACCAGGCGACGACCTTGACCTGGTTGCCGATGACCTTGGTCAGGCCGGCGTCGAAGATCGACGGGTGCGGGTTGCCGACGATGTCGGCGGAGACGATCGGGTCCTCGGTGTACTCCAGGACGTCCTTGAGCTCCTCGGTCTCCGAGGCCTTCTTGATCGCGGCGTTGACCTCCTCGACGGTGACGTCGCGGCCCGCGGTGAAGGTGAGGTCGGTGGCGGAGCCGGTCGGGGTCGGCACGCGCATGGCGTAGCCGTCGAGCTTGCCCTTGAGCTGGGGCAGGACCAGCGAGACGGCCTTGGCCGCACCGGTGGAGGTCGGGATCATCGACAGGGCGGCGGCGCGGGCGCGACGCAGGTCGCGGTGCGGGCCGTCCTGGAGGTTCTGGTCGGCGGTGTACGCGTGGATGGTGGTCATGAGACCGCGCACGATGCCGAACTCGGCGTCGAGCACCTTGGCCATGGGTGCCAGGCAGTTCGTGGTGCACGAGGCGTTGGAGATGATGTGGTGGTTCGCCGGGTCGTACTCGGTGTGGTTCACGCCGACGACGAAGGTGGCGTCCTCGTTCTTCGCGGGCGCGGAGATGATGACCTTCTTGGCCCCGGCGGCGATGTGCTTGCCGGCGGACTCGGCGTCCACGAAGCGGCCGGTGGACTCGATGACGATGTCGGCGCCGAGCTCGCCCCACGGCAGCGCGGCGGGGTCCTTCTCCTCGAGGGCCTTGAAGGTCTGCCCGCCGACGGTGATGGTGTCCTCGGTGAACGACACGTCCTCCTTGAGGACGCCGAAGACGGAGTCGTACTTGAGCAGGTGGGCCAGCGTCTTGTTGTCGGTGAGGTCGTTGACACCCACGATCTGGATGTCGGCGCCGGAGGCCAGCACAGCGCGGGTGAAGTTGCGGCCGATGCGGCCGAAGCCGTTGATGCCGACGCGGATGGTCACTATGTCCTCCTGGAGTGCGCCGCTCGGCGCACGCATTGTCCGGATCTCGTCAGCACCGCTCTGGGTGCTCCTGGACCGTGGACCGCTTCGCGCCGGGGCGCGTGGGCGGGCCGGTCCAGCAGGTCCAAGACTACCCAGTTGTGGCGATTCGTCGCGGGGGACCATCGTCCACGGACACCCTGTGAGAACGCCCACAAGGGACGTCCGTCGCGCGGGCTGCGGGGCGGGTCGCGGGGCGGGCTACAGGTCGAGCATGTCCGGGGTGAGGATCGCCTCGGTGTCCGGGATGCCCTTTTCCCTGGCGCGCTTGTCCGCCATGGCCAGCAGGCGCCGGATCCGGCCCGCGACCGCGTCCTTGGTCAGCGGCGGGTTCGATAGCTGGCCCAGCTCCTCCAGGGACGCCTGCTTGTGCTCCAGGCGCAGCCGGCCGGCCTCGACGAGGTGCTCGGGGACCTCCTCGCCGAGGATCTCGAAGGCGCGCTCCACCCGGGCGCCGGCGGCGACCGCGGCGCGGGCCGAGCGGCGCAGGTTCGCGTCGTCGAAGTTCGCCAGGCGGTTCGCGGTCCCGCGGACCTCCCGGCGCATGCGCCGCTCCTCCCAGACCAGGACGGCGTCGTGCGCACCCATCCGGGTGAGCATCGCGGAGATCGCGTCGCCGTCGCGGATGACGACGCGGTCGATGCCGCGCACCTCCCGGGCCTTGGCGACGACGTTCATCCGGCGGGCGGCACCGACGAGGGCCAGCGCGGCCTCGGGTCCTGGGCAGGTGACCTCGAGCGAGCTGGACCGCCCGGGCTCGGTGAGGGAGCCGTGGGCGAGGAAGGCGCCGCGCCAGGCCGCCGTCGCCTCGGCGACGCCGGCGGAGACCACCTGGGGCGGCAGGCCCCGCACGGGCCGGCCGCGGGTGTCGAGCAGGCCGGTCTGGCGGGCCAGGGACTCGCCGTCCTTGACGACGCGGACGACGTAGCGGTTGCCGCGGCGCAGGCCACCGCCGGAGACGACGATGATGTCGCTGGAGTGGCCGTACACCTCCTGCATCGTCTGGCGCAGCCGGCGGGCGGCGATCGCGGTGTCGAGCTCGGCCTCGACGACGATGCGCCCGGAGATGATGTGCAGCCCGCCGGCGAACCGGAGGGTCGCGGCCACCTCGGCCTTGCGGGCCGACACCTTGTCCACCCGCAGGCGGGCGAGCTCGTCCTTCACGGCGGAGGTCAACGACATGCCGGTCATCTTCGCACTCATCCTCGGGTGGTTCCTCCCGGCCCTCGTGGGCCCCGCTCGGGCTCGACGTCGCCGAGGACCCCCTCGAACGCGTCGCGGAACGCCGCCGCCAGCCGCAGCGGGTCGTGGCGCGGGGACCCGTCGCCCACCCCCACCTGGCGCAGCAGCAGCGTGGCGCCCGCCGCCGCGGCGGCGTCGGCGAGGTCGTCGAGGTCCTCCACCGCCGCCGGGTCGGCCACGACGACGTCCAGGCGGAGGTCGGGGGCGTGGCTGTGCAGGGAGCGCATGTGGTCCGCGGCGGTCATCCCCTCCGTCTCGCCGTGCTGGGCCGAGAGGTTGAGGGTGAGCGCGCGGCGGGCGCGCGTCTCGTGCAGCGCGGCGGCGAGCTCGGGGACGAGCAGGTGCGGGATGACCGAGGTGTACCAGGAGCCGGGCCCGAGGACGACCCAGTCCGCGGCGCGGACGGCGGCCACCGCCTCGGGGCTGGCGGGCGGGTTCTCGGGGATGATCCGCACCTGCTCGACGACGCCGGTGCACACCGCGACGGCGGACTGGCCGCGGATCGTCTCGGTGCCGTGCTCGCCGCGCACGGTCGCCTCGATCTCCAGGGGCACCGACGCCATCGGCAGCACCCGCCCGCGCACCCCGAGCAGGCGCCCCACCCAGTCCAGGCCGGCCACGGGGTCGCCGAGGAGCTCCCAGAGCGCCACGATGAGGAGGTTCCCGACGGCGTGGTTGTCCAGCGGCCCCGCGGTGCGGAACCGGTGCTGGAGCACGTCGCGCCAGGTCAGGCCCCACTCGCCGTCGTCGCACAGGGCCGACAGGGCCATCCGCAGGTCGCCGGGCGGGAGCACGCCGAGCTCGCCGCGCAGGCGGCCGGAGGAGCCGCCGTCGTCGGCGACCGTGACGACGGCCGTGACGTTCTGCGTGATGTGCCGCAGGGCGCCGAGCGTGGCGGCGAGGCCGTGCCCGCCGCCGAGGGCGACGACGGCCGGGCCGCGGGCACCGGGCTCGAGGCCGACCCCACGGGCACCGGGCTCGAGACCTGACGCGCGGGCGCCCGGCTCGAGGCCGGACCCGCGGGCGCCGGGCCCCGCGCCGGACGGGCGGAGGCCGGGCTCCACCCCGTCCCGGAGGGGTTCGGTCATTCCCGCCCCAGGTCCCGGTGGAGGGTGCGGACGGACTGGCCGTGCTCCCGCAGGCGCTGCGCGATCGCCTCGGTCATGGCGACCGAGCGGTGCTTGCCGCCCGTGCAGCCCACGGCGATGGTGACGAAGGGCTTGAGCTCGTTGAGGTAGCCGTCCAGCACGGGGGCGATGGCGTCGACGTACCGGTCGGCGAAGAGCGTGGCGCCCTCCTGGCCGAGCACGTAGTCGGCGACCGGCTTGTCCTTGCCGGTGAGGTGGCGCAGCTCGCTGACCCAGTACGGGTTGGTGAGGAACCGGACGTCGACGACGTGGTCGGCGTCGAGCGGCAGGCCGTACTTGAAGCCGAACGAGACCACGGTGACCCGCAGCGGGCGGTCCGCCTCCCCCGCGACGGTCTCGCGCACCTTCCGGGCGAGGTCGTGCACCGACATCTCGGTGGTGTCGATGACGACGTCGGCGCGCCGGCGCAGCGTGCCCAGGAGCTTGCGCTCCTCACCGATCCCGTCGAGCAGGCGCCGGTCGCCCTGGAGCGGGTGGGGACGGCGCACGGACTCGTAGCGGCGGACCAGCTCGTCGTCCGAGGCGTCGAGGAAGACGATCCGGTACTCCGTGCCCTGGGCCCGCAGCTGGTCGAGGACGTCGACGAGCTCGGTGAAGAACTCCCCGCTGCGCACGTCGACCACCGCCGCCAGCCGGTGCACGCCCCCCTCGGCGGGGGTCATCATCCGGGCCAGGGCCGAGAGCATCCGCGGGGGCAGGTTGTCCACGACGTACCAGTCGAGGTCCTCCAGCGCGGCGGCGGCGCGGGAGCGGCCGGCGCCGGACATGCCGGAGATGATGAGCAGCTCGGGGACCTCGGCGGGCGCGAGCGGGGTGGTCTCGTCGAGCACGGGGATGCCCTCGGGGACGGTGGGCGGCCGTGCGTCGGATCCGTTCTCGCTCATGGGGCCAGGATGCCAGGTCAGCGGCCCGGGCGTGCCCGGTGGTGCGGCGGTCGTCAGGCCCGGTGGTGCGGCGGTCGTCAGGCCCGGTGGTGCGGCGGTCGTCAGGCCCGGTGCCGGCCGGACGCCGCGCCGAGGCGACGTCCGCCTCGCGCCACGCACCGCGCGCAACGCACCGCGCGCCGCGCGCCGGCGGTCCTACCCGGGCGACCCGGCGGAGGGCGGCGACCCCAGGGCCTCCAGCACCGCGACGGCGGTGCGCGGCCCCACGCCCTTGACGGCGGCGACCTCCTCGACGGAGGCGGCACGGATGTTCTTCACCGACCCGAAGGCCTTGAGCAGCGCGGCCTGCCGGGTGGGCCCCAGCCCGGGGACGCCGTCGAGGACGGAGCGGGTCATCGCCTTGGCCCTGCGGGAGCGGTGGTGGCTGATGGCGAAGCGGTGGGACTCGTCGCGCAGGTGCTGCAGGAGGTACAGCGCCGGCGAGGTGCGCGGCAGGACGACCGGGAAGTCGTCCCCCGGGAGCCACACCTCCTCCAGGCGCTTGGCGAGCCCGACGAGGGCGACGTCCTCGACGCCGAGGTCGGCCAGGGCCCGGGCGGCCGCCGCCACCTGGGGCTGGCCGCCGTCGACGACGACGAGGTTGGGCGGGTACGCGAAACGGCGCGCCCGGCCCGTGGTGGGGTCGACCGGCCCGGAGCGCAGCGGCACGCCGTCGTCGTCGAGCTGGTCGGGGTCCTGATCCGCCAGGGCGGCGCCCACGGCGCGCTCGGCGGTGTCGTGCGCACCGGGGTCGCCGTTCTCCCGGGCCTCGGCCATCGCCTCGCGCTCGGCGAGGTAGCGCCGGAACCGCCGGCGGAGCACCTCGTCCATCGCGGCGGTGTCGTCGCGGGCCCCCTCGCCGTCCTCGCCGCGGACGATGAAGTGCCGGTACTCGGACTTCTTGGGCAACCCGTCCTCGAACACGACCATGGAGCCGACCTGGTGGCTGCCCTGGGTGTGGGAGATGTCGTAGCACTCGATGCGCAGGGGCGACTCGGACAGCCCCAGGGCCTCCTCGAGCTCGCGCAGCGCCTGCGAGCGGCTCGTGAGGTCGCCGGCCCGCCGGCTCTTGTGGAGCCGGAGCGCCTGCTCGGCGTTGGTCCGCACGGTCTCGGCGAGGGTCTTCTTGTCCCCGCGCTGCGGCACCCGGATGGACACCCGCGACCCGCGCAGGCCCGAGAGCCACTCCGTGAGTCCCGCGAGGTCCTCCGGCAGGACGGGCACGAGGATCTCGCGCGGCACCGCCGTCGTCGGGGTGTGCACGACGTCGTCGACGCTGGTCGCCTCGCCGTCGCGCACGCGGCGCCGCGACTTGCCCACGGAGCGCTCGTCGGTCGGGGCGACAGGGGCGGCGAACGCCTCGGCGTCGCCGTAGACCTGCTGGAGGAGGTGCTCGACGAGCCCGGCGTCGTCGAGGTCCTCGACCCGTTCGACCACCCAGCCGCGCTGGCCGCGGATGCGCCCGCCCCGGACGTGGAAGACCTGCACGGAGGCCTCGAGGTCGTCGGCGACGAGGGCGAAGACGTCGGCGTCGGTGCCGTCGGGCAGGACGACGGCGTTCTTCTCCACCACCCGGCGCAGGGCCGCGACGTCGTCGCGCAGCCGGGCGGCACGCTCGTAGTCCTGCGCGGCCGCGGCCGCGCGCATCTCCTTCTCGAGGCGGCGCAGGTGCGGGCCCGTCTCGCCCTCCATGAACCGGCAGAACTCCTCGGCGAGCTCGCGGTGGTCCTCGGGGGAGATCCGTCCCACGCACGGCGCGGAGCACTTGTCGATGTAGCCGAGCAGGCAGGGGCGGCCCGAGGACGCCGCCCGGCGGTAGACCCCGGGCGAGCAGGTCCGCACCGGGAAGACCCGCAGGAGCAGGTCGACCGTCTCGCGGATCGCCCACGCGTGGGTGTACGGGCCGAAGTAGCGGGTGCCCTTGCGCTTGGCGCCGCGCATGACCTGGACGCGGGGGATCTCCTCCCCCATGGTCACGGCGAGGAACGGGTAGGACTTGTCGTCGCGGTACTTGACGTTGAACCGCGGGTCGAACTCCTTGATCCAGGCGTACTCCAGCGCGAGGGACTCGACCTCGGTGCCCACCACCGTCCACTCCACCGAGGACGCCGTGGTGACCATCTGCCGCGTGCGCTGGTGCAGCGCGGAGGGATCCTGGAAGTAGCTGGCCAGGCGTGAGCGCAACGACTTGGCCTTGCCGACGTAGACGACCCGGCCGTGCGGGTCGCGGAAGCGGTAGACCCCCGGTGCGTCGGGCACCTCCCCTGGCGCGGGTCGGTAGGTGGACGGGTCGGCCATGTGTTCGAGCCTACGTCAGGACGGCGACCCTGCCGTCCCGGCGCCGCAGGTGCTACGGGGCGGGTCTCAGTGGGCGTGCACGGGCTCCACCCGCACGGGGAAGCTCACGGACCGGGCGACGTGGTTGTGCTCACGGGCCTCGTGGTGCAGCCGCGCCGCGGTCTCCTCCCCCACCGGATCGGCGTACGTGACGCGCGGGCGCAGCACCACCTCGACGAACGGCCCGGAGCCGGCGCCCTCGACCCGCTGCGTGGCGATGGCCCGGTCGGTGTAGGCGAGGACGACGACGCCGTGCTTGGCGGCCGTGCGCAGGAACCACAGCATCTGCGCCTGCGAGATCGAGCCGACGAACAGCTCCTCCGCGCGGTAGCGGCTGACGTCGGTACGCACCTTGAGGTCGGAGGTGGCCAGGAGCGTGGGCTTGCCCTCCACCCGTACCTCGTGGTCGCGCGAGTAGCTCGTGTAGCTGGCCGTGCCGCGTTCGTCCGCGCCCGTCCAGTCGACCGTGACGTTGTACGTCTGGAGTGCTCCCATGCCGACACGCTAGCCGTCACACGCGGCCCGGGCGAGGACCTCTGCCCGCGCCGTGCCGATCCCACGCCCGGGCGCGCTCCCGGCGGGTTGCCCGGCCGGCGGGCTGCGGGTGCCCGGCCGGCGGGCTGCGGGTGCCCGGCCGCCGGGCGGCTGGGCGTCCCTCAGACCCCGGCCGGCACCCGCCGGTCCTGCAGCGCCTCGGCGAGGAACTGCCCCGTGTAGGACCCGGCGACGCGGGCGACCTGCTCGGGCGTCCCGGTGGCCACGACCGTGCCGCCGCCGGAGCCGCCCTCCGGGCCCATGTCCACCACCCAGTCGGCGCTCTTGATGACGTCGAGGTTGTGCTCGATGACGACGACCGTGTTGCCCTTGTCCACCAGCCCCTGGAGGACGGCGAGCAGCTTGCGGATGTCCTCGAAGTGCAACCCCGTGGTGGGCTCGTCGAGGACGTACACCGTCCGGCCGGAGGAGCGCTTCTGCAGCTCCGAGGCGAGCTTGACCCGCTGGGCCTCCCCGCCGGAGAGGGTGGGGGCGGGCTGCCCGAGCCGGACGTAGCCGAGCCCGACGTCGGCGAGCGTGCGCAGGTGCCGGGTGATCCCGGGGACGGCGCCGAAGAACTCGGCCGCCTCCTCGATCGGCATCTGCAGCACCTCGGCGACCGTCTTGCCCTTGAAGTGGACCTCGAGGGTCTCCCGGTTGTACCGCGCGCCCTCGCAGACCTCGCAGGGGACGTAGACGTCGGGGAGGAAGTTCATCTCGATCTTCAGCGTGCCGTCGCCCTTGCACGCCTCGCACCGCCCGCCCTTGACGTTGAACGAGAACCGGCCCGGCCCGTACCCGCGGACCTTGGACTCGGTCGTCTCGGCGAAGAGCTTGCGGACGTGGTCCCACACGCCGGTGTACGTGGCCGGGTTGGACCGCGGGGTGCGCCCGATCGGCGACTGGTCGACGTGGACGACCTTGTCGAGGTCGTCGATGCCTGTGACCCTCGTGTGCCGGCCCGGCACGGAGCGGGCGCGGTTGAGCTGGTTCGCGAGCACCTGGTACAGGATGGAGTTGACGAGCGTCGACTTGCCCGAGCCGGAGACGCCCGTGACGGCGACGAGGGTGCCCAGCGGGAACGAGACGGTGACGTTGCGGAGGTTGTTCTCCTTGGCGCCCACCACCGTGATCTGCCGGCTCTTGTCGACCTTGCGCCGCTTGGTCGGTGTGACGATCTGCCGCCGCCCGGACAGGTAGGCGCCCGTGACGGACTCCTCCGCCGCGAGGAGGCCCTCGAGGTGCCCGGAGTGCACCACCTTGCCGCCGTGCTCGCCCGCCCCCGGACCGATGTCCACCACCCAGTCCGCGGCGCGGATGGTGTCCTCGTCGTGCTCGACGACGATGAGGGTGTTGCCCAGGTCCCGCAGCCGGGTGAGGGTGTCGATGAGACGACGGTTGTCCCGCTGGTGCAGCCCGATGCTGGGCTCGTCCAGGACGTAGAGCACGCCGACGAGACCCGAGCCGATCTGCGTCGCGAGCCGGATGCGCTGCGCCTCGCCGCCCGAGAGGGTCGCCGCACCGCGCGAGAGGGTGAGGTAGCTCAGCCCGACGTCGAGGAGGAACCCGAGGCGGGCGTGGATCTCCTTGAGGACCTGACCGGCGATGGCGCTCTCGCGCTGCCCGAGCACCAGGGAGTCGAGGAACGCCTTGGCGTCGGCGATCGACAGGTCCGACAGCTGGGCGATCGACAGGTCGCCGATCCGCACGGACAGGACCTCCGGCTTGAGCCGCGCACCCTTGCAGACCGGGCACGCCACCTCGCGCATGTAGCCCTCGTACCGCTCCCGCGACCACTCGGACTCGGTCTCGGCGTGCTTGCGCCGGACGAACGAGACGGCGCCCTCGAAGCCGGAGGTGTAGGCCCGCTCCCGGCCCCACCGGTTGCGGTAGCGCACCCGGACCTCGTAGTCGTTGCCGTGCAGGACGGCGTCCTTGGCCCGCTTGGGCAGCGCACGCCAGGGCGCGTCGACGGAGAAGTCGAGCTGCTCGGCCAGGGCCCGCAGCTGGCGCAGGAAGTACTCCGACTGGGCGGCCCACGGGGCCACCGCACCCTCGGCGAGGCTCAGCTCCTCGTCGGGGACGATGAGCTCGGGGTCGACCTCGAGGCGCGAGCCGATGCCCGAGCACTCCGGGCACGCGCCGTAGGGGGCGTTGAAGGAGAAGGTCCGCGGCTCGATCTCCTCGAGCGCGAGCGGGTGGTCGTTGGGGCAGGCGCGCTTCTCGGAGTAGCGCCGCTCGCGGGCGGGGTCGTCGGCGTCGAGGTCGACGAGCTCGACGAGCACGAGGCCGTCGGCGAGCCGCAGCGCCGTCTCGACGGAGTCGGTGAGGCGCTGGCGGACGTTCTCCCGGACGACGAGGCGGTCGACGACCACCTCGATGTCGTGCTTGAGCTTCTTCTCCAGCGTCGGCGGCTCACTGAGCGGGACGACCTCGCCGTCGACCCGGGCGCGGGCGAAGCCCTGGGACTGCAGGTCCCGGAAGAGCTCGGAGTACTCCCCCTTGCGACCGCGCACCACCGGGGCGAGGACCTGGAACCGCGTGCCCTCGGGCATCTCGCGCAGCCGGTCGACGATCTGCTGGGGGGTCTGGGCGGTGACCCGTTCGCCGCACACCGGGCAGTACTGGGTGCCGGCGCGCGAGAAGAGCAGCCGGAGGTAGTCGTGCACCTCGGTGATCGTGCCGACGGTCGACCGCGGGTTGCGGTTGGTCGACTTCTGGTCGATCGACACCGCCGGCGACAGGCCCTCGATAAAGTCGACGTCGGGCTTGTCCATCTGCCCCAGGAACTGCCGGGCGTAGGACGAGAGCGACTCGACGTAGCGGCGCTGGCCCTCGGCGAAGATGGTGTCGAACGCGAGGGACGACTTCCCCGACCCGGACAGGCCCGTGAACACCACGAGGCTGTCGCGCGGGAGGTCGATGGAGACGTTGCGGAGGTTGTGCTCGCGCGCGCCGCGCACGAGAAGCTGGTCACTCACCCCAAGATGATAGGCAGAACTGACCCACATCGCACGAGTGTTCGATGTCACGTCCGCGTCCGGAGGAACCGATGCCCCGTCCCGAGCCGCACGACGGCGCCGGCTCCCCCGCCATGCCCGACCCGGACGACGCCCGCTCCCCCGCCGCCGTGCCCGACCCGGAGAACGCCGCCTCCCACGTCCATCCCGGCGGCCCGCCCGTCGTCCACCGCCTGGGGCCGGTGACCCTGACCAAGCTCTCCGTCTCCGCCGAGGACAACAACGCCTACCTCGTCTCGGTGCCCGGCGCGCAGATCCTGGTCGACGCCGCCGACGACGCCCCCCGCCTGCTCGAGCTCGTCGCCGCGAGCGGCGACCCGCTGACCGCCGTCGTCACCACGCACCGGCACTGGGACCACCACCGCGCGCTCGCCGCCGTGGTGGCGGCGACGGGGGCGCAGGTCCTCGCGGGCGCGCAGGACGCGTCGGAGCTGCCCGTGCCGGCGGACCGGCTGCTCGTGTACGGCGCCACCGTCGCCGTCGGGGACCTCACGCTCGACGTCGTCGCGCTGCGCGGGCACACCCCCGGCTCGGTGGCGCTGGCCCTGACCGAGCCGGCGAGCGCACCGAATCCGGGCCGGGTACACCTGCTCACCGGGGACTCGCTGTTCCCGGGCGGGCCGGGCCGGACGTGGTCGCCGGCGGACTTCACCTCGCTCATGGACGACCTGGCCGAGCGGGTGTTCGCCCGCTTCGGCGACGACACGGTCGTCCACCCGGGCCACGGGGACGGGACCACCATCGGCGCGGAGCGCCCGCACCTGCAGCAGTGGCGCGCCCGCGGGTGGTGACCGCGACCCCTGGCGGGCCGCGCGCCGCTACCCTGACGACCATGACGATCTTCGCCGTCGAGTACGTCTACGACCTCAACCGCACCAAGGACATCGAGACGCTCCGCCCCCAGCACCGGGCCTTCCTCTCCGACCTCAACGGCAAGGGTGTCGTCATCGCCTCCGGGCCGTGGCTCGACAACGCCACCCCCGGCGCACTGCTGCTGGTCCGGGCGGAGAACCACGACGAGGCCGTCAAGGCGCTCGACCCGGACCCGTTCCACCGGGCCCACCTCATCACCCGCCGCACCGCCCGCGCGTGGAAGCCGGTCATCGGCGACATCAGGTGATCGGACGCGCGCTGCGCACCTGGGTGGACCCGTTCGTCGTCGCGCTCGTCCTCGTCCTCCTCCTCGGTCTGCTCGTCCCCGTCCCCGCGGCTGCGCGCGACGTCATCGCCACCGCCGGCGACGTCGCCGTCACGGTGCTCTTCCTCGTGTACGGCATGCGGCTGTCCACCCGGGAGGTGCTCGCGGGCATGCGCAACGTGCGCCTCCAGGGCGGCATCCTGGCCGCCACCTACCTGCTCTTCCCGCTGCTCGGCCTGCTGCTGCACGCCGCCGCGGTGCCGCTGCTCGGGGCGGCGCTCGCGACCGGCATGCTCTACCTCACCCTGCTGCCGTCGACGGTCCAGTCGTCGGTCTCCTTCACCTCCATCGCACGCGGGAACGTCGCCGGGGCGATCACGGCGGCCACGCTCTCCAACGTCCTGGGCATGGTGGTCACGCCGCTGCTGGTCCTCGCGCTCATGGGCCGCTCGGGCTCGGTCGGTCTGGGCGGCCTGCGCGACGTCCTGCTCCAGCTGCTCCTCCCGTTCGTCGTGGGCCAGCTCCTCCAGCCGTTCGTCGGCGGATGGGTCCGGGCTCGGCGGTGGCTGACGCTCACGGTGGACCGCGGGACGATCCTGCTCGTGGTCCTCGGCGCCGTGACCGCGGCCACGGCGGCCGGCGTGTGGGAGGGGGTCACGTGGGGCATGGTCGCCGCGCTGCTGCTCCTCTCCGCCGCGCTCCTGGCGGTGATGCTCTCCGCCACGTGGACGGGTGGGCAGGCGCTGGGGCTGGACCGGGCCGACCGGGTCGCCCTGCTCATGGCGGGCTCGAAGAAGTCCCTCGCGACCGGCCTGCCGATGGCGGCCGTCCTCTTCCCGGTCGCGACGGCGGCCACGATCGCGGTGCCCGTCATCATCTTCCACCAGCTCCAGCTCGTCGTGGCGGCGGTGCTGGCGCGGCGGCTGGCGGTCCGGGCCGACTGACCCTCGATCTCCGACCGCCGCGGTCGCAATCCGTGCGGGGTCGACGGCCGTACCACCGGTGACGACGTCCCACGACGACGTGGGGCGCCCCGCCGACGAAGGAGTCAGCATGAGCGTGCGCAGGATCCTCGCCACAGCCATCTGTGCGGCCGGCCTCGTGGTCGCCCCCGCCGTAGGGGCCTCGGCCCACGTCCACGGCATCAACCCGCTGCGCTGCACACCGGCCGCGGACAACGCCGGCGCCCGGCAGACCGAGCAGACCCCCGCCGGGCAGGGCGGGCCGCTCACCGGTGTGGGCATCATCCCGATCGCGATGGGCGGCAACGTCGAGCGGCGGGACGCGGACCACTTCGGGGCCTGCAAGGAGTAGACCCGCCGTCAGAGCCCGGCGGCGGCCGCCGAGATCGCCTCGGCGGCGGCACGTACCGCGGCGACGTCGTCCTCGGGCACGCGCCCGTCAGGGAGGGTGACGGTCGTCAGGGCGAGGTCGACGGCCGCCACGACCCGGCCGGTCGCGTCCCGCACCGGTGCCGCCACCGAGGTGAGTCCGCGCTGCAGCTCCTCGGCCACGACGCAGTGGCCCTGCGCCCGCACGCCGGCGAGCGTCGCGACCAGCTCGTCGTCCTCCGCCAACGGGGCGGCGACACCGCCGCGCAGCACGTCGCGGAGGGCGCCCTTGGGGAGCGCGGCGAGCAGGACCCGGCCCAGGGCGCTCGTGCGGGCGGGCAACCGGGTGCCGATGTCCGGCACGGCGTCGACGATCCGGCCCGCGGCGACCCGCTCCACGTGGACGACGTCCGCCCCGTCGAGGACCCCGAGCGCGCTGGAGCGCCCGGTCGACCGGGTGAGGTCCTGCATGGGGCCGACCGCGATCGCGGGCAGGCGCAGGCTCGCCCGGTAGGCCTCGCCGAGCTCGAGGACGCGGGGCCGCAGCGTGAAGTCCCGGCCGTGGGCCAGGACGTAGCCGACGTCGACGAGGGTGAGGAGGACGCGGCGGGTCACCGCGCGGTTGAGCCCGGCGGACTGCGCGACCCTCGCCAGGGTCATCGGCTCGTCGGCGGCGGCGAGCGTCTCGATGACGGCGAGGCCGCGTGCGAGGGACTGTAAGCCCTCCGACGCGGGTGCCACCGGGTCCATGGACCGTCTCCTCGTTCGTCAGCCGTGCAGGTGTTCACGGAGGATACCGGCGCGGGGTAGGCACCGGACGCGGCCGACCGGCAGCGGCGTCAGGACAGGACGTGGCTGACCGGCACGAGGTCGGCCTCCACGGCTGCCGCGGCCGCGCGGAGCTCGGGCAGGGCGCGGCGCAGGAACGCCTCCGCTCCGCCCGGCTCCGCCATGGTCGCGACGTTGACGGCGGCGACCACGGTGCCCGTCCGGTCCCGGACGGGCACCGCCAGCGACCGGAGCCCTTCCTCGAGCTCCTGGTCCACCAGCGCGTAACCCTGACGGCGGGTCAGCGCCAGGATCGAGCGCAGCCGGTCGGTGTCCGTCGTCGTGTACGGCGAGCGGCGCTCGACCCGCACGGTGGCGACGAACCCCTCGATCCATTCGGGTGAGCGGGCCGCGAGGAGGACCCGGCCCATGGAGGTCGACTCGGCGGGGAACCGGGTGCCCGTCCGGATCCGCACACGCATGAGGTCCCGGGTGGCGGCGCGGGCGATGTAGACGATCTGGCCGGCCTCGAGCACCGACGCCGACGCCGATGCACCGAGCCGCTCCGAGAGGGTCGACAGGTGCGGGCGGGCGACGTCGGCGAGGCTGAGGTCGGCCAGGCGGAGGAAGCCGAGGTCGAGCAGGCGCGGCCGGAGGGTGTAGTCACGCCCGGACTGCTCGGCGTACCCGAGCTCGACGAGGGTGGTCAGCGCGCGGCGGGCGGCGGCGCGGGGCAGGCCCGAGCGGGCCGCCACCTCGGACAGCCCGAGCCGGGGGTGGTCCGCATCGAAGACCTTGATGACGCCGAGCCCGCGCTCGAGGGAGCGGATGGACTCCGGCGAACCGGCCGTCACCGGCCGCTCAGTCGTCGTGGTCGGTACGCCGGCCGTCACCGGCGCCGCGAGCCGCGGCACGCCGGTCCTCGTCACGGGGGTCGTCCCCCTCGTCCGTGTCCGACGGCAGAGGGGCTGCACCCTCCTCGCGGGGGAGGTGCCGCTCCCCCTCGGTGGTCTCGCCACCGGACTTGAGGACCTCCTCGGCGGCGGCCAGACGCTCGTCCTTCTTGTTCCGCCGCAGGCTGGCCACGATCGTGATGGCCAGGACGCCGACGATCCACAGGAGGGAGACGACGATGGACGGCTCGGGCAGGACGTCCCAGTGCTCGCCGCCGTTGATGAAGGGCAGCTCGTTCTCGTGGAGTGCGTGGATGAGGAGCTTGACGCCGATGAAGCCGAGGATCGCGGCGAGACCGTAGTGCAGGTAGACGAGCCGGTCGAGGAGGCCGTCGATGAGGAAGTACAGCTGGCGCAGGCCGAGCAGGGAGAACGCGTTGGCGGCGAAGACCAGGTACGGCTCCCGGGTGAGGCCGAAGATGGCCGGGATGGAGTCGACGGCGAACAGGATGTCGGCGCTGCCGATCGCGAGGATCGCCAGGAACATCGGGGTGATCATCGTCTTGCCGGCGTGGCGGTGGACGAGCTTGCCGCCGACGAACCCGTCGGTGACCGGGACGAAGCGGCGCACGAGCCGGACGAAGCCGTTCTCGTGGTACTCGTCGTGCTCGTCCGGCTTCTCCACGCCCTCGCGGGCCTGGGCCACGGCCGTGTAGATGAGGAACGCCCCGAAGAGGTAGAAGACCCAGGAGAAGTTCTCGATGACGGCGGCGCCGGCGGCGATGAAGATGGCCCGGAGCACCATGGCGATGACGATCCCGGCGAGCAGGACCTCCTGCTGGTACTTCCGGGGGATCCGGAACGCGGCGATGACGATGACGAAGACGAAGAGGTTGTCCACCGAGAGGCTCTTCTCGGTCACGTACCCGGCGAAGTACTCACCGGCGTAGACACCGCCGTAGCCGATCCACACGATGAAGCCGAAGACGATCGCCATGGCCACGTAGGCGACCGACCACCAGGCGGCCTCCTTCATGGAGGGGGCGTGCGGGGTGCGGACATGGCCGATGATGTCGACGGCGATCATCACGACGATGATGCCGATGAGCAGGATCCAACCGAGAGCGTGGACGTCCACATTTCCTCCGGTACGTAGGGGCGGGTACCGGAGGTCTCTTCCCGCCCGGGCGACGGATCGCCGGGCCGATGGCACCGAGCCGGTCCACGACCGGCCGTGATGACGGCACCACTGTTGTGGGGAATACTCCCCTCCGCCCGGCCAGGATACGGCACCCCCCTGGGCCCGGCCACGCGGGTCCACCGTGGCGCTCGCAACACCGGCGACGCCGTCGCGGGCCAGGGATGCGGCGTCAGGCGTTCGCGGCCGTCATCTGCCGGAGCTCCTTCTTGAGGTCCGAGATCTCGTCCCGCAGACGGGCGGCGAGCTCGAACTGGAGCTCCTCGGCGGCGGCGTGCATCTGGTCCGAGAGGTCGTGGATGAGCTGCGCCAGCTCGCTGGCAGCCGCACCGGCGAGCTTCTCGCGGGCGGTCGTGCCGCCCCGCTTCCGGTCCTTCCCGCCGGCCCCGCGGTAGCCGCCCTCGAGCAGCTCGGCGGTGTCGATGTCTTCCCGGACGAGCATGTCGGTGACGTCCGCGATCTTCTTGCGCAACGCCGTCGGCTCGATGCCGTGCTCGGTGTTGTAGGCCACCTGCTTCTCGCGGCGGCGGGTGGTCTCCTCGATCGCGTGCGCCATCGACGCCGTGATCCTGTCGGCGTACATGTGCACCTGGCCCGAGACGTTTCGCGCGGCGCGCCCGATGGTCTGGATGAGCGAGGTCGAGGACCGCAGGAAGCCCTCCTTGTCGGCGTCGAGGATGGCGACGAGGGACACCTCCGGCAGGTCGAGCCCCTCCCGGAGGAGGTTGATGCCGACGAGCACGTCGTACTGCCCCAGCCGCAGCTCACGCAGCAGCTCGACCCGGCGCAGCGTGTCGACGTCGGAGTGGAGGTAGCGCACGCGGACGTCGCGCTCGAGGAGGTAGTCGGTGAGGTCCTCGGCCATCTTCTTCGTCAGCGTCGTGACGAGCACGCGCTCGTCACGGTCGACCCGGTCGCGGATCTCGCCGAGGAGGTCGTCGATCTGGCCCTTGGTCGGCTTGACGACGACCTCGGGGTCCACGAGCCCGGTGGGCCGGATGATCTGCTCGACGACGCCGTCGGACTGGCTCAGCTCGTACGGCCCGGGAGTCGCGGAGAGGTAGACCGTCTGGCCGATGCGCTCGAGGAACTCCTCCCACCGCAGCGGCCGGTTGTCCATCGCCGAGGGCAGGCGGAACCCGTGGTCGACGAGCGTGCGCTTGCGGGACATGTCCCCCTCGTACATCGCCCCGATCTGCGGGACGGTGACGTGCGACTCGTCGATGACGAGGAGGAAGTCCTCGGGGAAGTAGTCCAGCAGGGTGTGGGGGGCGGTGCCGGGCCCGCGGCCGTCGATGTGCCGCGAGTAGTTCTCGATGCCCGAGCAGGTGCCGATCTGGCGCATCATCTCGATGTCGTAGGTGGTGCGCATGCGCAGCCGCTGGGCCTCGAGGAGCTTGTTCTGGCGCTCGAGGTCGTCGAGCCGCTCGGCGAGCTCGGCCTCGATGGTCCCGATCGCCCGCTCCATCCGCTCCGGCCCGGCGACGTAGTGCGTGGCCGGGAACAGATGGACGGCCTCCTCGCGCCGCACCACGTCCCCGGTGAGCGGGTGGAGCGTGCTCAGGGTCTCGATCTCGTCGCCGAAGAGCTCGATCCGGATGGCGAGCTCCTCGTAGACGGGGATGATCTCGATCGTGTCCCCGCGGACGCGGAAGGTCCCCCGGGTGAACGCCATGTCGTTGCGGGTGTACTGCATGGACACGAAGTGGCGCAGCAGGTCGTCCCGGTCGACCCGGTCCCCGATGCGCAGCTGGACCATCCGGTCGACGTACTCCTGGGGCGTGCCCAGGCCGTAGATGCACGAGACCGACGCGACGACGATGACGTCGCGACGGGTGAGGAGGGAGTTCGTGGCGCTGTGCCGCAGCCGCTCGACCTCGTCGTTGATCGAGGAGTCCTTCTCGATGTAGGTGTCCGTCTGCGGGACGTACGCCTCCGGCTGGTAGTAGTCGTAGTAGGAGACGAAGTACTCGACGGCGTTGTTGGGCAGGAGCTCGCGGAACTCGGTGGCCAGCTGGGCCGCCAGCGTCTTGTTGGGCGCCATGACCAACGTGGGGCGCTGCACCTGCTCGACGAGCCAGGCGGTGGTCGCGGACTTGCCCGTACCGGTGGCGCCGAGCAGGACGATGTCCTTCTCCCCCGCGCGCAGCCGCTCGGTGAGCTCCTTGATCGCGGTGGGCTGGTCGCCCGAGGGGACGTAGTCGGAGACGACCTCGAAGGGTGCCACCGCACGCTGCAGGTCGGTCACTGGGCGCATGGGTCAACGGTACGTCGGGGCACCGACATCGGGCGGGGCGAGGTCCGTCGTTCGGCCCAGGGCGGACGGTCCGGGGTCCTCCGGGAGCAGGCCGGCCAGGAGGAGATCCCCGCACCGACGATGTCCGCAGTGCGCCCCGCTGGTCATCCGGAGGCGGTCAGCCGGCCGGACGGACAGCGGGCTACCTCCCGGGGGTCGTCAGCCTGCGGTGAGGCCGGACCCGTGCGCCGCCGGCAGCAGCCGCTCGCGCCAGAGCCGGCCGACGGCGGAGAGCAGCTCGTCCGTCGTGCCGGAGTTGTCGAGCCAGACGTCGGCGACGGCGCGGCGGGCGTCGTCGTCGGCCTGGGCCCGGATCCGGGCACGCGCGTCGTCCTCGGTCATGCTGCGGGAGGAGACCAGCCGGGCCGTACGGGTGTCCTCGTCCGCGCCGACGACCACGACGAGGTCGTAGTGGTCGGCGAGGCCGTTCTCGACGATGAGGGGCACGTCGTGGACCACCACCGCATCCGGCGCCGCAGCCTCCTGCCGGCGCCGGCTCTCGGCGGCGACGAGGGGGTGGGTGATCTCCCCGAGCCGGCGCAGCGCGGCCGGATCGGCGAAGACCCGCGCGGCGAGAGCCTGACGGTCGAGCGAGCCGTCCGGGCGGAGCACCTCTGGCCCGAACTCCGCGGCGACCGCCGCGAGCCCGGGGGTCCCGGGCTCCACGACCTCGCGCGCGATCCGGTCGGCGTCGACGACGACGGCACCCAGCCGCGCCAGCTCCGCGGCCACGGTCGACTTGCCCGAGCCGATGCCGCCCGTGAGGCCGACGCTCAGCACGGCCGGGCCGGGGCGGGAGACGAGCGCACCTGCCCAGGCTACCGGCGTCGTCGCCGCCTCCCTCTGCGCCCCGGCAGGAGGACCGGCAGGATGGGCATGACACCGAGCCCGGAGGGACCGGGCCCGGGAAGGAGGACACCACCATGCCGAACCCAGTCGTGAGCAAGGGCAGCGCCACCTGGCGGGGCAACCTGTTCCAGGGCTCCGGGACCGCCCGGCTCGACACCTCCGGACTCGGGACGTTCGACGTCAACTGGAAGGCCCGTGCGGAGGAGGCCGGGGGGACCACCTCCCCCGAGGAGCTCATCGCCGCCGCGCACGCCACCTGCTACTCCATGGCGTTCTCGAACGAGCTCGACCAGAACGGCACCCCGCCCGCCCAGCTGGACACGTCCGCCGAGGCCACGTTCGTCGCCGGCGAGGGCATCACCGGCATCCACCTCACGGTGAACGCCCAGATCGAGGGCATCTCCGAGGAGGACTTCCAGCGCATCGCCGAGGCCGCCAAGGTGGGCTGCCCGGTGAGCCAGGCATTGACCGGCACCACGATCACCCTCACGGCCACCCTGGTCTGAGCACGGCCCGGCGAGAGCGGACCTCGACGCGGCACGCGAGCCGGACCGTCGGTGGCGCGAAGGCTCACACCCAGTCGCGCTCCAGGCACCGGGCACCGGGCACCGGGCACCGGGATCCGGGTACCGGGCACCGGGCACCGGGCACCGGGCACCGGGCACCGTGATCCGGGCACCGCGAACCGGGCACCGGACGAGGGACCCGCGCTCAGTCAGCAGGTTCGAGCCCAATCAGCACCCAACGGGACGAGTCAGCACCGACATTCCTGCTGACTCGTCCCGTTGCCTACTGCCTCGACGAGGGAGGCGCTGGACCACACCGGGATCCGGGTACCGGGCACCGGGCACCGGACGAGGGACCTGCGCTCAGTCAGCAGGTTCGAGCTTAATCAGCACCCAACGGGACGAGTCAGCACCGACATTCCTGCTGACTCGTCCCGTTTCTTGCTACCTCGACGAGACGCGCGCCGGACCCACGGCAGGCGGGAGCGCCGGCGGCGCACCACAGGCGCCCGAACCCCACGGCACCCGGACCACCCGTAGCGCGCAAGCAGGCGACCGGACCCCGCGGCAGGCGGTTCGTCGGCGGCGGGCACGCGGGACACCGGTAGCGCGCGGGTAGGCGTCGGGCCCGTACGGCAGGACCGTCGGCCCAGACGCGGCGAGGCCCGCCGTCCCCCTCGGGGGACGGCGGGCCTCGTCAGCTCAGAGCCGGGTGGCTCAGTTGCCGGTGAGCTTCTCGCGCAGCGCGGCGAGGGCCTCGTCGGACGCCAGCGTGCCGGCGGCCTCGGCCGGGGCCGAGCTGTAGGTCGCCGGGCCGGCCTGACCCGCACCGGAGACCCCGGCGTCGGCAGCCTCGGCGTCGGCGTCCTGGGCGGACGCGACCTGCTTCTTGTGCGCCTCCCAGCGGGCGTGCGCCTTGGCGTACTCGGCCTCCCAGGCCTCGCGCTGGGTCTCGTAGCCCTCGAGCCACTCGTTGGTCTCGGGGTCGAAGCCCTCGGGGTACTTGTAGTTCCCCGCCTCGTCGTACTCCGCGGCCATGCCGTACAGCGACGGGTCGAAGTCCTCGCTGCTGGGGTCGACGCCCTCGTTGGCCTGCTTGAGGGACAGCGAGATCCGACGGCGGTCCAGGTCGATGTCGATGACCTTGACGAACACGTCGTCGCCGACCTTCGCGACCTGCTCGGGCAGCTCGACGTGACGCTGGGCGAGCTCGGAGATGTGGACCAGGCCCTCGATGCCGTCCTCGACGCGAACGAACGCGCCGAACGGGACGAGCTTGGTGACCTTGCCCGGCACGACCTGGCCGATGGCGTGGGTGCGCGCGAAGGCCTGCCACGGGTCTTCCTGCGTCGCCTTGAGCGAGAGGGAGACACGCTCGCGGTCCATGTCGACGTCGAGGACCTCGACGGTGACCTCCTGGCCGACCTCGACGACCTCGTTCGGGTGGTCGATGTGCTTCCAGGACAGCTCGGAGACGTGCACGAGGCCGTCCACGCCGCCCAGGTCCACGAACGCGCCGAAGTTGACGATCGACGAGACGACGCCGGGACGGACCTGGCCCTTCTGCAGGGTCTGCAGGAAGTGCGAGCGCACCTCGGACTGGGTCTGCTCGAGCCAGGCGCGACGCGAGAGGACGACGTTGTTGCGGTTCTTGTCCAGCTCGATGATCTTCGCCTCGAGCTCCTTGCCCACGTAGGGCTGGAGGTCGCGGACGCGGCGCATCTCCACGAGGGAGGCGGGGAGGAAGCCACGCAGGCCGATGTCGAGGATGAGGCCGCCCTTGACGACCTCGATGACGGTGCCGGTGACGACGCCGTCCTCGTCCTTGATCTTCTCGATCGTGCTCCAGGCGCGCTCGTACTGGGCGCGCTTCTTGGACAGGAGGAGCCGGCCCTCCTTGTCCTCCTTCTGCAGGACCAGGGCCTCGATCTTGTCGCCGACGGAGACGACCTCGTCGGGGTCCACGTCGTGCTTGATGGAGAGCTCGCGAGAGAGGATGACGCCCTCGGTCTTGTAGCCGATGTCGAGGAGGACCTCGTCCCGGTCGACCTTGACGATGGTGCCCTCGACGATGTCCCCGTCGTTGAAGTACTTGATGGTCTCGTCAATGGCGGCGAGGAAGTCCTCGGCCGAGCCGATGTCGTTGACGGCAACCTGGGGGGACGTCGGCTGCGTGGGCGTAGTGGTGGTCATTGAGCTGTGGACTCCGATGCGGACAGGAAGTAGTGCGGACAGGATGGGTGGTGCTGAACTGCAGGCAGCATGAAGACATACATGCGCCCGTCGATCCTACCGACGCCGGAGACGGCGCGGCAACCGGCCCTCCCGGCCCCGGGCCCGGCACGGCAGTGACGTCGGTCTCCCCCGCCTCGGCCACACTGGGCGGGTGGACATCACGAGCGCGGGCTACGAGAGCGTCGACGGTGCGGCGGCCGCCCGGGCGAACGCCGAGTGGTGGAGCGCCGGGGCCGGCGACTACCTGGCCGAGCACGGCACGTTCCTCGGGGAGGCCGACTTCCGCTGGTGCCCCGAGGGACTGCGCGAGGCCGAGGCGCACCTGCTCGGTCCGGTGACGGCGCTGCGCCGCCTGCGGGTGCTCGAGGTGGGCGCGGGCGCCGCACAGTGCTCGCGGTGGCTCACCGCGCAGGGTGTCGACGTCGTCGCGTCCGACGTCGCGGAGGGGATGCTCGCCCGGGCGGCCGAGCTCGACGCCGTCACGGGGGTCCCGGTCGAGAAGGTCCTCGCCGACGCGCGGTCCCTGCCCTTCGCGGACGGCTCGTTCGACGTGGCCTTCACCGCGTACGGCGCCATCGCGTTCGTGCCCGACGCGGCCGCGATCCACGCCGAGCTGGCCCGGGTGCTCCGGCCGGGGGGTCGGTGGGTCTTCGCCGTCACCCACCCGATCCGTTGGGCCTTTCCGGACGACCCGGGCGAACGGGGCCTGACCGCGGACCGCTCCTACTTCGACCGCACCCCGTACGTCGAGCGCGACGCCTCGGGGGCACCGGTCTACGCCGAGTACCACCGCACCCTGGGCGACCACGTGCGTGACGTCGTCGCCGCGGGCCTCGTGATCGACGACCTGGTCGAGCCGGAGTGGCCCACGGACAACTCGTCCGTGTGGGGCGGGTGGGGACCGGTGCGCGGCGCCCTGCTGCCCGGCACGGCGATCTTCCGGACCCACCGGCCGTAGCGTCGACCCGGCGGCCGTCACGTCGACCTGCCGACCGTAGCGGCGACCGCCGACTGCGGCGTCGACGCGCCGGCAGCGACCGGCCGACCGGGCGCCGTCGGTGTGCCTCAGTGCGCGGCGTCGCGCCAGGACCGGCCGGTGCCGACGGAGACGTCGAGGGGCACGGACAGGTCTGCCGCGGCACCCATCTGGGTGCGGACGATCCGCTCGACCTCATCGGCCTCGCCGGCCGCGACCTCGAGGACGAGCTCGTCGTGGACCTGCAGGAGGATGCGCGAGCGCAGGCCGGCCTCGGCCAGGCCCTGCGCGGTGCGGACCATGGCGACCTTGATGATGTCCGCGGCGGAGCCCTGGATCGGGGCGTTGAGCGCCATCCGCTCGGCCATGTCCCGGCGCTGCCGGTTGTCGCTGGTGAGGTCGGGCAGGTAGCGGCGCCGGCCCATGATGGTCTGGGTGTACCCGGTGCGGCGGGCCTCGTCGACGACGCCGGTGAGGTAGTCGCGGACGCCGCCGAACCGCTCGAAGTACTCGTCCATGAGCGTGCGCGCCTCACCCACCTCGATCTTGAGCTGACGGGAGAGACCGAACGCGCTGAGCCCGTACGCGAGGCCGTAGCTCATCGCCTTGATCTTGCTGCGCTGCGCCGCGGTGACGGCGTCGGTCGGCACCTCGAAGACCCGCGAGCCCACGTAGGAGTGCAGGTCCTCGCCCGAGCGGAACGCCTCGATGAGCCCGGCGTCACCGGACAGGTGCGCCATGATGCGCATCTCGATCTGGGAGTAGTCGGCGGTGAGCAGGCTCTCGTACCCCTCCCCCACGACGAAGCCCTCGCGGATGCGCAGCCCGTCCTCGGTGCGCACCGGGATGTTCTGCAGGTTCGGATCGGTGGAACTCAGGCGTCCGGTCGCGGCGATCGTCTGGTGGAAGGTCGTGTGGATGCGCCCGTCCGCGGCCACGGACCGGAGCAGGCCCTCGACCGTCTGGCGGAGCCGGATCTGGTCGCGGTGCGCCAGCAGGTGCTCAAGGAACGGGTGGCCGGTCTTGGCGTAGAGGTCGGCCAGGGCGTCGGCGTCGGTGGTGTAGCCGGTCTTGGTCTTCTTCGTCCGGGGCATGTCCAGCTCGGTGAACAGCACCTCCTGGAGCTGCTTGGGGCTGGAGAGGTTGACCTCGTGGCCGATCGCCTCGTACGCCTGCGCGGCGGCCCGCTCGACGGCGTGGTCGAAGTCGCCGCGCTGGGCGTCGAGGTTGGCCACGTCCGCGGCGATCCCGGCCCGCTCCATGCCCTCGAGGACGCGCTGGACGGGCAGCTCGAGGTCGGTGAGCAGCGCGGTGGCCTCACGGTCGGCCAGGTCGGCGCCGAGCGCCCCGGCGAGCTCGACGACGGCGGAGGCGCGCAGCCCCGCGACCCGGTCGCTCGCCTCACCGTCGAGGGAGAGCATGGCCTGACCGCCCTCGCCCTCGTCCTCGCGCAGCTCGCGCTTGAGGTAGCGCAGGGTGAGGTCCGGCAGGCTGTAGCTGCGCTGGTCGGGGTGGCACAGGTACGCCGCCAGGGCGGTGTCCATGACGACGCCGGTGAGCTCGAGACCGCGCCCGCCCAGGGCGTGCCAGGCCGACTTGGCCTCGTGCAGCGCCTTGGGGGCGTCGCCGTCGGCGAGCCAGGCCGCGAGGGCCTGCTCCTGATCCTGGTCGACCTCGGCGAGGTCCACGGTCACCGCGTGCCCGGCGTCGTCAGCGACGGCGAGCGCCCACGCGTCACCGGTCCCCTGGGCGGCGCTGCCTGTGACGTCCAGGCCGAGCAGGCGCCCGGCCCGCGCCGCGAACCAGGGCGCCAGGCCGCCGTCGAGCGCGGTGTGCGCGACGACGTCGACGTCCAGGGCGGGCGCCGGCTCGGCCGGCCCCTGCGCCTCGGGGAGGGAGTCGAACAGCCGCTTGCGCAGCACGTCGAACTCCAGGGCGTCGAAGACCTGGTGGACCTTCTCGCGGTCGAGCGGTCGACGGGCGAGGTCGTCCACGCCCAGCGGCAGCTCGACGTCGGTGAGGAGGTGGTTGAGGCGGCGGTTGCGGATGACCTGGTCGAGGTTGTCGCGCAGGCTCTGGCCGGCCTTGCCCCCGATGAGGTCGGCGTGGGCGATGACGTTGTCGAGCCCGTCGTACTGCACGATCCACTTCGCGGCCGTCTTCGGGCCCACCCCCGGCACACCGGGAAGGTTGTCGCTCGTCTCCCCCACGAGGGCGGCGAGGTCGGGGTAGCGCTCCGGCGGCAGGCCGTACTTCTCGGCGACGGCCGTGGGGGTCATCCGGTTCATCGTCGAGACGCCCTTGACGGGGTACAGGACGGTCACTGCCTCGTCGACGAGCTGGAAGGTGTCGCGGTCGCCCGAGCAGATGAGCACCTCGAGCCCGGCGGCCGCCGCCTGGGTCGCGAGGGTGGCGAGGATGTCGTCGGCCTCGAACCCGGCCTTCTCCAGGACCGGGACGTTCATCGCACCCATGACCTCCTGGATGAGCGGGACCTGCCCCTGGAACGGCGCCGGCGCGGCGTCGCGGTTGCCCTTGTACTCGGCGTAGTCCTCGGTGCGGAAGGTCCCGCCGGCGACGTCGAACGCGACGGCGACGTGCGTGGGCCGCTCCTCCGCCATGAGGTTGATGAGCATCGAGACGAACCCGTAGACGGCGTTCGTGTGCTGACCGGTGGTGGTGGAGAAGTTCTCCGCCGGCAGGGCGTAGAACGCGCGGAACGCCATCGAGTGGCCGTCGACGAGGAGCAGGCGGGGGGACTCGGTCACGGGTGCCACCCTAACCGCCGCCACCGACGCCGCCGCCGGCGCGTCGACACGCCGATACCCCGGACGTGCCACCGCGGCGCGGGCGCGCTCACGGCGGCGCGGGCGCGCTCACGGCGGTGCCTGCCCGGCCGTGCCACGCTGTCCCCATGACCGTGCACGAGATCATCGACGACCTCCGTGGCTCCGGCGCGGACGCACTGGGCGCAAAGCTGGGCATCGAGGTCCTCGAGGCGTCCGCCGGACGGGTCGTGGCGCGCATGCCCGTCGCGGGGAACACCCAGCCCTACGGCCTGCTGCACGGCGGCGCGTCCGCGGTCCTGGCCGAGTCCGTCGGCTCCTACGCCGCGGCGATCCACGCCGGCGCCGGCCGGGTCGCGGTGGGCACCGAGCTGAGCGCCACGCACCATCGAGGCGTCCGCGACGGCTGGGTGACCGCGACCGCCGAGGCGCTGCACGAGGGTCGCACCACAGCGAGCTACGGGATCACCATCGTCGACGACGCCGGCCGGCGGGTCTGCACCGCCCGGCTGAGCTGTCTGGTCCTCGACCGGTCCTGACCACTCAGGTACGTCCTACGCCCTCCGCGGCGCTCACGCGCAGCTCGGCCGCGCGCACGTCGGCCGCGCGCGGTTCGATCGCGCGCGGTTCGCCCACGCGCGGTTCGCCCACGCGCGGTTCGGCCGCTGCCGCCGACGAAACACCGTCGTCCGGTGGGCGCAACGCCACGGAAACACTCCGTCCCTAGTCTCGCGGCACCGGACGGCCTCCACCGTCCGGCCCGCTCGGCCACAGGACGGAGCCCTCATGAGACCGGCAGCCAGAGCGTGGGCCGGCGCCCGCGCCCTCCTGGGCCTCCTGCTGGCGGCCCTGTGGCTGCTCCAGCCCGCGACCGCCGTCGCCGCCACCGCGACCTGCACCCCCGACGCCACCACCGCCTGCCTGGCCGGCACCATCCGCACGGCCGACGGTGAGCCGGCCGTCGGGGTCGAGCTGAGCGTCGAGGGGCCCGGCGGGACGGTCGCGGCCGTCACGGACGGGACGGGCCGGTGGGTCGCGGCCGTCACCGAGCCGGGCGAGCACACGGTCACCCTCGACGAGGCCACGCTGCCCGACGGCGAGACGCTCCGGGACCCCGCGGCCAACCCCCGCACCGTCACCGTCACCCTCGGCAGCTCCGCCGGCGCCCTCTTCCCCCTGGGTCCGCCCGCGGCGGCGCCTGCACCGGCCGGCGACGATGCGAGCGAGGCCGCCACCGGCGGCTCGGACGGGACGTCCGACGAGGTCGAGCTCGCCCCCGAGTCGGCCACCGCGACCGGGGCGAGCGCGGGCCGGGTCGGCCAGCTCGTGGTCAGCGGCCTGATCTTCGGCCTGCTCATCGCCCTGGCGTCGGTGGGCCTGTCCCTCATCTACGGCACCACGGGGCTGAGCAACTTCGCCCACGGCGAGCAGGTCACCCTCGGCGCCCTGCTCGCGTACTTCTTCACGCAGGTGGTGGGCCTGCCCCTGCCGGTCGCCGGGCTCCTCGCCGTCACCGCGGGGCTGGTCGTCGGCTACGTCCAGGACCTGGGCATCTGGGCACCGCTGCGCCGCCGGGGGGTGGGTCTGACCCAGCAGATGATCGTCACCATCGGCCTGGCGATGGCTCTGCAGTACGCCTTCAACCTCTTCGCCGGCGGCGGGAGCCTGCGGATCGTCACGTCGAACCCGCCGATCATCGACGTCGGGCCGGTCAGCCTCACCCAGCAGTCCGCGGTCTCGGTGGTGATCGCCGTCGTGGTGCTGGTCGCCGTCGCGCTCTTCCTGGGGACCACCCGGCTCGGCCGCGCGACGCGCGCGGTCTCGGACAACCCCGCCCTGGCTGCCGCCTCAGGGATCGGTGTCGACCGGATCGTGCGTCTCGTGTGGACGATGGGCACGGGCCTGGCGGCCCTCGGCGGGGTGCTGCTCGGGCTCTACCTGTCCGCCACCCGGTGGAACATGGGCACGGCGCTGCTCATGCTCATGTTCGCCGCCGTCACCCTCGGCGGCCTCGGCACGGCGTACGGCGCACTCGTCGGCTCGCTCGTCATCGGCCTGGTCGTGGAGCTGTCCACCCTCGTCATCCCCAGCGACATGCGCTACGCCGCGGCGCTGGTCATCCTCATCCTCGTTCTGCTGCTGAGGCCCCAGGGCATCCTCGGCCGCGCCGAACGCGTCGGCTGAAGGGCAGCGCCATGGACTGGTCCAACCTCCTCACCAACGTGGCGGGCGAGCTCTTCGCCCCCACCACGGCCGCGTTCGCCCTGGCTGCCATCGGGCTCAACGTCCACTTCGGGCTCACGGGGCTGCTCAACATGGGCCAGGCCGGCTTCATGCTGCTCGGCGCGTACGGCTTCGCCATCGCCACCATCGCCGGTTGGCCGCTGTGGGCGGCCGTCGGTGCCGCCGTGGCCGCGGCCGTGGCCTTCGCCGTCCTCCTCGGCATCCCGACGCTCACGCTCCGCGGTGACTACCTGGCGATCGTCACGATCGCGGCGGCCGAGATCGTCCGGCTCGTGGGCCGGTCGACCGCCCTGACGGACGTCACCGGCGCCTCCAACGGCCTGCTGGGCAACTCCTTCAAGCAGACCTTCCAGGACGCCTCCCCCTTCCCCGACGGCAGCTTCGCCCTCGGCCCGTTCAGCTATGCGATCAACGCCTCGAACAGCTGGTGGCTGCGCCTCGTGGGCTGGGCGGTCGTCGTGCTCGCCGCCCTGCTCGTCTGGCGCCTCATGCGCAGCCCCTGGGGACGGGTGCTCAAGGGCATCCGGGAGGACGAGGACGCGGTGCGATCGCTCGGCAAGAACGTCTTCGGGTACAAGATGCAAGCTCTCGTGCTCGGTGGCGTGCTCGGCGCCCTCGCCGGGATCCTCTACGTCCTGCCGCGAGCGGTGCAGCCGGACTCCCTGGGCCGGCCGACGACCTTCTACGTGTGGACGATCCTCCTGCTCGGCGGGGCGGCGACGGTGTTCGGACCCATCATCGGCTCGATGCTCTTCTGGGCCTCCCTCATGCTCATCAAGGGCTTCATGCGCGCCGTCGTGCCGTCCGACGTCATGAGCGTGGCCCAGATCGAGGCCTTCGGCTGGATCCTCGTGGGCGTGACCCTCATGGCGCTCATCATCTTCCGACCACAGGGCATCCTCGGCGACAAGAAGGAGCTGGCGATCCATGTCCGTTGACACCACCCGCCCCCGCGCGGACCTCACGCACACCGAGCGGGCCCCGGGCTCGGCCAAGCCGGACCCGATCCTCGTCGTCGACGACGTCAAGCGCTCCTTCGGGGGCATGACCGCGGTCGACGTCGAGCACCTCGAGGTCCCCCGACACGCGATCACCGCACTCATCGGGCCCAACGGCGCGGGCAAGACCACCCTGTTCAACCTGCTCACCGGCTTCGACCGGCCGAGCTCGGGGCGGTGGTGGTTCGACGGCCGGCAGGTCGAGCGCCTGGGTGCGGCGCGGGTCGCCCGTTCGGGCATGGTCCGGACGTTCCAGCTCACCAAGGCGCTCAACCGGATGACGGTGCTGGAGAACATGCGCCTGGGTGCCACGCGCCAGCCCGGCGAGCACCCCGCCGTCGCGCTCGTCCCCCGGCTGTGGCGCGCACGGGAGCGGGACATCACCGACAGGGCCATGACCCTGCTCGAGCGGTTCCGGCTCGACACCAAGAAGGACGACTTCGCCGGCAGCCTCTCCGGCGGCCAGCGCAAGCTCCTCGAGATGGCGCGGGCCCTGATGTCCGAGCCCCGGATGATCATGCTGGACGAACCGATGGCCGGGGTGAACCCGGCCCTGACCCAGTCCCTCCTCGCGCACATCACCGACCTGCGCGACGAGGGGATGACCGTCCTCTTCGTCGAGCACGACATGCACATGGTGCGCCACATCTCCGACTGGGTGGTCGTCATGGCCGAGGGGCGCATCGTCGCCGAGGGCCCCGCCGACTCGGTCATGCGTGAGCCGGCCGTCGTCGACGCCTACCTCGGCGCCCACCACGACACCGACCTCGGCGACGACGCCCTGCTCCAGGACTGAGGACCGATGACCACGACGCCGACCCGCCCCGTCCACCTCGGCGAGCCCGACGGCTCCCCGCTCCTGGCCGCCGAGGAGCTCGTCGCGGGCTACCTGCCGGGCGTCAACATCCTCGAACGGTGCAGCCTGCGGGTGCACCGCGGTGAGCTGGTGGGCATCATCGGACCCAACGGGGCCGGGAAGTCCACGCTCCTCAAGGCGCTGTTCGGGCTGGTGACCGTCCGATCCGGACGGGTCACGCTCGACGGCGAGGACGTCACCAACGAGCGGGCGGACAGCCTCGTGCGCCGGGGGGTGGGCTTCGTCCCCCAGAACAACAACGTCTTCCCCGGCCTGACCATCGAGGAGAACCTCCAGATGGGCGTCTACCAGGCGCCCAAGAGGTTCGCCCAGCGCTTCGCCGCCGTCGTGGAGATCTTCCCCGACCTCGGCGAGCGCCGCCGTCAGCGGGCCGGGTCGCTGTCCGGCGGCGAACGGCAGATGGTCGCGATGGCCCGCGCGTTGATGATGGACCCCTCGGTCCTGCTGCTCGACGAGCCCTCCGCGGGCCTGTCCCCCGTGCGCCAGGACGAGACGTTCCTGCGCACCCGGAAGATCAACAAGGCCGGTGTCTCGGTGGTCATCGTCGAGCAGAACGCCCGCCGGGCGCTGCAGATCTGCGACCGCGCCTACGTCCTCGACCAGGGCACGAACGCCTACTCCGGGCCCGGACGTGAGCTCATGGACGACCCCAAGGTCGTCGAGCTGTACCTGGGCACCCTCGCCGCCGACGTCGAGGATGCCGCCGTGCGGGCCGGCGAGGCCTGAGCAACCTCCTGCGGCACGGCCCGACCGGCGCGGCCTGAGCTGGCTCCTGCGGCACCGCCCGACCGGCGCGGCCTGAGCTAGCTCCTGCGGCACCGCCCGACCGGCGCGGCCGATCGGGCCGCGCCCGCCGGCCCGCGGCGACCCCCCGGCCGCAGCCAGTCAGTACCTCCGCGCCGAACCAGCAGCAGGCGGGGCCAGTCAGCAGGGAACCTCCAGCTGACCCGACCCGTTGGCTGCTTACTCGTGGCGCCCGCCGGACAGCGACGGACGGAATCAGGCACCGGCGGCGAGGCAGCGCCCCCGTCAGCAAGAAGCCGCCCCGGCCAGCAACGCAGCCGCACCGGCCAGCAACGCAGCCGCACCGGCAGACGCGCCTCGAGGCCAGCCCCGGAAACTCACCCCGACGGCGAGCCGGCGCACACACGACGGCGCCCGGTGAACCACCGGGCGCCGTCGCGAGCGCGGGGAGAGCACGGCGAGAACCGCTCGCGCCGCGCGCCTTGGTCAGCCGATCTCGCCGAACTCCACGCGCTGGAAGGAGTTGTTGTTCTCGCCGTCGAAGAGGTAGACACCGATGTTCGCAGCGGAGGGGTCGTTCTCCGCGTTGAAGGGCCCGACGCCGGAGACAGCCTGGTAGACGATCTCCTCGCCGTCCTCGAGCAGCGCCGCGCACTCCTCGAACCCGGCGCACTCCGTGCCGCCCTCGGCGCCGGAGACGGCCGCCATGTTGGCCTGGATCGTCGGGCCGTCCGTGCCGTCGCCGCGCACCGCGGCGAGGGCGGCGAGCATGGTGGCGTCGTAGGACTCCGCCGCGTAGTTGAAGTCCGCGAGCTCGGGGTCCACCCCCATGAGACGCTCACGGAACTCGTCGGAGGGGAACACTCCGGGCTGGGTGCCCTGGGCGCCCTCGAGGGTGCCGGGGTCGAAGTCGTCGCCGAAGTTCTGAAGGTTGCCGTCGACGAAGTAGACCTTCGACATGTCGAAGCCCTGGTTGACGAGCTCGGCGATGATGAGCGGGGTCTGGGTGGTGAACGCGATGATCGCGACGGCGTCGGGTGCGGTCCCCAGCGCGTTGCCGACGATCGTGGAGAAGTTCTGCTCGGTCGGGTCGAACTCCTCGCCGGGCCCGCCGTAGGTGACCGTGCCGCCGGCGCCCTCGACGACGCCCTGGACGACGTCGCGCAGACCGGTGCCGTAGTCCTCGTTGAAGACCAGGATGCCGAGGTTGGCGTGGCCGTCGCCGAGGATGAGGTTCCCCAGGACGTCGCCCTGGACCGTGTCCGGCGGGGCGGTGCGGAAGAAGTACTCGCTGTACCCGGACAGCGTTGCGGAGGTGTTCGCCGGGGAGACCATGACGATCTCGGCGCCGACGACGTCGTCGATGACGTTGAGCGTCACCTGCGAGGAGGCGGCGCCGATGATGACGGCGACGTCCTCGCTGACGAGCTCGGTCACGGACTGCGTGGCCACCTGGGCGTTGTCGGCGTCGGAGGAGTCCTTGTGGGAGACCGAGACGTCGGCGCCCAGGACGCCGCCGGCCTCGTTGATCTCCTCCACGGCCAGGTCCACGCCGGCGATCTCCGGCGGACCGAGCTGCGACAGCGAACCGGTCTGGGGCAGCAGGGTGCCCAGGACCAGCCCCTCGGACGAGGCAGCCTCGTCGGTGGCGGCGCCGACGTCGTCGCCCTCGGCAGCCCCGCACGCGGCGAGGGTGAGGGCGACGGCCACGGCCAGGGCCGACGTGCGGACGGCAGAGCTCCTGCGGATCATGCGTTCCTCCTGGTGGACGTGGGCGGGGCCCGCCCGTACCGCCACCGTAGGAAGCCCGTGTATCCGCCCTGTGTCCCTGTGTGTCCGGCCCGTGAAGATCGGCTTCTCGGTGTGTCCGGCCCGTGAACTCGAGGTCTCGGTCCGGTCGCGGGACCCCCGCGGACGCCGACGGCCCGGCACCCCGTGGCGGGGTCCGGGCCGTCGGACGGAGTGAGCCGGGGGTCCTAGCGGGCGCCGACCTGCTCGATGACGGCGTCGGCCACCTCGCGCATGGTGAGGCGGCGGTCCATGGAGGTCTTCTGGATCCAGCGGAACGCCTCGGGCTCGCTCAGGCCCATCTTCGTCATGAGCAGACCCTTGGCGCGGTCGACGCGCTTGCGGGTCTCGAACTGCTCCGACAGGGAGGCCACCTCGGCCTCGAGGGAGGTGATCTCCTGGTGCCGGGAGATGGCGATCTCGACCGCGGGCAGGAGGTCGGCCGGGGTGAAGGGCTTGACCACGTACGCCATGGCCCCGGCGTCGCGCGCCCGCTCCACGAGCTCCTTCTGGGAGAACGCGGTGAGCATGACGACGGCGCAGGTGCGGTTGGCGATGATGCGCTCGGCGGCGGTGATGCCGTCCATGACGGGCATCTTGACGTCCATGACGACGACGTCGGGCTCGAGCTCGGTGGCCAGGCGCACCGCGGCCTCGCCGTCGGCGGCCTCCCCGACGACGTCGAAGCCCGCCTCGGTGAGCGACTCGACGATGTCGAGGCGGATGAGGGTCTCGTCCTCCGCCACGACGACGCGGTGGGCGCGCGTGCGCTCCTCAGCCGCTCCCGCCTCCGGGCCGGGCAGCTCGAGCTCGTCCGTGCTGGTGGGGGCGTCCTTCTCGTTCTCGGTCACAGGATCAGGGTATATCCCGCCGCCGACGCCTGACCGGCGCACGCTCGTGACGTAGGTCTCGCGGCTCCTGCAGTTCCGCTGACCTGCGTACTCACGGCCGTCGCGGCCGGCTCAGGCCCACCACGCAGCGGCGACCCCGACCACGAGCAGGACGAGGAGCGCGAGTGCGGGACCCGGCTCACGCCGGACCGCCGGCCCGGGGTGTCCGGGTCGGACGGTTGCCTCCGCCCCGGCAGCCCGCCCGGCGTGGGCGGCCAGCCCGGCGAGAGCGCGTGCGAGGTCCTCGGCACGTCGCCCGGCGTCCGTGCCGCCGGTGACGGCGGGCAGCTCGACCTCGGTGAACGGCTCCCAGGCGAGCCAGAGACCGGTCCCGTCGCGCCGGACGCCGTGGAAGGACGGCCAGGGCACCTGGTACCGCCACGTCCCCGTGACGACGGTGAGGCCGGACGACTCCCCCCGCACCTCGGTCAGGGCCCGTCGCGCCCCGGCCAGCAGGACGGTCACGGCGGCGAACGCGGCGGACAGGGCCTGGAACCAGTCGCCCTCGGTCATCCAGCGCACCCAGGCAGGCCCGCCGAGCAGGCCCGCCAGCACGAGGGCGACGCCGACGGCGCGCCGCGCCTGCGTCGTGCCGACGACGACCGTGCCGGTCACCGGGCCAGGCGCCACCGCGTGGCCAGGTGGCCCCTCCTCCCGAATGGACCCGGGATCGGCAGGGACGACGGCGTCGCCGTCCGCGTCCGCGCCGGTGACGGTGCGCCGCAGGGCGTCGAGCGCCCCACGGCCGGCGGCCGCACCACGCTCCTGCCACCCGCCGTCGGTCGCAGGACGGACCGGACCGTCGGGCACGAGAACCTCGTGCTCGGTGACCACCAGGACGTAGCCGCCCTCGTGGAGGCTGCCGACGACCGTTGCGGACTGCTCGACCGGCACCTCGAGCCCGGCGAGGTCGTCGTCGTCGAGCATCGCGGTCCAGTGCACCTCGTCGCGCCAGACCTGCCCGAACAGCGCGACGGCCTCGGCCTCGAGCCGGCGCGTGGTCTCGAGATCGAGCTCGTCGTCAGGACCTGGGCCATCGGCGTACGTGGCGCCGTCGACGCCTGGGCCGTCGGCGTACGTGGCGCCGTCGACGTCGGGCTCGCCGTCGACATCGGGCTCGCCGTCGGCGTCGGGCTCGCCACCGGCGTCGACGGCTGAGTCGTCCGACGCCCGCGGCACGGCGAAGGCGACGGAAACCCGGCCGAGGGGCCGGAGCGCGTGGCGCCCGCCCGAGCCGCCGGCCCCGCCCACCGGCAGGAGCATCACCGACCCGGACCCGTCCGGAAGGACGACGACCTCGCTCCGCGGCGCGCCGCCTACCCACAGCTCCCGCACGGCTCGCCGCCGCCTGACCTCGGCCACCAGCAGCAGCGCCGCGGCCGTCGCGGCGCCGAGGGCGGCGCTCAGCCAGCCGGTGTGGTCCGGCGGCTCGGCCACGAGGGTGGACCGGTCGGGCGCGGCAGGGTCGAGGAGCACCGGGACGCTCGCACCGACGGTGTGGTCCGTCGGTTCCAGGACGGGCACGGTCACCGTCCGCCGGGCGCCGCCGTCGCCGAGCGCGACGTCGAGCAGGTAGTCGACGTCGTCGACGGCCGCGACATCGCCGTCGACCACCACCGAGCGGGCCAGCCGGTCCTCCTCGACCGCCACGCTCTTTGCGTACCAGCCCGCCAGGCCGAGCGCGCCGAGGAGCAGGAGCCCCGCCGCGCCCACGCGCACCAGGTCCCACGAGTCGGGCTGGGCGTGCTCCGACACGGGTCCCGGCACCCGGTCGCCCGCGGTCAGCAGCCGCTGGCGGCGCCGGCCGCTGAGGATCCGCCAGAGGTGGACGGCGCAGCCGGCGCCGACCAGCCCGAACGCCACGTTGGCCGGGAGGTGGTCGTCCAGGGCGACGTCACCGACGGCGAACACCACACCGGCCGCTGCCCCGAGGACCGGCCGCAGCCAGAGCAGCACCGGCGTCGCGAGGAGCGGGACCAGGAAGACGGCGAAACCCGTGTCGGGTCCGCACACGCTCGGGTCCGCCGGCGAGCAGGGCCCGGTGTCCGTCACCACGGAGACCGCGAACGCCGCCGCCCACGCCACGATCAGCGCGACCGCCCACCGGCGCGACGGGATCGCGGTGCGCCACTCGCCGGCCCGCTCGGGCGTCATCGACACCGGGACATCATCGGGGTGCCGGGCACCCCCTTCGGACCATCCGCCGACATGTCCGGACGTGGGGTCCGTCACACCCGAGCCCACCTGGCGCCGGTGGGGGCGGAACGGGCCCGTCACAGACGGCACGGTGCTCCCGGCGGGACTCGAACCCGCACGCCTCTCGGCGCCGCATTTTGAGTGCGGTGTGTCTGCCAGTTCCACCACAGGAGCGTCTCGGCGGTCAGGGTATCGCCCCGCCGCCGTCCGCCGACGACGCGGCCCCGCCACCGAGGTGGCGGGGCTGGGCGGTCGGACCGGTCAGGCCTTGGTGTAGGTCTCGCCGATCTTGTGCACGCGGATCGAGTTGGTCGACCCCACGGTGCCGGGCGGCATGCCCGCGACGATGACGACACGGTCGCCCTCGTCCGCCAGGCCGGTGGTCTGGAGGAGCTGGTCGACCTGGTTGACCATGTCGTCGGTGTGGGTGACCGAGGGCACGGTGTAGGTCTGCACGCCCCAGCTCAGCGCGAGCCGGTTGCGGGTGTCGGTGCTCGGGGTGAAGGCGAGCAGCGGGATGGGCGAGCGCAGGCGCGACATGCGGCGGGCGGAGTCGCCGGACTCGGTGAAGGTCACGAGGTACTTCACCTCGAGCATCTCGCCGATCTCGGCCGCGGCGCGGGTGATGACGCCGCCGCGCGTGTGCGGGGAGGACCCCAGCGGCGCGATCCGCTCGCCGCCGTTCTCCTCGGTGTTCTCCACGATGCGGGCCATGGTGCGCACGGTCTCGATCGGGAAGTCACCCACGGACGTCTCGCCGGAGAGCATGACCGCGTCGGCGCCGTCGAGGATGGCGTTGGCGACGTCGGAGGCCTCGGCGCGGGTGGGGCGCGGGCTGGTGATCATCGACTCGAGCATCTGCGTCGCGACGATGACGGGCTTGGCGTTGCGGCGGGCGAGCTCGATGGCGCGCTTCTGCACCAGCGGGACCTGCTCGAGGGGCAGCTCGACGCCGAGGTCGCCGCGGGCGACCATGATGCCGTCGAAGGCGTCGACGATCTCGACGAGGTTCTCCACGGCCTGGGGCTTCTCGACCTTGGCGATGACCGGCACGCGACGGCCGACCTCGTCCATGATCGCGCGCACGCCGTCGATGTCCGAGGCGTTGCGCACGAACGACAGGGCGATGACGTCGGCGCCGACCTTGAGGGCCCAGCGCAGGTCGTCCTTGTCCTTCTCGGACAGGGCCGGGACGGAGACGGCCACGCCGGGGAGGTTGAGGCCCTTGTGGTTGGAGACGGGGCCGGCGACCTCGACACGGGTGACGACGCGGGGGCCGTCGACCTCGAGGACCCGCACCGCGACCTTGCCGTCGTCGATGAGGATGCGGTCGCCGGGCTTGCAGTCACCGGGCAGGCCCTTGAACGTGGTCGAGGCGAGCTCGGCGGTGCCGGGGACGTCCTCGGTGGTGATGGTGAAGGTGTCGCCCTCCTTGAGCTCGACCTTCTCCTGGGGGGCGAACTTGCCCAGCCGGATCTTCGGGCCCTGGAGGTCGACGAGGACCGCAACCGCGCGGCCGGAGGCCTGCGCGGCGGCACGCACGTTGCGGTAGACCGCCTCGTGCTCCTCCACCGCCCCGTGGCTGCGGTTGATCCGGGCGACGTCCATGCCGGCATCCACCAGCTCCTGGACCTTCTCGGCCGACGCGGTGGCCGGTCCGAGGGTGCACACGATCTTCGCTCTACGCATGCGCCCCAGCCTAGAGCAGGTGCTCTGCGGGGTCCCGGGTGAAGGTCCCGGTGCCGGAAGTTGCCGCCAGTGGCCCGCGTCACGTCCTGCGCTCGCCGCGCGCCCGCCGGGGCCCCCGGTCGAGCGCACGGGGCGAGCGCGCGGGGCCGTCCCGGACCGCGTCCGGGACGGCCCCGCAGCGCCTCGATCAGGCCGAGACGGAGACAGTCGAGGGCAGGATCGGCGCGGGAAGCTCGCTCTCGCCGCGCAGGAACCCGTCGACGGCGGACGCCGCGGCGCGGCCCTCCGCGATGGCCCACACGATGAGCGACTGCCCCCGGCCCGCGTCGCCGGCGACGAACACACCGGGGACGGAGGTGGCGAAACTCTCATCCCGGACGAGGCGCCCGCGCGCGTCGAGCTCGACGCCGAGCTGCTCGACGAGCCCGGCCCGCGGCACACCCGTGAAGCCCAGCGCGAGAAGGACCAGCTGGGCGGGGATGATCCGCTCGGTGCCCTCGACGGGGACGTAGGTGCCGTCGTCGGCCTTCTCCACGGTGACCAGGCGCAGGTGGGTGACCTCGCCGGTGTCGCCCTCGGAGAGCAGCTCCACCGTGGAGCTGGCGTAGACCCGCTCGCCGTTCTCCTCGTGGGAGGTCGAGGTCCGGTAGACCTTCGGGTAGGTCGGCCACGGCTGGTCCTCGGCGCGCTCCTCGGGCGGCAGCGCGTGGATGTCGATCTGCGTGACCGACCGGGCGTGCTGCCGGGTGGCGGTGCCGAGGCAGTCCGAGCCGGTGTCGCCGCCGCCGATGACGACGACGTCCTTGTCCGTGGCGAGGATCTGCCCGGGCACCTCCTGGCCGTCGACGGCCCGGTTGGCCTGGACGAGGTAGTCCATGGCCAGGTGGATCCCGCCGAGCTCGCGCCCGGGCACGGGCAGCTCGCGGCCGATGGTCGAGCCCATGGCCAGCACGACGGCGTCGTACCGCTCGAGAAGGTCCTGACCGGTGAGGTCCGCACCGCCGACGTCGACGCCCGGGCGGAACCGGGTGCCCTCGGCCTCCATCTGGGCGACGCGGCGGTCGACCTGGTCCTTCTCCATCTTGAAGTCGGGGATGCCGTAGGTGAGGAGGCCGCCGATGCGGTCGTCGCGCTCGTAGACGGCGACGGTGTGCCCGGCGCGGGTGAGCTGCTGGGCGGCGGCCAGCCCGGCGGGTCCCGAGCCGACGACGGCGACGGTGGCACCGGTGAGCCGCTCGGGGATCTGCGGCTGGACGAGCCCGCGGTCGAAGGCGTTGTCCGCGATCGACTGCTCGATGTTCTTGATCGTCACGGCAGGCTGGTTGATCCCCAGGACGCAGGCTGTCTCGCAGGGGGCCGGGCACAGCCGGCCGGTCCACTCGGGGAAGTTGTTCGTGGCGTGGAGGCGCTCGATGGCGGCCTCCCAGTCCTCGCGCCGGGTGAGCTCGTTCCACTCGGGGATGAGGTTGCCCAGCGGGCACCCGTTGTGGCAGAAGGGCACGCCGCAGTCCATGCAGCGGGTGGCCTGGCGCACCAGCGCCGGGCCGTCCTCGGAGCGGCGCTCGTACACCTCGCGGGAGTCGAGGATGCGCACCGGCACCGGGCGTCGGCGCGGCAGCTCGCGCTCGGTGTAGGTCAGGAATCCGCGCGGGTCAGCCACGGGTCGCCTCCATGATCGTCGCCCACACGTCGGGCGAGCTGGGGTCCAGGCCGTCCTCGGCCGCCTTGACGAGGGCGGCGGAGACGGCGGCGTACTGGCGCGGGAGCACCTTGGTGATCCGCGCGGTGAGGGCGCCGGGCTCGGCGAGCAGGTCCGAGGCGACGGTGGAGCCGGTCAGCTCGACGTGCCGGCGCAGGAGCTCGGCCACGATCGTCTCGTCCTCGGGGTCGAGCTCGGTGACGAGCAGGTCGCCCCCCGCCAGGGCGGGGACGTTGATCTTGGCGGTGTCGAGGTCCAGGACGAACGCGGTGCCGCCGGACATGCCGGCGCCGAGGTTGCGCCCCGTCGGGCCCAGGACGAGCAGCGTGCCACCGGTCATGTACTCCGCGGCGTGGTCGCCCACGCCCTCGACGACGAGCGTCGCACCGGAGTTGCGCACGGCGAACCGCTCCCCCGCCCGGCCCCGCAGGAAGATCTCCCCCGAGGTCGCGCCGTAGGCGATGACGTTGCCGGCGACGACGTTCTGCTCGGCGACGAGGTGCGAGCCGGGTGCCGGCCGGACGACGATCCGCCCGCCGGAGAGCGACTTGCCCACGTAGTCGTTGGCGTCGCCGAGCAGGCGCAGGGTCACCCCGCGCGGCAGGACCGCCCCGAAGGACTGTCCGGCCGAGCCGGTGAGGGTGATGTCGACCGTGCCGTCGGGCAGGCCCTCGGCGCCGTACCGCTTGGTCAGCTCGTGCCCGAGCATCGTCCCGACCGTGCGGTTGACGTTGCGCACGGGCAGCTCGATGCGGACCGGCTCGCCGCGCTCGAGCGCGGGCTCGGCCAGCTCGATGAGGCGGTTGTCCAGCGCCCGCTCGAGGCCGTGGTCCTGGGCGCGCACGTGCCGCAGCGCTGAGCCCTCCTTGGGGTCGACCTTGGTCAGGAGCGGCTCGAGGTCCAGGCCGGAGGCCTTCCAGTGGTCGACGGCGTCGGTGATGTCGAGGAGGTCCACCTGGCCGATGGCCTCCTCCACCGAGCGCAGCCCGAGGCTGGCGAGGTACTCGCGCACCTCCTGGGCGACGAACTCGAAGAAGGTCACCACGTGCTCGGCCCGGCCGGTGTAGCGCTCACGCAGGACGGGGTTCTGCGTGGCGATGCCCACCGGGCAGGTGTCCAGGTGGCACACGCGCATCATGACGCAGCCCTCGACGACGAGCGGGGCGGTGGCGAAGCCGAACTCCTCCGCGCCCAGGAGCGCGGCGACGAGCACGTCGCGCCCGGTCTTCATCTGCCCGTCGGCCTGGACGACGATGCGGTCGCGCAGGTCGTTGAGGACGAGGGTCTGCTGGGTCTCGGCCAGGCCGATCTCCCAGGGGCCGCCCGCGTGCTTGAGGGAGGTCAGGGGCGAGGCGCCCGTGCCGCCGTCGTGCCCGGAGATGAGCACGACGTCGGCGTGCGCCTTGGACACCCCGGCCGCGACGGTGCCCACGCCGATCTCGGAGACGAGCTTGACGTGGATCCGCGCCGCCGGGTTGGCGTTCTTGAGGTCGTGGATGAGCTGGGCGAGGTCCTCGATGGAGTAGATGTCGTGGTGCGGCGGCGGGGAGATCAGGCCGACGCCGGGGGTGGAGTGCCGGGTCTTGGCCACCCAGGGGTAGACCTTGTGGGCGGGGAGCTGGCCGCCCTCGCCGGGCTTGGCACCCTGCGCCATCTTGATCTGGATGTCGTCGGCGTGGGTGAGGTACTCCGCGGTGACGCCGAACCGGCCCGAGGCCACCTGCTTGATGGCCGAGCGGCGGCGCGGGTCGTGGAGGCGGTCGGAGTCCTCCCCGCCCTCGCCGGTGTTGGACTTCGCGCCGAGCTGGTTCATCGCGATCGCGAGGGTCTCGTGGGCCTCGGCGGAGATGGAGCCGTAGCTCATCGCGCCGGTGGAGAACCGCTTGACGATCTCGCTGACCGGCTCGACCTCGTCGATGCTGATCGGCGCCCGCTCGCCCTCCCGCAGCCGGAACAGCCCGCGAAGGGTCATGAGCCGCCGGGACTGCTCGTCCACACCCTCGGTGTACTTGCGGAAGATGTCGTACCGGCGGGTCCGGGTGGAGTGCTGGAGCCGGAAGATCGTCTCGGGGTCGAACAGGTGCGGCTCGCCCTCGCGGCGCCACTGGTACTCCCCGCCCATCCGCAGGGTGCGGTGCTTGGGCGAGATGCCCGACGGCGGGTACGCGGTGGCGTGCCGGGCGGCGACCTCGGCGGCGATGACGTCGAGGCCGACCCCGCCCAGCGGCGTCGGCGTGCCGGTGAAGTACTCGTCGACGAGGTCCTCCGAGAGACCGATCGCCTCGAAGACCTGGGCGCCGCGGTAGGACATCACGGTGGAGATGCCCATCTTGGACATCACCTTGAGCACCCCCTTGCCGAGCGCCTTGATGACGTTCTTGACGGCCTGCTCGGCGCTGATGCCCTCCAGGACGCCGGAGCTGACGAGGTGCTCGACGCTCTCCATCGCCAGGTACGGGTTGACGCAGGCCGCGCCGTAGCCGATGAGCAGGGCGACGTGGTGGACCTCGCGCACGTCGCCGGCCTCGACGACGATGGAGATCTTCGTGCGGGTGTGCTTGCGCAGCGTGTGGTGGTGGACCGCCGCGGTGAGCAGCAGCGACGGGATCGGCGCGAGCTCGGCGGTGGACTCTCGGTCCGAGAGGATGATGAAGCTGATCCCCGCGTCGATGGCGTTGTCGACCTCGTCGAAGATCTCCTCCAGGCGGGCCTGCAGCGCCGCGCCGCCGCCGGAGACCCGGTAGAGCCCCTCGATGGTCACCGAGGAGAAGCCGCGGCCCTGGCGGGGGGTCTTGCGGATGTGCTTGATCTTCGCGAGCTGGTCGTTGTCGATCGTCGGGAAGGGCACGAGCAGCTTGCGGGCGTGCTCGGGGGTGTCGACGAGCATGTTCGGCTCGGGGCCGATCGCCCCGGCGAGGGAGGTGACGAGCTCCTCGCGGATGGAGTCCAGCGGCGGGTTCGTCACCTGGGCGAAGAGCTGGGTGAAGTAGTCGAACAGCAGCCGCGGGCGGGCGGAGAGCACCGCGAGCGGGGTGTCGGTGCCCATGGACCCGATCGCCTCGGCGCCGGTGGCGGCCATCGGCGCGAGGAGGATGCGCAGCTCCTCCTCGGTGTAGCCGAAGGTCTGCTGGCGCCGCACGACCGACAGGCGCGAGTGGTCGACGTGGTCGCGCTCGGGGAGGTCCTCGAGCTCGACCAGGCCCTCGTCGAGCCACTGCTGGTAGGGGTGGGCGTCGGCGAGGCTGCGCTTGACGACCTCGTCGTCGATGATGCGGCCCGCCGCGGTGTCGACGAGGAACATCTTCCCCGGCTCGAGGCGGCCCTTCTTGACCACCTTGCGGGCGGCGATGTCCAGGACGCCGGACTCCGAGGCGAGGACGACGAGACCGTCGTCGGTGACCCAGTACCGGCCCGGGCGCAGGCCGTTGCGGTCCATGACGGCACCCACGAGGGTGCCGTCGGTGAAGGTCATCGCGGCGGGGCCGTCCCAGGGCTCGATGATGGTGGAGGCGAACTCGTAGAACGCCTTGAGGCCGGGGTCCATCGAGGTGTGGTTCTGCCAGGCCTCGGGGATCATCATGAGCACCGCGTGCGGCAGGGAGCGCCCGGCGAGGTGGAGGAGCTCGAGGACCTCGTCGAAGGTCGCCGAGTCCGAGGCGCCGGGCGTGCAGACCGGCATGAGCTGCTCGAGGTCGCCCAGGACGTTCGAGGCGAGCATCCCCTCGCGGGCGGCCATCCAGTTCCGGTTGCCGCGCACGGTGTTGATCTCGCCGTTGTGGGCCACGAGCCGGAACGGCTGCGCCAGCGGCCACGACGGGAACGTGTTCGTCGAGAAGCGCGAGTGCACGAGGGCGATCTCGGATGCGAAACGCGGGTCGGACAGGTCGGGGAAGAACGGCGCGAGCTGCGTCGTCGTGAGCATCCCCTTGTAGACCAGGGTGCGCGCGGAGAGCGAGGCGAAGTAGATGCCCGTCTCCCGCTCGGACCGCTTGCGCAGGCGGTAGGTGAGGCGGTCCAGCTCCAGGCCGGCAGCGCCGTCGGGGTCGGCCACGAAGAGCTGGCGGAAGGTGGGCATGGACGCGAGCGCGCTCGGGCCGATCATCGAGGCGTCCACCGGCACGTCGCGCCAGCCGAGGACGGTGAGGCCCTCGTCGGCGGCGATGGCCTCGATGCCCGCGACGGCCTCGGCCAGCGCAGCCTCGCCGGCGCTCTCCCCCGGCAGGAACACCAGGCCCGCGGCGTACCGGCCGGCGGGCGGCAGGTCGAACCCGGCCACGGCGCGCAGGAACGCGTCGGGCACCTGCGTGAGGAGGCCGGCGCCGTCGCCGGTGTTCTCCTCGGCGCCGACGGCGCCGCGGTGGTCGAGGTTGTGCAGCGCGGTCAGGCCGGCATCGACGATGTCACGACCGGGCGTGCCGCGCAGGGTCGCGACAAAGGCGACGCCACAGGCGTCGTGCTCCTGCGTGGGGTCGTACAGCCCCCGGCGCGGTGCGGCGGGGAACGGGCTGGCCGTGACCTGGTGGTCCATCCGCGTGCGTCCTCACTGGGTCGCCCCGGACGGAACGACCCGCATCGTCGTGCTGGTGATGTGGTCGGGTCGGCGTCGGCCCGTTGGTGGCGAGATGTTACTCGCAGATGACGTACTGGTGACACGAGGTGTCCACATTCTTGACACTTCTCCCGTGGGGCGCCACCCCTCCGGCCCTCCCAGCAAACGGGCGCCGGGGTGGGTTGTCAAGCACCCGGGGACGTCCGGAGAGGGACAGCGGGCGCTTCGGGCGGCGCACCGGGCGGGACTCTACGCGAACGGCGTAAGCCGGCGCGTCCGTGGCCACGCGCCCAGTACGTAGGCACGCGCCGAGCACGTACCGCCGCGCCTACGGACTCGAACCGCTGGCTCCTGACTCAAGCCGAGTACGTCGCCACGCGCCGAGCACGTAGCCACGCGCCGAGCACGTAGCCACGCGCCGAGCACGTAGCCACACGCCGAGTACGTACCGCCGCGCCTACCGACTCGAACCGTTGGCTACTGAGTGAAGCCGAAGGGGCCCCGGCATTCGCACCGGTGCGAGCTCTCAGACCTTCTGGTCGGACGCAGACGCGCCGTCCGTCGGCTCGGAGCCGGCCGCGTCAGTGGCCGCGGCCTCGTCCGTGCGCGAGCCGGCCGCGTCGGTGGACGCGGAATCGTCCGTGCGCGGACCGGCGGGGTCGGTCTGCGCAGTTGCGGCGTGAACGTCGGAGTTGCGGGAGCCGGCCGCGTCCACGCCTGCCGCGCCTTCACCGACGGCGACGTCGGCGTCGGCGCGGGCCTCGTCAGGCTCGACGCCGACCGGCTCCTGGCCGGGCAGCCACAGCGTGTCCGGCCGGTCGCGATTCCGGCGCCCGACGACGACGAAGATCACCAGGGCGACGAGGAAGATGAGGATGGAGGTCCAGACGTTGAGGCGGAGCCCGAGGACGATCTCCGCGTCGTCGATCCGGAGCATCTCGATCCACACGCGGCCCGCGGTGTAGAGCATGACGTAGAGCCAGAAGACCCGGCCGTGCCCGAGCCGGAAGCGGCGCTCGGCCCACAGCAGGACGGCGACCATCGCGAGGTTCCACACCATCTCGTACAGGAAGGTCGGGTGGAACAGGGTGCCCACCTCGTACCCGGGCACGAGGTGTGCCTCGTCGATCTCCAGGCCCCAGGGCAGCGTCGTCGGCCCGCCGTAGAGCTCCTGGTTGAAGTAGTTGCCGAGCCGGCCGACGGCCTGGGCCACGAGGAGGCCGGGGGCGAGCGCGTCGGCGAACGGCGCGAGCCGCAGGCCGCGGCGGCGCAGCGCCAGCCAGGCGCCGACGGCACCGAGCGCCACCGCACCCCAGATGCCCAGCCCGCCCTCCCAGATGTAGAAGGCACGCACGGGGTCGCCGTCGGGGCCGAAGTACGCGTCCGGCGAGGAGAAGACGTGGTAGATCCGCGCGCCGACGATGCCGAACGGGACCATCCAGAACGCGACGTCCATGGCCGTGTCCTTCGGCCCGCCCTTGGCGGTGTACCGGCGGTCCAGGATCCACCACGCCGCGACGATCCCGAGGAGGATCGCGAGGGCGTACGCGCGGACGGGGAAGGGGCCGATCGCCCACTCCGCCTGGGACGGGCTGGGGATCGAGGCGAGGGGCGGGAGCACCCCCGCAGCCTAACCGCTGGGACGAGCCCACCCGGCGAGAGGGGGATGCGGAGCCACCCCGCGAGCGGAGGACCCCGCACGGATCCGGCCACCTCGGCGGCACGGGTCTGGCAGGGTCGGCGTCACGTCCCGGTGGGCGTGGCCTCGCCTCCGCCGGCCGGTGGCGCCGGCACATCGGTGCCGGTCGGCGCGGGCACCCCGTGCCGGGCGACGTCGGCACGCTCGTGCCCGGCACAGCGAGGGGGTCGTCGTGGACGGGGTCGGGCCGGGATCAGCGCGGACCACGGGCACGCGGCCCCGGCCCGGGGCCGCGCGGCCCCGGCCCGACGGCACGCCCTGGCCGCGCGGGACGGCGCCGAGGAGCCGTGCCCTGCGCTCCCGCGTCCTGCCGTCGCTGCTCCTGGCGGCCCTCCTTGCGGGGTGCACCGGCGTGCCGACGCCGTCGCCCCTGCCGCCCGGCGAGCGGGGGGTCAACGGGGTGATGGTCGGCGTCGACGACACCGGGCTGCCCGACCACGCCGACGGCGGCGGCTGGGTCGCCGCCATCCCGGCCGAGCACCTCGACGCGCTCCTCGACCGCGCCGCCCGGGACGACTGGCGGCCCCCGGTGACGCACCTGCCCTACGTCCGGCTCCACCTCGACGAGGCGACGGTCGGGTCCTGGGGCGGGGAGGTCGCGGCCGTCGACGCCCGGGGTCGCTTCACGATCGGCCGGGACGAGTCCGGCGAGCCGCCCGTGACCGGCGCGGCGATCGTGTGCCGTCTCGTGGACGGCACCGAGGGCGCCATCACCCGCGGCTGCGACGAGGTGACCCTGCCCGAGCGGGGGACGCTACGAGCGACGTGGGGCGAGGCCGGCTTCCACGTGGGGCTGCTGAGCGGGTAGCCGCACCGGTGCGTCCGACGGCTCCGCCGGCCGACCGGTGGGTCGGCCGCCGGGCACTGTCGGTCCACCTTCGGTCCGCCGGGGCCTCCTCAGGCGCCGTGTGCGCCCGCGGCGATCTCCTCGGCCAGCACGCCGAGGTCGCGCAGGCCCGCGGTGCGGTCGCCGTCGGCACGCATGAGGGTGCGCACGAAGGCCGACCCGACGATGACGCCGTCGGCGAACTCGGCGATCTCGGCCGCCTGCTCCCCGGTGGAGACGCCCAGCCCCACGCACACCCGCTCCGCCCCGGCCGCACGGGTGCGGGCGACGAGCTCACGGGCGTGGGTGTCGACGCTGGCCCGGGCGCCGGTGACACCCATCGTGGAGGCGGCGTAGACGAAGCCACGGCACGCACGGGCGGTCATGGCCAGGCGCGCGTCGGTCGAGCTGGGTGCGACGAGGAAGACGCGGTCCAGACCGTGCGCATCGGACGCCGCGACCCACTCCGCCGCCTCGTCCGGGATGAGGTCGGGGGTGATGAGGCCCGCCCCGCCCGCGGCCGCGAGGTCGCGGGCGAACCGGTCGACGCCGTAGCGCAGCACCGGGTTGAAGTAGGTCATCACCAGCACCGCCGCGCCGGTGGCGGCCACCTGCTCGACGGCGGAGAGGACGTCGCGGGTGCGGGTGCCGCCGTCGAGGGCCGCCTGGGCGGCGCGCTGGATGACCTCTCCGTCCATGCCGGGGTCGGAGTAGGGCAGGCCGAGCTCGATGACGTCGGCGCCGGCCGCGACGAGCGCCTTCGCGGCCTCGACAGAGGTCGCGACGTCGGGGAAGCCCACCGGCAGGTAGCCGACGAGGGCGGCGCCACCCCGGGCGCGGGCGGCGTCCACGGCGGCGGCGGACTTCGAGGGGGTCATGACGCTCACTTCTCGATGCTCCCGGTGGCGTGCTCGGCGGGGCCCGGGTGGGCCAGCGCCTCCTCGTCGACGAGGTCGAACCACCGGGCGGCGGTCTCGACGTCCTTGTCACCGCGGCCGGAGAGGTTGACGAGGATCGTCGGCGCGGGCAGCCCGGCCGCCCCTGCCTCGCTACCGATCCGCATCGCGCCGGCCAGGGCGTGCGCCGACTCGATCGCGGGGATGATCCCCTCGGTGCGGCACAGCAGCCGGAAGGCCTCCATGGCCTCGGCGTCGGTGACGGGCTGGTACTCGGCACGGTGGATGCTCGCCAGCCAGGAGTGCTCGGGGCCCACGCCGGGGTAGTCCAGCCCGGCGGAGATCGAGTGCGACTCCACGGTCTGGCCGTCCTCGTCCTGGAGGAGGAACGTCCGCGCGCCGTGCAGCACCCCCGGCGTGCCGCCGGTGATCGACGAGGCGTGCCGGCCGGTCTCGACGCCGTCCCCGGCGGCCTCCAGACCGACGAGCCGCACGCCGTCGTCGTCGAGGAAGGCGTTGAAGATGCCGATGGCGTTGGAACCACCGCCCACGCAGGCGCAGACGACGTCGGGCAGCGCGCCGGTGAGCTCGAGCACCTGCTCGCGCGCCTCGTCCCCGATGACCTTCTGCAGGTCGCGCACCATCGCGGGGAACGGGTGCGGCCCGGCGGCGGTGCCGAAGAGGTAGTTGGTGGTGCCGACGTTGGTGACCCAGTCGCGGAAGGCCTCGTTGATGGCGTCCTTGAGGGTGCGCGAACCGGTGGTCACCGGCACGACCTCGGCGCCGAGGAGCTTCATGCGTGCGACGTTGAGCGCCTGCCGGCGCACGTCCTCCTCGCCCATGTACACGGTGCACTCCAGGCCGAGGAGGGCGGCGGCCGTCGCGGTGGCGACGCCGTGCTGGCCGGCGCCCGTCTCGGCGATGACCCGCTTCTTGCCCACCTTGCGGGTGAGCAGCGCCTGGCCCAGGACGTTGTTGATCTTGTGGGAGCCGGTGTGGTTGAGGTCCTCCCGCTTGAGGATGACCCGCGCCCCGCCGCAGTGCTCGGCGAAGCGGGGCACCTCGGTGACGATGCTCGGCCGGCCGACGTAGGTGCGGTTGAGGTGGTCCATCTCGGCGAGGTAGCCGGGGTCGACCCGCAGCTCCTCCCAGGCGGCCGCGAGGTCGTCGAGGGCCGCGATGAGCGCCTCGGGGACGAACCGGCCGCCGAAGTCGCCGAAGTAGGGGCCGGCGGCGTCGGCGAGACGGCCGGGGCCCGCCTGCCCGCCCGCGGTCATCGGCGCACCGCCCGCAAGGAGGGGTGCGACCCGGCGGCGACCATGTCCGCGACGGCCTGGCGCGGGTTGCCCTGGGTGACCAGCGCCTCCCCCACCAGGACGGCGTCGGCGCCGGCACGGGCGTAGTCGAGGACGTCGTGGGGCCCGCGGACGCCGGACTCCGCGACGCGCAGGACACCCTTCGGCAGGACGTCGACGACCTGGGCGAAGACGCCGCGGTCCACCTGGAGGGTGCGCAGGTCGCGGGCGTTGACGCCGACCACGCGGGCGCCGGCGTCGACGGCGCGCACGGCCTCCTCGCGGTCGTGCGCCTCGACGAGGGCGGTCATGCCCAGGGAGTGCACCCGCTCGACGAGGGAGGTGAGCACGGTCTGCTCGAGGGCGGAGACGATGAGGAGGACGAGGTCCGCGCCGTAGGCCCGGGCCTCCCACACCTGGTAGGGCGTGACGACGAAGTCCTTGCGGAGCACCGGCACGTCCACGGCCGCGCGCACCGCGGCGAGGTCCTCGAGGGAGCCGCCGAAGCGGCGGCCCTCGGTGAGGACGGAGATGACGGCGGCGCCACCGGCCTCGTACTCGGCGGCCAGGCCGGCCGGGTCGGCGATGTCGGCGAGCGCACCCTTGGAGGGGCTGGACCGCTTGACCTCGGAGATGATCGTGACGGCCTGGTGCTCACCGCGCAGCGCGGCGACGGCGTCCTTGGCCCCGTCCCGGCGCTGGGCCATGTCCTTGAGGACCTCGAGGGGCCGCTTCGCCTCACGCTCGGCGAGGTCCTCCCGGACCCCGGCGATGATCTCATCCAGCACGGTCACGGCTCGTACTCCCCTCGACTGACGACTCCCTCATCGTAGGTGTCAGCCGTGGGTGCCTCGAACGGCGTCCGCCAGGCGGCGGTCGGCGCCCGCCGGCGTCAGTCGCTGTACCAGTCCCGCTCACGCTCGCGGGCGGGCGGCGGCGCGGGCTGGCCCAGACCCATGCCGCGCATGACCACCGAGACCACGACCGCCGCCACCGCGATCACCACGGCGACGATCGTGAGCCAGTCGGCCTCGATCATGAGGCTCAGGCCGCCCACCAGGAACGCGAGGCTGACCCCCCAGGTCATGACCCAGGCCGCCGGGGTGCGCCCGTGGTTGGAGTAGGGCGCCGCGGACGGCAGCGTGTAGGGCTCGGTCGCGGGAATCTGCGGCATGGTGTCCTCCGGGGCAGGGTCGGTCTGGCCGCAGCATATCGGCCAGGTACCGGTCAGGCAGTGCGTCGCGCGCGGCCGGTCACGGTGCCTGGTCGCGCGAGGGGTCCTCGCCGCGGCCGAGGGCGTCCCAGTCGTCCATGGCGCGGGTGCGGGCATCGGTCTCCGGCGTCCCCCGAGGAGCACGGGGCGCCGCCCCGGGAGCGCCGCTCCGGTCGGGACCGGGCGCCCCCGGAGCGCCACCCCGGTCGGCACCGGACGCCGGCGAGGCGACCGTGCCGACGGCAGGACCCGTCGCCCCGGCCGGCCGGGTGGTCGACTCCCCCGGCACTGTCGTGGCCTGGTCCGGTGACGCGTCCGTGGGCGCGCCCGTCGGCGCACCCGTGGGGACCACGGCCGCACCGGCCCGCTCGAAACGACGCCCGGCGTGCTGCCACCGCCCGGCGGAGGCGACGGCCACCACGCCCGCGGCGCCGGCGGCGGCGCCCAGCAGCGCGGCGGCGTACGGCCACGGGGTCAGGGCGGGCTCGCCCTCGAGGACCCGGACCCCGCTGACCTGCGCCGCCGCGCCGAGGAGCGGCCCGGCGGGGTCCGCGAGGAGCCCGGCGACGGCGACGACGACCATGACGGCAGCCCCCAGGAGCGCCAGCCCGCCGAGCATGACGGCGACGCGCCGGCCGATGGCGACGGCCAGCGCGGCCGCGCCCATGACGAGCGCGGCCGCGGTCACCGCCGGGGCCGCGGACGTCCCGGCCACCGAGACCGTCTCGGTCCCGATCACCGTGGGGGCCGTCCCGCTCACCCACGTGGCCGAGGTGACGGCCAGGAGGAGCACGACGACGACGAGCGTGGCCAGGACGACGCGGCGCCTCGCCGGCCGGGCGGTCACGGCCGGCCCGCCGCGGGCCGCAGGCCGGCGGCGAGCTGGACCGCCCGGACGGCGGCCGCGGCCTTGTTCCTCGTCTCCTCGTACTCGGTGGCCGGCACGGAGTCGGCCACGATGCCCGCCCCGGCCTGGACCGACGCCTGGCCGCCGGCGATGACGGCGGTGCGGATCGCGATGGCCAGGTCGGCGTTGCCGGCGAGGTCGAAGTAGCCCACCACCCCTCCGTAGATGCCGCGGCGGGCCGGCTCGAGGGTGTCGATGAGCTCGATCGCCCGTGGCTTGGGCGCCCCCGACAGGGTGCCCGCGGGGAACGTCGCGACGAGGCAGTCCAGGGCGCTGACGCCGTCGCGCTGACGCCCGACCACCGTGGAGGAGATGTGCATGATGTGGCTGAAGCGCTTGACCTCCATGAGCTCGACCACCTCGACCGTCTCGGGCCGGCACACCTTGGCCAGGTCGTTGCGCGCGAGGTCGACGAGCATGACGTGCTCGGAGAGCTCCTTGGGGTCGGCGAGGAGCTCCTCGGCCAGGGCCCGGTCCTCCCCCGGTGTCGCCCCGCGCGGGCGGGACCCGGCGATGGGGAACGTCGTGACGTCGCCGTCCTGGACGTGGACGAGCGTCTCGGGGCTGGAGCCGACGACGGCGAACGTGCCCGCCCCGCCCGGGGCACCGCCATCGCCGCCATCGCCGTCGCTGCCGCCGCCCTCGTCCGCGGGCAGCTGGAGGTAGTACATGTACGGGCTGGGGTTGATGGTGCGCAGGACGCGGTAGACGTCCAGGGGGGCCGCCGTGCAGTCGATGTCGAGGCGCTGGGAGAGCACCACCTGGAAGACCTCGCCGTCCCGGATGGCCTCCTTCGCCGCCAGGACGGCGTTCTCGAAGTCGGGCCGGGACGTGCGGAAGCGCAGCTCGGGCGCCGCGGTGCCCACGTGCACGGCGGCCATGGCGGGCGCCGGGCGCAGGAGCGCGTCGGTCATCGCGTCGAGCCGGGCGACGGCGTCGGCGTGCGCGGCGTCGACGCGCTCGTCCGTGTCGTCGAAGTTCACCGCGTTGGCGATGAGCCAGACGGACCCGTCGTGGTGGTCGACGGCGGCCATGTCGGTGGCCAGGCACAGCGCGACGTCGGGGGTGGTGTGCTCGCGGGGGGCGAGCGCGCGCAGGTTCGGCTCCCACTCCCGCAGCACGTCCCAGCCCAGCGCACCGACGAGCCCGCCCGTCAGCGGCGGCAGGCCGGGCAGGGCGGGCGTGCGCAGCGCCTCGAGGGTCGCCGCGAGGACCTCCAGCACGGGCCCCTCGGCGGGGATGCCGACGGGCACGTCGCCGCTCCACCGGGCGCGGCCACCGCGGGCGGTGAGCACGGCGCGGGAGGCCACTCCGACGAACGACCAGCGCGACCAGGCGCCGTCGTGCTCGGCGGACTCGAGGATGAAGGTGCCCGGGCGCGAGCCCGCGAGCTGGCGGTACAGGCCCACGGGCGTGACGTCGTCGGCGAGGAGGCGGCGCACCACGGGCACGACCCGGCGGTCCGCGGCCATGGCCCGGAACGTGGGCAGGTCCGGCCAGGTCTCGCCCCAGTCGACCGAGACCTCCGAGGGGGCCGCAGCGACCTCCGAGGGGGCCGCGGCGTCGGGGGCGCTCACGCGACGTCCCCGACGACGGCCCCGAGGTCGCCGCCGGCCTCGAAGCAGGTCCGGGTGCCGGTGTGGCACGCGACGCCCACCTGGTCGACGCGCACGAGCAGGGCGTCGCCGTCGCAGTCCAGCGCCACGGAGACGACGTGCTGGACGTGCCCGGAGGTGTCCCCCTTGCGCCAGTACTCCTGGCGCGAGCGCGACCAGTACGTCGCCCGGCCGCTGGTGAGGGTCCGGCGCAGGGCCTCGTCGTCCATCCAGCCGACCATGAGCACCTCGCCGGTGTCGTGCTGCTGGACGACGGCGCAGACCAGGCCGTGCTCGTCACGCTTGAGGCGGTCGGCGACGGACGGGTCGAGGGTGGGGTTCTCGGGCACCGGACGATCTTGCCACGGGGCGGCGCGAGCCGGTCAGCGCGTCTGCGCCACCCAGGAGGCGTGCATCCGCGCGTACGGCCCGCCCGCGGCGAGGAGCGCCTCGTGGCTGCCCACCCCGGCGAGGTGCCCGTCCTCGACGACGACGACGAGGTCGGCGGCCTCGGCGGTGGAGAGGCGGTGGGCGATGGTCACCGACGTCCGGCCCGCGGTGAGGCGGTCCAGCGCCCGGGCGATCCGGGTCTCGGTGGCCGGGTCGACGGCGGAGGTGGCCTCGTCCAGGACGAGGAGGTCGGCGTCGGCGAGCGACGCGCGGGCCAGGGCCACGAGCTGGCGCTCACCCGCCGAGAGCGACTCCCCGCGCTGACCGACCGGGGTGTCGAGCCCGGCGGGCAGGCTCGCCACCCACCCGTCCAGGCCGAGGGCGGCGACGGCGGCCTCGACCTCCTCGGCGGGGTGGTCCACCGCGCCGTAGGCGATGTTCTCCCCGATGGAGGCGTCGAGGAGGAAGCCCTCCTGGGGCACGAGCACCACCCGGGAGCGCAGGTCCCGCAGGGTGAGGCGGCGCAGGTCCGCGCCGTCGAGGAGGACCTCGCCGGCGGTGGGGTCCATGAGCCGGACGAGGAGCTTGGCGAGGGTGGTCTTGCCCGACCCGGTCCGCCCGACGACGGCGACCTGGGTGCCGGGCTCGATCGCGAGGTCGACGCCGTGGAGCACCTCGGGGCCGCCGGGGTAGGCGTAGCGCACGCCCCGGAACTCCACCCGGGCCGCCCGGTGCGCGCCGTCCGGCGCCGGCACCGCCGGAGCGCCGGCCGATTCGTGGACGACGCCCGGCGTGGGGGCGTCGCCCGGCGCCGGGCGGGTGGCGTGCCGGCTGCGCGGCGGCAGCGGGTCGGCCGGGTCGGTGACGTCGACGGGCGTCTCGAGGACGGCGATGACGCGTCGCCAGCCGGCCACGGCGTTCTGGAGCTCGTTGAGCATCTCGGTCGCGTTCTGCACGGGCCCGGTGAACATCTGCACGAGGAAGAGGAACGCGAGCACCTCCCCGATCGTGAGGTCCCCGGCGGCGCCGAGGTACGTGCCGGCCACCACCACCGCCGCGAGCGCCACGGCCGCGAGGACGACGCCGGTGGAGAAGGCGATCGCCACGTAGGTCTGGGCGCGCACGGCCTCCTCGCGGTGCTCCCGGACGGCGGCGTCGATGCGGCGCTGGGTGCGCCCGGCGGCGCCGAACGCCCGGATCGTCTCCGCCCCGACCACGGACTCCGAGATCGCCGAGAGCATGGCCCCCACCCGCACCCGGACCCGGCCGTAGGCGGCGGAGACCCGCTTCTGCGCGCGCGGTGCGAGCAGCACCATCGGCAGGAAGCACACCCACACCAGCAGCGCGAGCTGCCAGGAGTACACCAGCATCGCCGCGCCGGCGAGGAGCAGCTGGCCGGCGTTGAGGACGAGCATGAGCCCGCCCCGCTGGACGAAGAGGGAGACCGTGTCGACGTCGGAGGTCACCCGCGAGACCAGCGAGCCGCGCTTCTCCGCGGACTGGGTCAGCGTGGACAGGTCGTGGACGTGGCGGAAGGTGGCCACCCGCAGCTGGGCCAGGCCCCGCTCGCTCGTGCGGTAGAGCCGGACGTTGACGGCGGCGCTGACCTGGCCGGTCAGGAGCAGCACCACGAGACCGGCGACGGCGAGCCAGGCCACCCGGGCGACGTCGGGCCCGCCGTCGGCGAGGATCCCGTGGTCGGTGGCCTGCTGGAGGACCACCGGGACGACGACGCGTCCGGCGGTGGCGACGACGGCGAGCAGCAGCGTGGTGACGATGCCCTCGGTCATCGCCGGGGAGAGCTGCAGCCCCCGGCGGACGGTGGCGACGACCCCGAGGTCGGACGCGGCGGAGATCGCGCTCATCGGTCCCCTCCCCCGGCGCGCCCGGCCCGGGCGGCCTCCCGCTCGGCGGTGCGCACCGCGTAGGCGGTGACGAGCTCGCGGTAGCCCGGGTCCCGCTCGGACAGCTCGGCGTGGGTGCCGGCGTCGACGACCCGCCCGGCGTCGAGGTGGACGACCTCGTCGGCCAGGGCGATCGTCGAGGTTCGGTAGGCCACGAGCAGCACGGACGTGCCGCCCTCCCCGGCGCCGAGGCCGGTGAGGATCTCCTGCTCGACGACCGGGTCGACGGCGGAGGTGGCGTCGTCGAGCACGAGGAGCCGGGGCCGCCGGACGAGTGCCCGGGCGATCGCCAGGCGCTGGCGCTGCCCGCCGGAGAGGGTCGCGCCGCGCTCGCCCACGACGGTGTCGAGACCGGCGGGCAGGGCGCGGACGAAGTCCTCGGCGCGGGCGGTGCGCAGCGCGGCCCAGACGTCGTCGTCGTCGAAGCGGTCGCCGTCGTCGAGGGTGACGTTGCCGCGGACGGTGTCGTCGAAGACGAACGTGGACTGGCTCACCAGGGCGACGGCGGCGGTGCGCGCGGCGGGGTCGAGCTCGCGCACGTCGTGCCCGCCCAGGAGCACCCGCCCGGCGGTGGGGTCCATGAGGCGGGCGACGAGCGCCGCGAGGGTCGACTTGCCTGCCCCGGTGGCGCCGACGAGGGCCACCGTGGCGCCCGGTGCCACCCGGAGCGAGACCCCGGAGAGCAGGTCCACCGTGCCGGGGTCGCGGCCCGGCCGGCCGGCCGGGGCGCCGTCGGGGTCCTTGGCCAGGCGGGCCGGGACGGTGAAGGTGACGTCCTCCACGAGCACCTCGAGGCCGCCCCGGCCGCCGGGGACGGCCCGGCCGCCGGTGAGGGCACCGGTCGCGTCGACGACGCGGGCGATGCGGTCGTGACCCACGAGGGAACGCGGGACCTCCCCCAGGACGAAGCCGATGGAGCGGATCGGCATCGTCATGACGGTGAGGAGGTAGGCGACCGTGACGACGTCGCCGGTGGCCGCGGCACCGGCCCGCACCCGCCACGCCCCGGCGGCGATGACGGCCAGGGTGGCCGCGGAGGGCAGGAGCTCGATGACGGGGTCGAACACCGCCCGGACGCGGCCCATCGCCACGTTGGCCTCGCGCAGCTCCTCGGTGACCGCGGCGAAGCGGCGCTCCTCCCGCTCGGCGGTGCCGAGGGACTTCACGAGCAGGGCCGCCTCGAAGCTCTCGTGCGCGACGTCGGAGACGGCGGCCCGCAGCCGCTGGGAGCGGGTGACGGCCGGCGCCATGCGGCGGCGGTAGACGGCGTTGGCGAGCACGACCAGCGGCAGGACGCTCACGCCGATGGCGCCGAGCCAGGGGTCGGCGAGGAACATCGCCACCGAGGCGACGAGCATCATCACGACCACGCCGAGGGCGAAGGGCAGCGGCACGAACACGCCGGAGGCGGCCTCGGCGTCGGCGTTGGCGTTGGAGAGGAGCCGCCCGGTGGGATGGCGGCGGTGCCAGCTCATGGGCAGGCGCAGGTACTGGCGGGTCACGCGCAGCCGGTGCGCGGCCTGGATCTCGTACGCCGCCCACCCGGCGTAGATCCGGCGCAGCGCCACGGCGGCGGCGGTGAGCAGGCCGACGACGAGCAGCGCGCCCCCGGCGGCCCAGACCTGGCCGGCGTCGAGGGAGCGCTCCGCGACGGCGGGGGCGACGACCTGGTCGGTGACCCAGCCGAGCAGCCACCCGGACGCGACCGTGCCGACGCCGTACACCGCGGCGGCCCCGACCGCGACGGCCGAGGTGCGCCGGGAGTCCACCAGCCCGCGGCCGATGAGGACGAGGCTGCGGCGCAGGGTGCCGCCCGGCAGGGCGTACGGGTGCGGGGTGCGCAGGTCGTCGGCGTCCACGTCCACCGCCTCGCCGGCGGTGCCGCCGGGGTCGTCGGGGGCGCCGTCGCCGGGCCGCGGGTGGTCGATCACGGGCACAGCGAGGTCCTTCTTCCTGGGGGCGGCCCGTCGATCCTCGCACAGGGCCGGCAGCGGCGCCCGCGGCGGCGGCGCCCCCCACCGTGTGGCACGGTGGGTCGAGCGTCAGCGTGGGCCCGAGCTCTCGCGGCGAGGCGGCGGACGGACGGAAGGCGGACCGGTGACCTGGATGGAGACCGAGCGCGAGGCGCTGGTGCAGACCCTGCGCGGGGCGGACCCCGAGGCGCCCACACTGTGCGAGGGCTGGTCCGTGCGGCACCTGCTCGCCCACCTCGTCGAGCGGGAGCAGGAGCCGGCGCGCTACGCCGCGGACATGGCGGCCACCCGGCTCGGCCGCGAGCCCGGTGCGGAACCCTTCCTGTCGCGGCTGGCCGGCTCCGCCGTCACCGCGCCGGGGTACGCCGCGCTGGTGGACCGGTTCGCCGGCGGGGGCTCGCGCATCGTGGCGCTCGGCGACCGCGCCCACCTGATCGAGTACGTCGTCCACCACGAGGACGTGCGCCGGGCGGGCACGGAGCCGGCCGAGCCGCGCGTCCTGCCCCCCGACCTCGTCCGGGCGGTGTGGCAGCACCTCGGTGCGCTCGCGCGCACGGCCTACCGGTCCTCCCCGGTGGGGGTCGTGCTCGTCGTGCCCGGCGGTCCGCGCAAGGTGGTGCGCCGCGGCGCCGACGCCGTCGTCGTCTCCGGCGACCCGGTGGAGCAGGCGCTGTTCGCGCTCGGGCGCCGCGAGGTCGCCGACGTGGAGATCCTCGGCGCCCCGGGGACCGTGGCCCGGTTCGAGGAGTGGGCGGACCTGGCCTGAGCCGTCCGCGCCTGGCCTGAGCCGCCCGTGGAGGAGCCGGGACGGTCAGCGGACGGTGACGCCCGCCGCGCGCATGTGGTCCTTGACCTCGCCGATCGTGAGGGTGCGGAAGTGGAAGACCGACGCCGCCAGCACGGCGTCGGCCCCGGCGAGCGCGGCCCCGGTGAAGTCCTCGACCTTGCCCGCCCCGCCGGAGGCGATGAGCGGGACGTGCAGCCCGGGACGGACGTCGGCGAGCATCGTGAGGTCGTAGCCGTCCTTGGTGCCGTCGGCGTCCATGGAGTTGAGGAGGATCTCGCCGGCACCGAGCTCGGCCCCGCGCAGCGCCCACTCCACCGCGTCGATGCCGGTGCCGATCCGGCCGCCGTGGGTGGTGACCTCGTACCCCGACGGCGTGCGGGTCTCGCCGGTGACCCGGCGCGCGTCGACGGACAGCACGACGACCTGGTTGCCGAACCGCTCGGCGACCTCGGTGATGAGCTCGGGTCGGGCGATCGCGGCGGTGTTGATGCCCACCTTGTCGGCGCCGGCCTTGAGGAGGCGGTCGACGTCGGCGACCGAGCGCACCCCGCCACCGACGGTGAGGGGCACGAAGACCTCCTCGGCGGTGCGCGAGACGACCTCCATCGTGGTGTGGCGGGCCTCGGCGGAGGCGGAGACGTCGAGGAAGGTGATCTCGTCGGCACCCTCGGCGTCGTAGCGGCGGGCGAGCTCGACCGGGTCGCCGGCGTCGCGCAGCCCCTGGAAGTTCACGCCCTTGACGACGCGACCGCCCGCCACGTCCAGGCAGGGGATCACGCGCACCGCGACCGACATCTCCACTCCTTCCCGGCGGGTCTGCCCCACCGGCGGCTACAGGTTAACCGCCCCGGTAGCCTCGCCCCGGTGAGCGTCCACGCCCCGCTCGAGGCCGTCCTCGGGCTCGTCACCGCCGCCCGGGCCCGGCACGACGGCCCGGGTCCGGTGGTGCTCGGCGTCGACGGCCGGTCGGGATCGGGCAAGTCGGACCTCGCCGGCGCGGTGACCGCGGCCCTGCGGGCCGACGGCACGGACGTGGCCCTGCTCGCCCTCGAGGACGCCTACCCCGGCTGGGACGGGCTCGCCGCCGGGGTGGCGGCCGTCGCGCGCGGTGTCCTCGCGCCGCTCTCCCGGGGCGAGCCGGGCACGGTGCGGACGTTCGACTGGGACGCGGCCCGCCCCGGCCCGGTGCTGCGGGTGCCGGCGCCGGGCCGGCCGCTCCCGGACGTGGTCGTCGTCGAGGGCTGCGGCGCGGGCTCGGCCGCCTGCGCGCCCTACCTCGACGTCCTGGTGTGGCTCGAGGCCCCCGAGGAGGTGCGCCGGCGGCGTGCGCTGGAGCGCGACGACCACACCTGGACCGAGCGCTGGGCGGCGTGGGCGGCGCAGGAGGAGGCCCTCCTGGCCGAGCGCGACGCCCGCGCCCTCGCCGACCTCGTGGTGCGGACCGCCTGACCCGTGGTGCGGACCGGCTGACCCGTGACGCGAACCGGCTGCGCCCCCGCCGCCGGTCCGCTCCGCCCGTGCCCTGACCCTGCCGACCGTGGCGCGGACGCCTGGCCCGATATACCCTTGGGGGTATGCAGAGACTCTCCCGCAGCATCCCCGCCCTCGCGGCCGCAACGGTCGCCGCCCTGCTCCTCGCCTCGTGCGGCACGGACGACGCCGGCTCGGCCGACCCCGGCGCCGTCTCGGTGGAACAGCTCCAGGGCAAGGTCGACCCGGCCGCCGCCGTCGAGGTCATCGACGCCGGCACGCACACCGTCATCGACGTGCGCACCCCCGCGGAGTTCGCCGAGGGCCACGTCGACGGCGCGGAGAACATCGACGTGCAGTCGCCCGACTTCGCCGACCGGATCGCCGAGCTCGACCCCGAGGGCGCCTATGTCGTGTACTGCCGCAGCGGCAACCGCTCGGCCGCGGCCTACCAGGCCATGCAGGACGCCGGGTTCACCTCGGTCGTCGACGCCGGCGGGTTCGACGCGCTCGTGGGCGCGGGCGTCGCCACGTCCTGAGCCCCGGCCCGGATCAGCCGGTCGTCTCCTCGGCGGCCGGCTCCGTCGTGTCCTCGGCCGGCTCGGTCTCCTCGGCCGGGTCCTCCGACGCCGGCTCCTCCGACGCCGGCTCCGTCTCCTCGGACGGCTCCTCCGTGGCTTCCGGGGACTCCTGGACCACGGCGTCCTCGTCGCCGCCGGAGGTGGCGAGGATGTCCACCACGAGGACCAGGGTCTCGGTGCCCTGCGCCAGGCCGGGCGGGATGACGAGCAGGACCTGGGACCCGACGTGCTGGTCGACCAGACCGTCGCGCAGGCCCGGGAAGACCTCGTCGATGGCGATCGTCTGGGGGACCTTGCCCTGCGCCCACGTGGAGTCGTAGTCCGTGCCGGACTCCCACGCCACGCCGGTGTACTGCAGGGTCACGCTCTGGCCGCGCCGCACCTGGGCACCGTCGCCGCGGATGAGCGGCTGGACCACCAGCGCGGTGGGGGGTTCACCCTCGGGCAGGCTGATCGACGGCGCGCCGTCGTCGGCCAGGCTCACGGTGGGCAGGCCCTCGCGCGGCTCGACCGCCTCGCCGCGGGCCCGGGTGTAGAGCACGTCGACGACGAGGAGCAGCATCCGGTCGACGTCGTCCTCGGTGATGGGCTGGCGCAGCAGCAGCCGGCTGCCCTCCTGGGCGCCCACGAGGACCGGGAAGAGGTCCTCGCCGACGTCCTCGCGGCTGAGCGTGAGTGTCTGCGCCACGCCCACCTCACGGTCCTCGACGAGCTCGCCGTCCTCGCCGTCGTAGGCCGTCAGGCTCAGGAGCATGGGCTCGCCCTCGGCGAGCTCGCGGCCCTCGCCCTCGATGAGCACGTCGACCGAGGAGTCCGCGAGCGGCAGCGGCGGGGTGAAGGTCACCACGGGCACCGAGCCGAACTGCCCGGAGACGGCGACCGCGTCGACGGTCTCCTCCTCGTTCGGGCTGTCCTGGTCCCCGCAGCCGGCGAGCATCACGAGCGCGACGAACGCCGCGACCAGCGCGGCGGCTCGGGCGCGGAGGGTGGTCTGGGTCCGGGTGCTGCGCTCCACGACAGGCAAGCCTACGTCGCCGCCAGGAGTGCCCCCGCTCACGCCTGCAGCGCCGCCATGAGCGCGTCGACCCGCTCGTCGACCGGCGAGAACGGGTCCTTGAGGACGACCGTGCGCTGGGCGGCGTCGTTGATCTTCAGGTGCACCCAGTCCACGGTGATGTCCCGGCGCCGCTCCTGCGCCGCGGCGACGAAGTCCCCGCGCAGCTTGGCCCGGGTCGACGCCGGCGGGTGGGTGACGGCGTCGGCGATCTCCTCGTCGGTGGTGATCCGGGCCATGAGACCGCGGGCCACGAGGGAGGGGGCCAGGCCCCGCACGGCGGAGATGTCGTGGTAGGCCAGCGAGAGCCGCGCGACGCGCGGGTCGTCCAGGCCGAGGGTGTGCTTGGCGCGGTAGCGCTCGAGGAGCCGGCCCTTGATCGCCCAGTCGAGCTCGGTCTCCACCAGGGAGTGGTCCTGGGTGCGCAGCGCCCGCAGCCCCCGCTCCCACAGCTCGAGGACCTTCCGCTGGACGGCGGTGAGCTCGGCGGACCGGCCCTCGGCGTCGAGGTGGCCGCGCACGCGCGCGTAGAACTCCTCCTGGATGTCCAGCGCACTGAGCCGCCGCCCGGTGGCGAGCTCGACCGGGACGGTGGCGGTGGTGTCGTGGGAGATCTCGCGGATCGCCCGCATGGGCTCGGCCAGGACGAGGTCGCGGATCTTGACGCCGTCCTCGAGGACGGCGAGCAGCAGCTCGGTCATGCCGACCTTGAGCATCGTCGTGGTCTCGGCGACCGAGGAGTCACCGACGATGACGTGCATGCGCCGGTAGAGCTCGGCGTCGCCGTGCGGCTCGTCGCGGGTGTTGATGATGGGGCGCGACCGGGTGGTCGCCGAGCTCATGGCGTCCCACATCTGGTCGGCGCGCTGGGAGAAGGCGTAGCTGGCGCCGCCGCCTGCGCGGGGGCGGATGTGCCCGGCGCCGGTGAGGATCTGCCGGGTGATGAAGAACGGGACGAGTGCCTCGCCCATGGCGGGGAAGTCCCGGCGGCGGCGCACGAGGTAGTTCTCGTGGCAGCCGAAGGAGTTGCCGGCCGAGTCGACGTTGTTCTTGAACAGATGGATCGTCCCGGCGATCCCCTCCTCGGCGAGGAGGCCGTTGGCCTCCTCGGTCATCTCGTCGAGGATGCGCTCCCCGGCCCGGTCGTTGACGACGAGCTGGTGGACGTCGTCGCACTCGGCGGAGGCGTACTCCGGGTGCGAGCCCACGTCGAGGTAGAGCCGGGCCCCGTTGCGCAGGAAGACGTTGGAGGAACGGCCGAGGGCGACGACGCGGCGGAAGAGGTAGCGCGCGGCGTCGTCGGCGGTGATGACCTGCTGCTCGTGCCCCGGCGCGGCCGGGGGCTGGGCGCAGGTGATGCCGTACTCCGTCTCGACGCCGAAGATGCGCCTGGCGGTCACTGGCCGCCCTTCTGCACGAAACCCTGCACGAAGGTCTCGGCGTTGGCCTCCAGGACGGAGTCGATCTCGTCGAGGAGGCTGTCGACCTCCTGGACCCGGGTCTGCGCCGCGGCCGCGACAGGCGGGTCGACGGGGTCCGGCTCGTCCCGCCGGGTGGTGCGGCGCTGCTCCTGCTGTGCCATGTCTTCCTCCTGCTGTTGCGTCGTTCCAGGTTACGGCGTGGCGCCGCGCCCGGCGGCTGGGCGCGCGCCCGTGAGAGCCTCGAGCAGCTCCGCGGCGGTCTCCGCGCCCTCGAGGAGGGCGCCGACGTGGGCGCGGGTGCCGCGCAGCGGGTCGGTCATGGGCACGCGCACGAGGTGCTCGGCGCCGGGGACGTCCAGGACTACCGACTCCCAACTCGCCCCGGCGACCTGGCCGGGGTAGCGCTCGACGACCTGCCCGCGGAACCAGGCCCGGGTGTCGGTGGGCGGGGTGCGCTCGGCGGCGAGGACCTCGGCGTCGGTGACCAGCCGCTCGACGCGCCCGGCGGCCGCCAGGCGGGCGACGATGGAGCGCTCGGGCCGCAGGTCCGACCACTGCAGGTCCAGCGCCTGGATCTTGGGGTGGTCCCACGGGAGGTTCTCCCGCTCGCGCATGCGCTCGAGGAGCTGGAGCTTGCCCAACCACTCCACCTCCGCGGCGGCCGTGGCGGGGTCGGTGGCCAGGCGGTCCAGCACACCGGCCCACCGCTCGAGCACGTCGGCGGTGGCGGCGTCGACCCCGGCGGGCGGCGCGGCCCGGCGCACGGCGTCGGCGACGACGTCGAGGTAGACGCGCTGGATCTCCAGGGCGGTCATCTCGCTGCCGTCGCTCATGGTCAGCCGGTGGGTCAGGGACGTGTCGTGGCTGACCGCCCACGTCTCCCCCACCGGGTTGGCGATCATGAGGGCGTCGAGCTGCAGCGGGACGGCGTCGTTCTCCAGCAGCCACAGCAGCAGGGCGGTGGTGCCGACCTTGAGGTAGGTGGAGACATCGAAGAGGTTGGCGTCGCCGCCGATGACGTGCAGGCGCCGGTAGCGCTCGGCGTCGGCGTGGGGCTCGTCGCGGGTGTTGATGATCGGGCGGTTGAACGTCGTCTCCAGGCCCACGTCGTTCTCGACGTAGTCGGCGCGCTGGGAGATCTGGAAGCCGGGCCGCTCGCTGCGCTGGCCCAGGCCGACCCGGCCCGCCCCGCAGAAGATCGGCCGGGTGACGAAGAACGGGGTGAGGTAGCGGATGATGTCGCCGAAGTTCACCGACCGCTCGACGAGGTAGTTCTCGTGGGTGCCGTAGGCGGCGCCCTTGCCGTCGACGTTGTTCTTGTACAGGACGACGTCCGGGGCGAGCGCCGTGGCGTGGAGGGCGTCCATCGCCCCGCGCATGACGAGCTCGCCGGCGCGGTCCCAGCGCACGGCGTCGAGGGGGTTGGTCACCTCGGGGCTGGAGTACTCGGGGTGGGCGTGGTCGACGTAGAGCCGGGCCCCGTTGGTGAGCACGGCGTTGTTGGCCGTGGGCAGGGCGAGCTCGGCGGCGCTGGGGCGGCGCAGGCGGGTGGTGCGCACGGCGCCGTCGCCCTCGCGGGCGCCCACGCCACCGACCTGGCGGGCGTCCTCGCCGTCGCCGTCCTCCGCCGGCGCGGGCGCGTCCGGGTCGTCGGTGAGCTGGGAGGGCCGGGCGCTGGCCCGGTCCAGGCGGAACCCGCGCGCGTCGGCGAGCGGGTCCTCCCCGGCGTAGTCCCAGCGGACGGTGCGCCCGCGCAGCGCGGACCCCGCGTACGCGGCGACGACGTGGGCGGACAGCACCATCGGGTTGGCGCCGGGGTTGCCGTGCTCGAGGAGCCCGTACTCGGTCTCGATGCCCATGGGGCGGTGCACGCTCATCGGTCCCCCTACAGGTAGCCGCCGGTGGGCGTGATGGTGTCGACGTCGCGGGCACCGAGGTGGTCCGCGGCCGCGCCGTGGACGTCGCCCACGGTGGTGCCGGACCCGCCGTGGTGGACCGGGAGGTCGTGGACGCCCCTCCCCTCGTCCGGCGCGGGCAGGGACCTCCCGGCGCCGAGGGTGCGGATGAACGTGATCCGCTCGCCCTTCTTGCCGCTGACCCGCGCCCACTCGTCGGGGTTGGTGGTGTTGGGCAGGTCCTCGTTCTCGCGCATCTCGGCCGACAGCGCGCCGAGGAGGTGCTCGGTGCGCAGGCCGCGCTCGCCGGTGGCGAGGAGGTCCTTGATGGCCCGCTTCTTGGCGCGGTCGACGATGTTGGCGATCATCGCGCCCGAGGCGAAGTCCTTGAAGTGCAGGACCTCCTTCTCGCCGCTGGCGTAGGTGACCTCGAGGAACTCGTTCTCCGGCCCGGTGCCGAAGAGGGCGGTCACGGCGGCGTCGGTCATCGCGGCGACGGCGGCGGCCGCGTCGCCGTCGTGACGGTCGAGCTCGGCGGGGTGCAGGGGCAGGTCGGTGGTGAGGTACTTGGCGAAGATCTCCGTCGCGCCGTCGGCGTCGGGGCGCTCGATCTTGATCTTCACGTCCAGGCGGCCCGGCCGCAGGATGGCCGGGTCGATCATGTCCTCGCGGTTGGAGGCACCGATGACGATGACGTTCTCGAGCTTCTCGACGCCGTCGATCTCGCTGAGCAGCTGCGGGACGATCGTCGTCTCGACGTCGGAGGAGACGCCGGTCCCGCGGGTGCGGAACAGGGACTCCATCTCGTCGAAGAAGATGACGACGGGGATGCCCTGGACGGCCTTCTCCCGGGCGCGGGCGAAGATGACCCGGATCTGCCGCTCCGTCTCGCCGACGTACTTGTTGAGGAGCTCGGGGCCCTTGATGTTGAGGAAGTAGCTGCGGGCCGCGCCGACCCGCTCCTCGCCGCGCTCCTCCCGCCGCCGGTCGGCGGTGCCGGCGAGCGAGGTCGCCACCGCCTTGGCGATGAGGGTCTTGCCGCACCCGGGCGGGCCGTAGAGCAGGACGCCCTTGGGCGGCTTGAGGCCGTGCTCGCGGTAGAGCTCGGGGTGGAGGAAGGGCAGCTCGACGGTGTCGCGGATCTGCTCGATCTGCGGGCCGAGGCCGCCGATGTCGGAGTACTGGGTGTCGGGCGTCTCCTCGAGGAGGAGCTCCTCGACCTCGGAGCGCACCACCCGCTCGGTGACGAAGTTCGTGCGCATGTCGGCGGTGAGGGCGTCCCCGACGCGCAGGTGCACCCCGAGGAGCGGGCCGGCCAGGCGCATGACGCGCTCGTCGTCGCTGCGGGCGAGGACCAGGACACGGTCGCCGTCGAGGACCTCCTTGACCGTGACCAGCTCGCCGGTGGTCTCGTACGGCCCGGCGGCGATGAGGAGGAGCTGCTCGTTGAGGCGGACCTCCTGCCCCGGGTGCAGGGCGCCGAGGGGGACCGCGGCGGAGACGGCGACGCGCATCTTACGGCCGCCGACGAAGACGTCGGCCTCGCGCTCCTCGAGGTGCCCGGCGAGGAACGTGCCGTACGAGCCGGGCGGCTTCGAGACGTTGTCGAGCTGGTCCTGGAGCTGGACGAGCCGCTGGCGGGCGGCGTCGAGAGCCTCGGCGAGCCGCTCGTTCTTCGACGCCAGCGAGATCGCCTGCTGCTCGAGCTCCCGGGCCCGGGCCTCCCCGAACCGGTCCGCCTGTGCCATGTCCGTCCCTTCGTCGGCCGACCCGACCACCCTATGCCCGGGTCCGGACACGCTGCCGCCGTGGGGGTGTGGCGGCCGTCTCAGGCGCGGTCGTCAGGCTCCTCGGGGGTGGCCAGGGTCGCGGCGCTCCGGGCGGGCCCGACCGGTGCGGCGGTCCCGCCGGGGCCTACCTGCTCGGTGGTCGTGGCCGGACCCGCGGGCTCGGTGGTGGTGACCGGACCCGCCGGCTCGGTGGTCGTGGCCGGACCCGCCGGCTCCGTGGTCGTGGCCGGACCGGGCTGAGAGGCCATGCCGGTCTCCTCCATGACGCTGCGCCGGTGGATGTCGCGGCGGACCCGGCGGACCTTCTTGTCCGAGATCGACCGCTCGCCGACGTCCTCGGGCGCCCACTCGCCGTCGGGGGCGTAGGCGCCCTTGGCGGGCCGGCGGGTGCGCTGGGGCGGGGTGGTGCCCGGGGCCAGGCGCCGGGTGGTGACGAGGAACCCGGTGTGCCCGATCATCCGGTGGTCGGGGCGCACGGACAGGCCCTCGAGGTGCCAGGTGCGCACCATCGACTCCCACGCGCGCGGCTCGGTGAACTGCTCGCTCGTGCGGGCGTCCTCGACGAACCGGCTCAGCTGGGTGGTGGTGGCGACGTAGGCGATGAGCACCCCGCCCGGCGCCAGGGCGTCCGCGGCGACGGCGAGGTTGTCCCACGGGGCGAGCATGTCCAGGACGATCCGGTCCACCGAGCCGGGCTCGACGGCGCCCGGCAGGACGTCGGCGAGGTCGCCGGCGCGGACCTCCCACGCCGGGTGCGGCCCGCCGAACCAGGACTCGACGTTGCCGACGGCGATGTCGGCGAAGTCCTCGCGCCGCTCGACCGAGAGGAGGTGGCCGCGCTCCCCCACCGCCGAGAGCAGGCTCATGCTCAGCCCGCCGGAGCCGACGCCGGCCTCGACCACGCGGGCGCCGGGGAAGATGTCGCCCATCTGGACGATCTGGCCGGCGTCCTTGGGGTAGACGACGGCCGCGCCGCGGGGCATGGACAGGACGTAGTCGCTGAGCAGCGGGCGCAGCGCGAGGACCTGGTGCCCGGTGGCGGTGGTGACGACCGAGCCGTCCGGGCGGCCGATGAGCTCGCTGTGCCGGAAGGAGCCGCGCTGGCTCTGGAAGAAGCCGTCGTGGGTGAGGACGACCGTGTACAGCCGGCCCTTGGTGTCGGTGATCTGGACCCGCTCGCCGGCCCGCAGCGGACCCCGGCGCCGGGCGGGACCGCCCGGCAGGTCGGCGTCGTCCTGCGGGTCCGCGACGCCCGGAGCGTCGTCGAGGGCGGGGGGCGTGGGGGGCTCGTTGGTCACGACGGGCGAGTCTACGCAGCCGCCCGGCACGGGCCGGGCCGGCCGGCGGGGCTCAGGCGGGCCGGCCGAGCGCGCGGGCGACGTCGGCGACCCGCACCATGCCGAGGACCTGACGGTCCTGGGTGAGGAGGACCTCGCTGGTGTGCCGCTGCGCGCGCGCGACCGCGGCGACCGCCTCCGGCCCGGTGACGTGCCCGACCACCATCTCGCGGTAGAGCGTCCGGGCGACGGCGTCGAGCGGCGTCGAGGCCCGGTGCTGCGGGGGGATCGCCGCGAGTGCCTCGACGTCGACGACGGCGACCGGCACCTCCCCGCGCATGAGCACCACGGTCGGTCCGTCGGCCTCACGCGTCTCGGGGGCGCGCACGTCGAGCTCGGCGACGGCGGTGCCGGCCGGGACGAGGAGTACGGGCCGGGCGAGGGGGCGCAGGTCGAGCCCCTCGGCCGCCCGGTGCACCTTGGCCGACGCCAGGGCCTGGCTCGCGCCGCTCCACAGGACCGAGGCGAGCAGCGCCACCCAGATGATGGTGGTGAGGTCGGGGCTGCGGCCCTGGAGCAGCGGGACGCCCAGCGCCCACACCGCCAGCCCCCCGGCGACGACGCGCCCGCCCCACGCCGCGGCGACCGTGCCGGGGTAGCGGCGCCCCGTGACCTTCCACACCAGCGCCTCGAGGACACGGCCGCCGTCGAGGGGCAGCCCCGGCAGGAGGTTGAACCCGGCGACGAGGGCGTTGGTGATCGTCGCGCCCCACAGGACGATCCACAGCGGCGTGGGCAGGTCCGCCCGGGTCGCGGCCCAGGCGGCCGCGGCGAGGACGAGGTTCGCCGCCGGGCCCGCGGCGGAGACCACCGCCGAGGCGCCGGGCGAGGAGAGGTCGCGGTCGAACGCGGTGTGCCCGCCCCAGAAGGTGACCACGTACTCCCGGGCCGGGGAGCCGTACCGCGCGGCCGTCATGCCGTGGGCGAGCTCGTGGAGGAGGACCGAGACGAACAGCACGACGACGAAGCCGAGGGTGGTCAGGGCGATGGTCACGGCGTCCGCGCCGCCGAGGACGCGCTGCACGAAGGGGAAGTAGATGAGGAGGATGAGGCCGGCGACGAGCAGCCAGGACGGGGACAGGACCACGGGCACGCCGGCCACCCGGCCGATCACCCACCCGGAGGTGCGGCGGGCACCGCGCTGTTGACTCACCCGCCCCAGGGTAGGCGAGTCCTCCCCCGCCGCCCCGGGTGCCGGGCCGTCCCCACGCCGCGCGGGGGTGCACGGCGATGTCGGCGGGCGCGGTTACCGTGGCCGCCATGACGATCGAGACCGCGACCGTGCCGCTCACCGCGGCCGACCCGCTCACCGCGGCCGACCCGCTGCCGCCCGGGGCGGGCGGGGAGGGCCGCCGCCGCGCGGCCCTGTCGCCCTCCCGGGCCAAGGACTTCAACCAGTGCCCGCTCCTCTTCCGCTTCCGCACGGTGGACCGGCTCCCGGAGCCGCCCAGCCCGGCGGCCGTCAAGGGCTCCCTCGTCCACGCGGTTCTCGAGCACCTCTTCGACCTGCCCGCGGCCGGGCGCACCGAGGCCGCAGCCCAGGAGCTGCTCGACCCGCAGTGGACGGCGCTGCGCGCCGGCCGGCCCGAGGTCACCGAGATGTTCACCGGGCCGGAGGACCTCGCGGCGTGGCTGGCCCAGGCCCGCAGCCTCCTCACGCAGTACTTCCGGATGGAGAACCCGCGGCGGCTCGAGCCCGCGGAGCGGGAGCTGCTCGTCGAGACCGAGCTCGCCTCCGGGGTGCTGCTGCGTGGGTACGTCGACCGCCTCGACGTGGCCCCCGACGGCGCGGTGCGGGTGGTCGACTACAAGACCGGCCGCTCGCCGAACCCCCGCTTCGTCGAGGAGGCGCTGTTCCAGATGCGGTTCTACGGCCTCATGCTGTGGCGCCTCAACGGGACGGTCCCCGCCCGGCTCCAGCTCGTCTACCTCGGGGACGGCCGCACCCTGACCCACGACCCGCACGAGGCGGAGCTCCTCGCCGTCGAGCGCATGCTCGACGAGCTGTGGTCGACGATCGCGGCGACCGCCCGCTCCGGCGACTTCCAGCCGCGGCGCTCGCGCCTGTGCGACTGGTGCAGCCACCAGGCCCGCTGCCCGCTCTTCGGCGGCGAGCAGCCCCCGCTGCCCGAGGAGGGGCTCGCGCACCTGCTCACCGTCCAGGCCGGCTGAGAAGCCTCGCCGTCCGGCCCGGGCCTGGCACGGCTCACGCGCGGGTGGCGACCACCTCGTCGACGTCCTCGCCGTCGAGGATCCGTCCGAGCAGGTCCAGGTCGAGGCGCTCGAGGGAGCGCAGCCGGCTCAGGCCCGGCCGGGCGGCGACGTCGACCATGAGCGGCACGGCGATCGTCCGCGCACCGGCGGCCAGGGCCGAGCTCGCCCCCACCGGGGAGTCCTCGATCGCGACGCACCGGCGCACGTCCACCCCGAGGCGGCTCGCGGCCGTGAGGTAGGGCTCGGGGTGCGGCTTGCCGTGGGTGACCTGGTCGCCGGAGACGACGGTGGCGAACGTCCCCGCGGGCGATCCCTCGACGACGGCGGTGGTGACCTCGGCGTAGGACATCGTGACCAGCGCACAGGGCACGCCGGCGCCGGCCATGAGCGCGAGGAACGCCTGGGCCCCGGGCCGCCACGGGGTGCCCTCGCGCCGCATGCGCTCCACAACGCCGGCGACCAGCTCGGCCACCAGGTCGTCGGGCTCCCCGGCGAGCCCGGTCTCGTCGAGGATGATCCGGGCGGCCGTGCGCAGGTCCTGCCCCACGAGCTTGAGCCCCTGCTCGTGCGACCAGGTGGAGCCGTGCCGCTCGACCACCTCGTGCTCGGTGGCGAGCCAGTAGGGCTCGGTGTCGACGAGGGTGCCGTCCATGTCGAGCAGGACGGCGGCGGGCAGGGAGGGGCTGGACGTCATGGACCGACGATAGGGCGCCGGCGACGCGCGGACCGCACCGGTCCACCCCGGACGGCCCGGGGCCCGTGCGGTGTCTAGGGTGTTCCCATGACCAGCAGCCATGACGCGGAGCGGGACGACGCCGCCGGTGGGCACGACCTGCCCCCCGCCATCCTCCTGGCCGCGTTCGAGGGCTGGAACGACGCCGGCGGTGCCGCCACCCAGGCGCTGGAGGTCATCGCCGAGGCGTGGGACGCCGAGGTCGTCCACGAGCTCGACCCGCAGGACTTCCACGACTTCCAGGTCAACCGGCCCCAGGTGAGCACCGACGAGGAGGGCAACCGCCTCCTCACCTGGCCCGAGACGACGATCTCGGTCGTCACGACCCCGCTGGCGGGTCGAAAGGTCGTCCTCGTCCAGGGCGTCGAGCCGTCCTTCCACTGGCGCGACTACTGCGACGAGATCCTCGACGTCGCCACCGAGCTCGAGGTCGGCACCGTCGTCGGGGTCGGTGCGCTGCTCGCCGACGTCCCCCACTCGCGGCCCATCCCGGTCCAGACCTCCTCCAACGACCCCCAGGTCCAGGCCCTCCTCGGGGTGGAGGGCTCGGACTACGAGGGCCCCTCGGGCATCGTCGGCGTGCTCGGGCACTACGCCACCGAGCGGGACCTGCACACCCTCAGCGTGTGGGCGGCGGTGCCGCACTACGTCGCGCAGCCGCCCTCGCCGAAGGCGACCCTGGCGATCCTCGTCAAGCTCGAGGAGCTCGTCGGCGAGCCGCTGCCGGTGGGCGAGCTGGCCGAGGACGCCCGCGCGTGGCAGGCGGGGGTGGACGAGCTGGCGGGTCAGGACCCCGACGTCGCGGAGTACATCCAGCAGCTCGAGCAGGTCAAGGACACCGCCGAGCTGCCCGAGGCCAGCGGTGAGGCCATCGCCCGGGAGTTCGAGCGGTACCTGCGCCGCCGCGACACGGGCAAGGGCGACAAGGGCGGGCCGCCCGCACCGGGCGGGCGCTGAGTCCTCGGATCCACACGCCCTAGCAGGCCCCACACCTGGGGGCACAAGGAGTGCGGGCGCGGTCCCACGCACCGAGACCGCGGGGACCGGCCGACCCGGGGAGTGAGACGTGTCCCGGGCGCGCTCAGACGCCGGCGGACGCGGCCCTACGTTCTCCGACGTCCGGACCGCCGCGCGTCCGGCCCCTGCCTCCCGCACAAAGGATCACCATGCTCCTCACCGGCCTCGTCCTGGGCGCCGCGCTCGGGTTCGTCCTCCAGCGCGGGCGCTTCTGCGTCACCGGCGCGTTCCGTGACGTCTTCGTCGCCCGCAAGACCACCTGGCTCACCGCCTTCGTCCTCGTCATCGCCGTCCAGGCGGTCGGGGTGGCGGCGCTCGAGGGCCTCGGGGTCATCAGCCCCGCCTCCGACCCCCTCCCGCTGGGAGCCGTGGTCGTGGGCTCGCTCATCTTCGGCTACTCCATCGTCCTGGCGGCCGGGTGCGCCACCGGCACCGTCTACCGCTCGGGGGAGGGCCTCGTCGGGTCCTGGATCGCCCTGATCTTCTACGGCGCCTCCGCCGGCGCCATGAAGTACGGCGTCTTCGCCGACCTCACCACCTGGGCGCGATCCCAGACCGTAAGCCTCACCACGATCCACGAGACGCTCGGGATCTCCTCGTGGTTCCTCGTGGCCGGGCTGCTCGCCGCGACCCTCTACGCCGTCCACCGGCACCTGTCCGTGCCGCGCCGGCCGGTCGCCACCCTCCCACCGCGCCGCACCGGGGTCGCGCACGTGCTCCTGGAGAAGCGCTGGCACCCGTTCGCCACCGCCCTCGTCATCAGCGTCATCGCGATCGCCGCCTGGCCGCTGTCCACCGCCACGGGGCGCGAGGCCGGCCTGGGCATCACCACGCCCGCCGCGGACATCGCCACCTACGTCGTCACGGCCGACACCGAGCTCATCGACTGGGCGGTCTTCCTCCTCGTCGGGATCGTCCTCGGCTCCTTCATCGCCGCGAAGGCCTCCGGGGAGTTCCGGATCCGGGTTCCCGACGCCACCACCGTGCTGCGCTCGATCGCCGGCGGCATCGGGATGGGCGTCGGCGCCGCCCTGGCGGGCGGCTGCACCATCGGTGCCGCCATGGTCGCCACCGCCCAGTTCTCCTGGGAGGGGTGGCTGGCCTTCGGATTCATGCTGCTGGGCACCGGCCTCGCCGCGAAGGTCTACATCATCAACCCCTCCCGCGCCGCCGCCGGCGACCGGGCCCCCGCCCTCACCAACGCCTGACCGAGAGAGAGACCACCATGAGCACCCACGTCCTGAAGACCGACGGCCAGGTCTGCCCGTTCCCCCTCGTCGAGGCCAAGGCCACCATCGCCGCCATCCCGATCGGCGACGAGCTGGTCATCGACTTCGACTGCACGCAGGCCACCGAGGCCATCCCGCAGTGGGCCGCGGACAACGGCTACCCGGTGACGAACTTCGACCGCCGGGGCGACGCGAGCTGGACCATCACCGTTCAGAAGGCCTAGACCGACGACGACGTCGCCAAGACCACGACGACGGCGCCCGGTCCACCCCTCGGGGTGGGCCGGGCGTCGTCGTGACGTCAGACGGCGACGCCGAGCAGGGCGTCGACAGCGCGGCGCGCAAGGTCCGGGCCATCGGCACCGGCCGGGGCGGACGCGTCGCCGTCAGAGGCCGCGTCGCCGTCGCCGTCACCGTCGCCGTCGAGCGCGCGGTCGACCCACGCGTCGACCGCCGCCAGCGCGGCCGGGGCGTCGAGATCGGCCGCGAGGGCCCGCCGGACGTCGTCGAGCAGCTCCTCGGCGGACGGTCCCGAGCCGTGCATCGCCTCGCGCCAGCGGCCCAGCCGGGCGGTGGCCACGGCGAGGTCGTCGTCGGTGTACTCCCAGTCGGTCCGGTAGTGGTGGGCGAGGAGGACGAGCCGCACGGCCATGGGGTCGGCGCCGTCGGCAAGGAGCCGTGAGACGAGGACGAGGTTGCCGCGCGACTTGCTCATCTTCTCGCCGTGGTAGCCCACCATCCCGGCGTGGACGTGCAGCAGCACGGGCGCGGGCTCCCCGGTGAGGGAGCGCAGGTGCGACTCGCTCATCTCGTGGTGCGGGAAGACGAGGTCGCGGCCGCCGCCCTGGACCTCGACCACCGGGCCGAGGTGGCACCGGGCGATGCAGGCGCACTCGATGTGCCACCCGGGCCGGCCACGGCCGAGCGTGCCGCCGTCCCAGTCGGGCTCGCCCGCGCGGGTGCGGCGCCACAGGAGCGGGTCGAGGGCCTGGCGCTTGCCGGGCCGGCCCGGGTCGCCGCCGTTCTCCCCGAAGACGTCGACCATCGCGGCGTGGTCCAGGTGGGCGCCGACGCCGAAGAAGGGGTCCACCGAGGTGTCGGCGTAGACGTCGCCGAGGTCGTCACCGGCGACGGCGGCCTCCTCGGGCGTGAGCGGGACGCGGTAGGCGGTGCCCGCGCCGAGCATGCCCTCGACCGCACCGACGACCGTCTCCATCGACTCCACGGCACCGATGTAGTGCTCCGGCGGGACCACGCGCAGGGCGGTCATGTCCCCGCGGAACAGCTCGATCTGGCTCGCGGCGAGCTCGCGCCAGTCCACGCCGGTGGCCGTCGCCCGCTCGAGGAGCGGGTCGTCGACGTCGGTGACGTTCTGGACGTAGCGGACGTCCCGGCCGGCGTCGCGCCAGGCCCGCACGAGCAGGTCGAAGGCGGTGTAGGTGTTCGCGTGGCCGAGGTGGGTGGCGTCGTAGGGCGTGATGCCGCAGACGTAGAGCGTGGCCGGCTCCTCCGTGCCGCGGGTGGGCACCAGGACGCGGGCGGTGGAGTCGAAGAGGTGCACCCGTGCACCGTGCCCGGGGAGGGCGGGGACGTCGGGGGCGGACCAGCTGTGCACCGGTGAACCTTACAGTCCGGTCCCGTCCGGTCGCCCGGCGGGTCCAGCTCGCGGATCAGCCGGGCGGCGCCGACCCGAGGATGCGCCGGTCGCCGGCGCCGGTGCGTCGGGCGACCGGCGTCAGCCGGCGGCGGAGGCGCCGCCCGGGACGGCGTCGATGACCCCGGCGACGATGAGGACGACGACCGCGGCGGCAAGCATGAGCCGGTAGACGACGAACGGCTTGTAGCTGTTGTGGGAGACGAAGGCGAGGAACCACACGATGACGGCGTAGCCGACGACGAACGCGACGGCGGTGGCCAGGGCGATGAGGGCGCCCGGCACGTCGGCCGCGCCGGGCGTCGGCTCCCCTATGAGGACGTCGGAGAAGAGCTTGTAGAAGCCCGACGCCATGACCGCTGGGATGGCGAGGAGGAAGGCGTACCGGGCGGCGGCCTCGCGGGTGTACCCCAGGAGCAGGCCGGCGGTGATGGTGCCGCCCGAGCGGGAGACGCCCGGGATGAGGGCGAGGGCCTGGGCGAGGCCGTAGAGAACCGCGTCGCGCCACGTCATCTGGTCCAGGGTGCGGGTCCGCCGGGAGGTCGCGTCCGCCCAGCCGAGCAGGAGGGCGAAGATCGCCAGCATGGCAGCGGTGATGTAGAGGTTGCGCAGGGTCTCGTCGATCGCCGACTCGAAGAGCAGGCCGAGGACGGCGATGGGGATCGAACCGGCGATGACGAACCAGCCCAGGCGGGCGTCGGGGTCGGTGCGCGGGACCGTGTTCTTCCACGGACCCACCGGCAGCGCACCGAACCAGGCCCGCATGATCCGCCAGATGTCCTTGCGGAAGTAGATGACCACCGCGGTCTCGGTGCCGATCTGGGTCACCGCGGTGAAAGCCGCGCCGGGGTCGGCACCGGAGGGCAGGAGCTCCCCCACGATCCTCAGGTGCGCGCTCGAGGAGATCGGGAGGAACTCGGTGAGGCCCTGAACGAGCCCGAGGACGATCGCTTCCCACCATGTCACGGGGGGTCACCCTACTTCGCGGTCGTGACGAGGAGGTGACGGCCCGGGCGTGTTCCGCGCCACGCGGGCTTCTGGCGCCACCTGTGCGGCGCGTGCGCCGAGGGGTGGCGGCAGCGGGGCGGACGGCCGTCGGCCACTACGGTGGTGCCCCATGAAGCAGCGCAGGGTCGGGGCCACCGGTCTGATGGTCTCCGACATCGGGCTGGGCACGATGACCTGGGGCCGGGACACCGACGAGCACGACGCGGGCGAGCAGCTCGAGGTCTTCCTCGACGCCGGCGGGACCCTCGTGGACACGGCCGCCTCCTACGGCGACGGCGCCGCCGAGTCGGTCATCGGCGCCCTGCTGGCGGGCGAGGTCGACCGCGAGGACCTCGTGCTCGTGACCAAGGCCGGTGTGCGGACCCGGCGCACACCAGATGGCGGGGGCGTCGTCGACGCCTCGCGCGGCTCGCTCCTGGACACCCTCGACGCCTCGCTCGAGCGGCTGGGCACCGACCACGTCGACCTCTGGCTCGTCCAGTCCCCCGACGCCGCCACCCCGCTCACCGAGACCCTCTCGGCCCTGGATCAGGCGGTGCGCAGCGGCCGCACCCGCTACGTGGGGCTGTCGAACTACCCGGCGTGGACGACCGCCCGCGCCGCGACCCTGCTCGCCGCGCCAGCCGGTCCGGGCCTGGCGGCGGTGGAGGTGGAGTACTCCCTCCTCCAGCGCGGGATCGAGCGCGAGCTCCTCCCGGCCGCCGAGGCGCTGGGCGCCGGGGTGCTGGCGTGGTCACCGCTGGGTCGCGGGGTGCTCACCGGCAAGTACCGCGCGACGGTGCCGGCCAGCTCACGGGCGGCGTCGCCGCACCTGCGCGGGTTCGTCGACCCCTACCTCAACGAGCGGGCCGGCGGGGTCGTCGAGGCCGTCGCGACGGCGGCGAGCGGGCTGGGCCGGACGGCTCTCGAGGTGGCCCTGGCCTGGGTCCGGGACGCCCCCGGCATCAGCTCGGCCATCACCGGCGCGCGGACGGCGGGTCAGCTGCGCGGGGTGCTCGCGGCGTCGGACCTCGCGCTGCCCGCGCCCATCCGGGCCGTGCTGGACGAGGTCACCGCCCCCGAGCTGGGCTACCCCGAGCGCTTCTGAGCTCAGGACTCGTCGTCCTCGTCGCCGTCCTCGTCGTCGTCTTCATCCTCGTCGTCGTCGAAGTCGTCCTCGTCGTCGTCCTCTTCGGTGTAGATGTCGAAGGGCGTGTCCACCCCGAAGCCGGTGAAGAGCGCGTCGTCGTAGGTGTCGAAGGCGTCCATGAGGGTGTTCGCTGCGGCGACCACGGCCGGGGCGTCACCGTCCTGCGACGCCGCGACGGCGTCGTAGTGCGCCTCGAACGCGGCGATGAGTCGGTCGAGCGCAGCCCGGGGGTCGTTTGCCATGGCCTGAGCGTAGCGTCCCCGGCGAGGCGATTCACCCGTTGCCAAAGCACCGTGGATACGCTGTGATTTCCGGATCCAGCGGACCGCGGGAGAGCATGTGGACATGCCGACGGAGAAGAACCGGACCGCCGCCGCCCGCCGGCGTGCGGCCACCCCGGGCACCTACTACGAGTACCGGACGCTGAGCCTGCCCGGGTCCGTGAGCAACGGTGACGTGCGCCGTCTGCTCACCGACGAGGCCGAGTACGGCCGCTGGGAGCTGGCCCGCACACGGCTGTACCTGGGTGGGTCGCGACGCGTGTGGTTGCGCCGCAAGGCCATGCGGGTGCCGAGCACCCTCTGACCTAGGACGTGTTGCTAAATCCATTGCAGAGCGGCGGAGAGGCAGATCCCTGCCGCGTATGACCGGGCGGTCTTGTCGTAGCGGGAAGCGAGTCCGCGCCACTGCTTCACGAAGTTGAAGCACCGCTCGACGACGTTGCGGCCCTTGTAGCGCTCCCGTTGGTCATCGCCGAAGTCGATCGGACGGCCCGGCCGCTTGCGACGGTGCGCGATCTGGTCGTCGCGTTCGGGGATCGTGGCCTTGACCTGAGTTCCACAGGGTTAGTGCCCCGTCGTGGTGATGGCCGGTAGGTGGTCGAGGATCTCGCGGGCGTCGGGGGTGATGGCGGGGTCTGCGGTGATGTGGTGGCCGTTGATGCTGATGGTCGCCGAGCGCAGGGGCCGCAGGGTGTTGACGATCTTCTTCAAGGATTTGCCGGTCGCGGTGGTGAGGTAGCGGCTGATGGCGAGAGCAGCGAAGACGACCGTGAGGTGGGCCTCGATGGCTTCGCGTTGGTGGTGGAAGACCGGGCGGGCGCGCAGGTCGGACTTGGTCATGCGGAAGGACTGCTCGACCCGCCACAGGTCGTGATATGCGCTGATGACCGCCGCGCCGGTCATCGTCTCGACGGGCAGGTTGGTCACATACCCCTTCAGCCCGGCGAGCTGACGGGCCCGGTCGATGGTGGCCTGGTCGAGCTCCTTGGTGGCGCCGGAGACCTTTAGGAACCGGGTTTTCCTCAGCGGGGCTGTGCCGGCGGCGATCTTCTCCGCCTTGGCGATCATCAAGTTGATGTCCCGGTCATCGCGCTTGTTCCGCTTGAACGACCACTGGTAGACCACCCGCCGCTCCCGGGCATTCGTCCCGGTGCCCATCACCCGGGTCGACTCCAGGATCTGCCCGTCGTCGAAGTAGTTGCCGTTGCGTTCGAAGTGTTCGGCCAGGTCGTAGGGTGCCTTGGTCAGCCGCGAGCCGACGATGAAGGAGAACCCCGCGTCCTCCAGGGCGTTGAGATTGGCCGCGGAGAGCATGCCGGCGTCAGCGACGACGACCATGTCCATCACGCCGTGGCGTTCCTGGAAGGCCCGCAGGACCGGCACGATCGTCGTGGTCTCGGCCTTGTTGCCCTCGAACAGGTGGACCTCGAGGGGGAAGCCACCCGGGTCGACCAAGAGCCCGACCTGGACCTGGGGGTCGACCCGGTGCTCCTTGCTCATCCCGACCTTGCGCAGGTCGTCCTCGTCCTCGTTCTCGAAGTGCAGGGTGGTCACGTCGTACATCACCAACGCGGCCGTGCCGCTGGTGCGGGCGGAATGGGCCAGGCACGCCTTGGCGAGCCGGTCGCGGTAGTCCCTGCCCTGCGCCCGTCGCAGGGCCGCGTAGAGCGTGTTCAGGTGCGGGGCGCTGACCCCGATCTCCTCCAGCACCCGCACCGTGTCGGCCTTGGACGTCGGCTCGACGAGCCGGGCCAGGACCACCGCGGCGAACGCCTCGTCCTTCAACGACTCGAACCCCAGGACCCGGTAGGCGTCGGAGAGGACCTCCCACAGCACCCGGCTCGAGGTCCCGACCACATGGGCACGCACCGCAGAAGACACGGCCGGGGTGTCCAGGCCCAGGTCGAGTTCGTCCTGGCCGGCGTTGAGACGCTCTCGGGCGGCCTGGACCAGCACCGCCAGCTCGAGCTCGTCACGGGCAGAGCCCAGATGCTCCACGATCCGGCGCACCCCACCGCGCTTCTCCGCGATCTGTACCGCGGTCGCCCCAGAGGCGGTCTTCACCTTGCGGATGTAGGGCGACACATCCTGAGAATACCCGCCAACTTAGTGCCCCAAATCAACCCACCACAGAGCCCTGACCAGCACAAACACCGCTCAGCCCGCCACCACCTGTGGAAGTCGGGTTGACGCCGCGCTCGCGCAGCCAGGCCCGGTTCTTCTTCGACGGGTAGCCCTTGTCCGCGAGCACCCGGTCCGGTCTCGTGCGCGCGGGCCCTCGGCCGGGGATGTGGATCTCGTCGAGTACGCAGGTGAACATGCTCGTGTCTGCGACCTGCCCGCCAGTGAGGACGAACGCCAGCGCCCGGGCCTTCCCGTCGCAGACGAGATGGATCTTCGTCGTCAAACCACCCCGTGACCGGCCGATCGCGTGGTCAGGAGGCTCTGGACCGGACTTCTTGTAGTTCGACGGATCCCCCTGTGACCCGGGGCAAGGTCGCGCCATGCTGATGGACACGCGCGATCGAGGAATCCACCGACACGACCCAGTCGATCTCGTCAGCGAGCGACGCCCGCTTCTGCACGTGGGTGAGCAGGTCCTCCCAGACGCCGTCGCTCGCCCACCGGCGGAAGTTCTTGTAGATCGTGTTCCAGCTCCCGAACCGATCGGGGAGGTCTCGCCACGCCGATCCCGTGCGGAACCGCCACGCGGTCGCCTCGACCACTGTGCGCCGATCCACCGGAGGACGGCCCCGTGTCCTCGCCGGCGGGAACACGTCCCGGATCAGCTCCCAGACCTCGTCCGTGATGACATCTCGCGACACGACTCAAGAATCACCCGAAGGCTCCACACCCACATTTAGCAACACGGCCTAGGTGCACCGGTCGATGCACAAGGTTCAAACCTTTGCTTCGTGGTGCGAAGACAAGAAGCAGGCGGCGACGGACTCGGATGCCGACCGCGGGCGTCTTGTGGTCACTCGCCGAGCAGGTGGAACTCGTTGAGGAGCTCGCCGATCTCGGTGTCGTCGATCCGCTTCATCAACAGCTTCCGGGTGAGGGAGCCTCCTGGGATCTTCAGTTCCTCGCCGTCGCGCAGGCGACTGGTGGCGGCCAGGAGCTTGCGGATGTCGTAGGTGGAGTTGAACACCTCGGGCACGCCGCGTTCGATATCGAGCAGCGTGTAGACGGCCTCCATGGGTGTGCGGACGGAGTACTCGGTGGTGAAGATGCAGTCGCGTTCGGCCGATTCGGAGAACTGGCCGATGAACGCGAAGTTCACCGAGCCTGCGGGGACGACGTCGGGGCGGTCGCCGGCTTGGCGGGGCATGAAGAACGCCGTCACGTAGGGCATCATCACCGGCACGGTCTTCGCGGCGTTCGCTGCGAGCTCGTCGATCTGGTCGATCGGCACGCCGAGGTGGTACAGCCATTCGCGAGCGATCTCCTCGCCCGTGGACTCCTGGATCGTCTTGCCGGTGTAGTCGCCGGGAACGTCGGTGAAGAGCGCGTAGACCCAGATCACGACCTCGTTGGGCTTCTGTTGCTTGAAATGCGGCTGGCGGTTCACCGTCCACGACAGCAGCCAGCTTGAGTCGGTGGCGGTCACGATGCCGCCGGTGACGACCTTGCCGCTAAGCGGGTCGCGCTTGGCGATCTTCTCGATATAGGCGGGGATGCGCGCATCCAAGGTGGTGACGGTCGCCGACTCCCATTTCGTCTCCGGGATGTGGTCGGCGAAGACGCCAGGACGTCCGAACGAGGGGTGCTTCGCCGCCACGTTCCGCCACAGGTCCCATGCTGGCGCCGGTCCGTCGTCGAGTTTCGCGGGGGTCTGCTGATCGCCCTCGTCGGAGTTCTCGGTCAGGGAGCCGATCGTCATGAACACCAGATCGTTCTCGGAGAGATCGACACCGTCGCCCGGGGCTCCGTTTTCGCGGGAGGTCCAGTGGATGTGCGTGGCCTGCTTCCGGCCGGTCTCCTCGTCGATGTCGAAGTCGACATCGTTCACGGTGGTGGAGAAGTGGAAGACCACGCCTTGGTCCAGCAGCCACGTGTAGAGGGGCAGCACGAGCGATTCGTACTGGTTGTATTTGGTGAACTTCAGCGCCGAGAAGTCGGGCAGGCCGCCGATGTGGTGGATGAAGCGGTGCAGATAGAGCTTCATCTCCAGCGCGGAGTGCCATTCCTCGAAGGCGAACATGGTGCGCCAGTACATCCAGAAGTTGCTCTTCAGGAACTCCTCGGAAAACACCTCGTTGATGCGCTTGTTCTCCATCTCCCCGCGGGTGGCGAGGAAGACCTTGACGATCTCCTTTTGCGCCTTCTCCGAGAGCGTGAACAGCCCGTCGGTGCGCGCGTCTTCACCCCGGTTCACGGTCGCGCGCTGCAGCGAGTAGTTAGGGTCGTCGCGGTTGAGCCAGTAGAACTCGTCGAGCACACTCGCGCCCTCGATCTCCAGCGAGGGGATCGAACGGAAGAGGTCCCAGAGGGTCTCGAAGTGGTCCTCCATCTCCCGTCCGCCGCGGATCACGAAGCCCTTCTTCGGTTCCTTGATGCCGTCCAACGCACCGCCGGGCAGCTTGAGCTCTTCGAGGATGGTGATCTTGTTGCCGGGCATCTGCCCGTCGCGGATGAGGAAGGCGGCGCCGGCCAGCGAGGCGAGCCCCGCTCCCACGAACCACGCCGACTTGCCATCGACGCCTTGCGGCTTGCGGGGACGCGCGAATGCCTCGTAATTGCCCGCGGTGTAACGCATGAGTGTGCTCCTGCTTCTTGTCGTGTCGTGATGAGGTGGATGGTTATTTGGCGTCGTAGGTGTAGAAGCCCTCGCCGGTGGCCACGCCGAGCTTGCCCTTATCGATGTAGTTCTCCTTCAGCCACTGCCCCAGCTGTTTGCCCTCGCCGGACTGGGACAGGATGTTGTACGGCGTTGTGAGGCCGATGATGTCGGTGATCTGGAAGGGTCCCATCGGTGCCCCCGTGGCGATGCGCCACACGTTGTCGATATCCTTCGGGTCGGCATAGCCGCCCGCGGCGAGCGCGTAGCCTGCGTTGAGGAAGGGGACCAGCAGCGAATTGAGCACATAGCCCGCCTTCTCCTTGTGGATCGGGATCGCCACCATGCCGATCTCGCCCGCGAAGGCGACAACCTCGTCGAACACGGCGGGGTCGGTGTCGGCGGTGCCCATCACCTCGGCGGTGTTGAACTTCCACACCTGGTTCGCGAAGTGCAGCGCGAGGAACCGTGCGGGGCGGCCGGTGAAGTCCTTCAGATCGCTCGGCAGCAGCGTCGACGAGTTCGTCGCGAAAATGGTCTTCGCGGGGGCCACCTTGCCGAGCTGCTCATAAGTCTGTTGCTTCAGCGCGAGCACTTCCGGGATCGCCTCGATGACGAGATCGGCATCCGCGACAGCGGCCGCGAGCTCGGAGGAATACGTGATGTGCGTGAGCGCCGCATCCGCCTTGCCTTCGGCGGCACCGGCGACACCGTCGGCCTGATAGGTCGACGCGAGTCCTTCGAAGCGCTCCTTCGCCTTCGCCAGGATCTCGTCGCTGATGTCGTACGCGGTCACCTTGAATCCGCTGAACGCGGTCTGGTAGGCGATCTGGGACCCGAGCACCCCTGTGCCGAGCACCGTCACGTTCTTGATGTTTGACATGTCATTCCTTTTCTGTGAGCAGGCCATCCACGACCTGCTTGATCTGGACCCGAAGGTTTCGCTCGATGTCTGACAGCTCGACCGGCGCGTCCGAGAGGCGCGCGATGGTGAGATTGATGATGCCGAACACGGTCTCGCCCGCCAGGCGGACGGAGGCGGAATCGACGGACAGGCCACGTTCGCGCGCATGCGCTTGCAACCGGGCCGAGATCAGGCCTTCCAGTCGATAGACGAGCTCCACACCCTCGGCCCGATAAGGTTCTGCCGCGAGGCCGAACAACAGCTCCCGCTGGTACGCCATGGAATTCTCCGGCGTGCGGACGCTGCGCTCGATCGTCGGGACCACGAGCGCGTTGATCGCAGCCGCGGGCTCGGCGATAGGCGCCGCACGTCGTTCGCCCTCGTCAATCGCCGCGCGGAACTCTTCGTTGTAGATCATGAGCAGCAGCTCGCTCTTGGTGGCCGCATAGCGGAAGAGCGTCCCGGCGGCCACATCGGCCCGATCGGAGACCTCCTGCGTGGTCACCGCCGCGAAGCCTCGCTCCGCGAACAACTCGGCGGCGGCGCGGAAGATCCGGTCGCGCTTGTCGCGCATATTGCGGTCGCGCCTGCTCGCTGCCGCGACTGCCATCGTCATGCTGCAACCTCCCTGAGTAGCCTCAATAATGAGTGTACTCCGCGTCGCTCACTACGTCCGGTCCGCCCGCGGCACTAGGACGTGTTGCTAAATCCATTGCAGAGCGGCGGAGAGGCAGATCCCTGCCGCGTATGACCGGGCGGTCTTGTCGTAGCGGGAAGCGAGTCCGCGCCACTGCTTCACGAAGTTGAAGCACCGCTCGACGACGTTGCGGCCCTTGTAGCGCTCCCGTTGGTCATCGCCGAAGTCGATCGGACGGCCCGGCCGCTTGCGACGGTGCGCGATCTGGTCGTCGCGTTCGGGGATCGTGGCCTTGACGCCGCGCTCGCGCAGCCAGGCCCGGTTCTTCTTCGACGGGTAGCCCTTGTCCGCGAGCACCCGGTCCGGTCTCGTGCGCGCGGGCCCTCGGCCGGGGATGTGGATCTCGTCGAGTACGCAGGTGAACATGCTCGTGTCTGCGACCTGCCCGCCAGTGAGGACGAACGCCAGCGCCCGGGCCTTCCCGTCGCAGACGAGATGGATCTTCGTCGTCAAACCACCCCGTGACCGGCCGATCGCGTGGTCAGGAGGCTCTGGACCGGACTTCTTGTAGTTCGACGGATCCCCCTGTGACCCGGGGCAAGGTCGCGCCATGCTGATGGACACGCGCGATCGAGGAATCCACCGACACGACCCAGTCGATCTCGTCAGCGAGCGACGCCCGCTTCTGCACGTGGGTGAGCAGGTCCTCCCAGACGCCGTCGCTCGCCCACCGGCGGAAGTTCTTGTAGATCGTGTTCCAGCTCCCGAACCGATCGGGGAGGTCTCGCCACGCCGATCCCGTGCGGAACCGCCACGCGGTCGCCTCGACCACTGTGCGCCGATCCACCGGAGGACGGCCCCGTGTCCTCGCCGGCGGGAACACGTCCCGGATCAGCTCCCAGACCTCGTCCGTGATGACATCTCGCGACACGACTCAAGAATCACCCGAAGGCTCCACACCCACATTTAGCAACACGGCCTAGGCCCCCCGGCCGGTCCGCTCAGCAGGTCCGCAGCATCCGCTCGAGCACCCGGCAGCCGAACTTCAGCGCCTCGACCGGCACGCGCTCGTCGACGCCGTGGAACATGCCGGGGAAGTCCAGGTCCGGCGGGAGCTGCAGCGGCGCGAAGCCGTACCCGGTGATCCCCAGGCGGGACAAGGACTTGTTGTCCGTGCCGCCGGAGAGCATGTAGGGCAGGACGACGGCGCCGGGGTCCTCGGCGTCGATGGCCGCGACCATGGCGTCCACCAGGTTCCCGGCGAAGGGCACCTCGAGCCCGACGTCCTGGTGCACCGGCTCGATCTCGATGCCGGGGCCGGCGAGGCGCTTGATGGTCGCGAAGACCTCCTCCTCGTCGCCCGGGATGGACCGGACGTCGACGACGCCGCTCGCCTGGCCGGGGATGACGTTGGCCTTGTACCCGGCCTCGAGCTGGGAGGGGTTGGAGCCGGTGCGCAGCGTCGCGGCGACGAACTTCCTCGCCGGGCCGAGGGCGTCGACGAGGCGGTCGATGCCCTCGGGGTCCTCCGGGTCGAACGTGGTGCCGGTGAGGTCCGCGACACCGGTGAGGAGCTGACGGACGGTGCCGGTGAGGTGTATCGGCCAGGAGTGCTCGCCGATGCGGTGGATGGCGCCGGCGAGGCGGGTGACGGCGTTGTCGGTGTTGACCTGGGAGCCGTGCCCGGCCGTGCCGCCCGCCACGAGCCGCAGCCACGCCAGGCCCTTCTCCGCCGTCTGGAGGAGGTAGACGCGCCGGCCGTCGACCTCGGTGGAGTAGCCGCCCACCTCGCTCACGGCCTCGTCGGCGCCCTCGAAGAGGTCGGGCCGGTGGCGCACGAGCCACTGGGCGCCCATCTTCCCGCCGGCCTCCTCGTCGGCGAACATCGCCACGATGAGGTCGCGCGGGGGGCGCCAGCCGGTGCGGCCCATGTCGCGCACGACCGCCAGGATCATCGCGTCCATGTCCTTCATGTCGACGGCGCCGCGGCCCCAGACGAGGCCGTCGCGGATCTCGGCGGCGAAGGGGTCGACCGACCAGTCGGCGGCCTCGGCCGGCACGACGTCGGTGTGCCCGTGCAGGACCAGCGCGGGGCGGGTGGAGTCGGTGCCGGGGATGCGCAGGACGACGCTCGACCGGCCGGGCACGGACTCGATGAGCTCGGGGGCGAACCCGACCTCGGTGAGCAGCGCCATGACGAGCTCGGCCGCGACCCGCTCCCCCGGCCCTGAGCCGTCCCCGTAGTTGGAGGTGTCGATGCGGATGAGGTCGCAGCAGATCTGGACGACCTCGTCCTCCGGGCGGATGGGGGTCTCGGCGTTGGTCACCTCGGCAGGCTATCTGCCGTAGCCGTGGGGTCCGCCACCTGAGAACCTGACCGCTCGGCGAGCCCCGTCACTCCGCGAGTCCGCGCCGCGCCAGCAGGGGGGCGATGTCGGCGTCGCGCCCCCGCAGCGCCCGGAACGAGCCGAGCGGGTCGCGGGAGAACCCGCGGGAGAGCAGCTCCTCACGGAAGCGCTGCCCGGCGGCCCGGTTGAGGCCGCCGTCGCCACCTTGTGCCGCCTCGTGATGGAACCACTCCACGGTCTCGGCGTCGAGCACCTCGGACCAGATGTAGGAGTAGTACGCGGCGTCGTAGCCGCCGCCGAAGGAGTGGTTGAAGTAGGTGGAGCGGTACCGGGGCGGGACGAGGTCAAGACCCACACCGGCGGCGTCGAGCGCGGCGCGCTCGAACTCCTCGACGTCCTCCGGGGCGGTGGGCACCTCCTCCGGGGTGAGCCGGTGCCAGGCCTGGTCGAGCAGGGCGGCGCCGAGGTACTCGGTGGTGGCGAAGCCCTCCCCGTAGGCGCCCACCGCGAGCAGCTTCTCGAGCAGGTGCTGCGGGAGCGGCTCCCCGGTGCTGTGGTGTCGGGCGAACCGGCCGACGACGGCGGCGTCGGTCATCCACATCTCGTTGACCTGTGAGGGGTACTCGACGAAGTCACGCGGCACCGAGGTCCCGGACAGGGTCGGGTAGTGCACGTTCGAGAACAGCCCGTGCAGGGCGTGGCCGAACTCGTGGAAGCAGGTGCGCACCTCGTCCCAGGTGAGCAGCGTCGGCTCCCCCGGCGGCGGGGCGGTGATGTTGAGGTTGTTGACGACGACCGGCTTGCGGCCGAGGAGGTGGGACTGCCGGACGAAGGAGTGCATCCAGGCGCCGCCGCGCTTGCCGGCGCGCGCGTAGAAGTCGCCCACGAAGAGGCCCAGACCGCTGCCGTCCTCCTCCTTGACCTCCCACACCCGGACGCCGTCGGTGTAGCCGGCGAGGTCGGGCCGCTCGTGGAAGGTGATGCCGAACAGGGCGGTCGCGGCGTGGAAGACGCCGTCGGTGAGGACGCGGTCGAGCTCGAGGTAGGGGCGCAGGACGTCGTCGTCGAGGTCGAAGCGCTCCTTGCGGAGCCGCTCGGAGTAGTAGCCCCAGTCGGCGGCGGTGAGCGTCTCGCCGTCGTGGTCGGCGTCGAGCATGGCCTGGAGCTCGGCCGCCTCGAGGCGGGCGTTGCGGGCCGCCGGGGCGGCGAGCCGCTCGAGCATGGCGCGGACCGCCTCGGCCGTCAGGGCCGTCCCGTCCTCGGCGATGTAGGCGGCGTGGTGCTCGTAGCCGAGCAGCCGGGCACGCTCGGCCCGCAGCCTGGCGAGCTCGAGGAGGACGACGCGGGTGTCCGAGTCGGCGTCGACCCCGCTCCCGCGGGTGCGGGACGCCTCGAGGAGAGCGGTGCGGAGCTCGCGGTCGGTCAGGCGCGCGAGGAGGGGCTGCTGGGTGGGCAGCTGGAGGGTGATGAGGTGGCCCGCGCCGGCGGCGTCGTCGGATCGGTCGGCGGCGTTGCGGGCGAGGGCCGCGACGGTGCCCTCGTCGAGCCCGGCGAGGCGGGCGGGGTCGTGCACGGGGAGGGCCCCGGCCTCGAGGCTGCGGACGGCGCGCTGGGAGAACTCGGTCTCCAGGGTGACGATGCGTGCGTTGAGTGCCCGGAGCTGCTCCTGCTCGGGCTCGGTCAGGCGGATGCCGGCACGCACGAAGGTCTTGCGGTACTGCTCGAGGAGCCAGGCGGTCTCGTCGTCGAGGTCGAGAAGGGGGGCCGCGTTGGCGACGGACTCGAGGCGGTTGTAGATGCGCCGGTCGAGGTAGAGCGCGTCGCCGTGTGCGGCGAGCAGCGGGGCGATCTCGGACTCGAGGGCGTGGAGGTCGTCCCCGCCGACCGAGCCGGCAAGGGTGTGCAGGACCACCATGGTCCGGCGCAGGATCTCGCCCGAGCACTCGAGCGCCTCGAGGGTGTTGGCGACGTCGGGCAGGTCCTGGTCGGTGGCGATCGCCTCCCACTCGGCCCGCTGGGCGGCCATGCCGGCCAGCACTGCCGGGCGGAAGTGCTCCAGACGGACCGCGGCGAAGTCGGGCAGGCCGTAGGGCAGCGTGGAGGGTGCGGCGAAGGGGTTGTCGGCGGGTAGCGCCGTGACCTCCGGTGCGGTGGCGAGATCGGGCATCGGGCTATTGTGCCGTGCGTCACCGGCAATGCGGACCAGATGCACAGCCGCGCGTCACATTTTCGGACGGAAACCGTGGCGCGCGAGGACGCTGGCGATGTCCGGCGGGAAGAACCCGGGCCCCTTGAGCACCTTCCCGTCCTCGCGGTAGATGGGCCTCCCGTCCTCGCCGAGCTTGGAGAGGTTGGAGGCCTGGATCTCGGCGAGGACCTCGTCCAGCGGGATCCCGCACTCGAGCGCCATCCCGTAGATGACGTAGATGAGGTCTCCGAGGGCGTCGGCGGCCTCGACGGTGTCCCGGGTGCCGTCGTCGGCCGCGACGGCACGGGTGAAGGCGGCCGAGACCTCGGCCCCGGCGGACTCGCCGTAGACGGCCTCGACGAGCTCGGCCAGCTCCTCGGCGACGAGAGCCATGCGCATGTGGACCCGGTCTCGGTCGACGCTGGGGGCGTCGGCGACGACGGGCAGGTGGTAGGTCTCGTGGAACTGCCGGACGAGAGCGTCGGGGTCGCGGGGCGACGGCGCGGCGGGCTGGGCTCCCACGGCGGTGCCGTCCGGGTTGCCCGTCGCGGCGGCGCGGTCCGGCCCGTCCCACGGCGCCACGGGGGTGCGCGGGTCATCCCTGAGTAGGGTGCCGATCCAGCCGTCCTTCCACTCCCCGCGGGAGTGGTTGAGCGAGCGCACCGTTCCTTCCTTGCGGAAACCGTGGCGCCAGACCGCTCGCCAGGAGGCCCAGTTGCCGGCGTCGGCGCGCCAGGCGATCGTGTGCAGGCCCAGCCGGTCGAAACCGGCGTCGAGGACGAGCCCGACGGCGGTGGACATGACGCCGTGGCCACGCGCCTCGGAGGCGAGCCAGTAGCCGATCTCCGCCTTGCCGTCCTGGGCGCCGTGGAGGCCGATCATGCCGACGAGCCGCGCACCGCCCTCGTCGCGGATCGCCCAGACCGGCGAGCCGTCCGTCCAGCTCGCGGGGACGACACTGGTGACGAAGTTCTCGGCGTCGGAGCGCCGGTACGGGCTCGGCATGGTGGTCCAGAACTGGATGTCCGGTTCCTGGCAGACGTCGGTGATGCGGTCGACGTCGTCGGCGGTTGGGGCGGTGAGCACCAGGGCGCCGTCCGGCGAGCGCAGCTCGAAGGTCTCCATGGCGCAGGACGCTACCGGGTGGCGCGGGTCGTACAACGGCGACAACCGTGCCGTCGCCCCTCCGCTCACGCACGAAGCGGCGGGAGGTGTGGTGTCCGTCACGAGTGGCCGTCGGGGTGCCTCGCGGTTCGGAGGTGCCGCCGGCCGCGTGCTATCTTTTCTGGCGTTGCCCAGCAGGGCGGACGGTGCTCAGGTGCCGGACGAGAAGCCGGGAAACACCACCTGTCCGGGTGGCGGAATAGGCAGACGCGCTAGCTTGAGGTGCTAGTGCCCTTTATCGGGCGTGGGGGTTCAAGTCCCCCTCCGGACACTCGTTGAGACAGCGACGACGAAGGCCCCCGACCTCGGTCGGGGGCCTTCGTCGTTGTCAGGTTCTCACGCTCGCACGCACTACCTCTACCAATCCCGGCTCGCTCCGGCCGCCCTGGCGGCCTCACGCGCCGCGGCGACGGGATCTGCGATGGTGGTTCGATCCGGTCAGTCCCGAGGCGAGCTGGGCGAACGCCTCGTCGAGCATGGCGGGCAGTCGCCGGGCGGCGGACCCGGAGCGCATCCACAGGCCGATGGTGCTTCGGATGGTCGCTACCGCGGCGGCGCTGACAAGGCCGGGGTAGGCGTCAGCGTCCGGGTCGGCCCCGGTGCGATCGGCGATGACGGCCCGAAGGTCCGCTTCCAGCGCGTCGTACTGCGCGAGGCGGTACGGGCGCAGGCTCACGAACTGCTCGTCGAGCTCGAGATGGCGGACGAAGGAGCGCACCTGTTCGAGACTCCACGCTTTGGTCGACCCGACCACCGCCTGGCGCAAGACCTCCAGTGGCGGCTCGTCGGTCGGCCGCTGCACGGCGCCGTCGACGAAGCCCGCCCAGCGGGGGGCGTCAGCGGCGACCACCGCCTCCTCCTTGGAGGCGAAGTAGTTCGAGAACGTCCGCGGCGAGACGAAGGCCATCCTTGCGATCTCGTCGATCGTCAGGTTGTCCATGCCGTGCTCCAGCGCCAGCTTGAGGGCGGCATCGGCGATCGTCTCTCGCGTCATCAGCTTCTTGAGCTCTCGCAAGCCCATGTCAGGGGAGTCCATGCCCGTTCCTCACGCGCGTGGTTGCTAGTTCGGCAAACCCCCAGATGGTGCTGGGGATGGTCGCCTCTCCCCCGAGAACGACGGACACCTGCTCAGGTTCTGCGCTCCTGCCGGCTCCGCCCCCAGGCGGGTCCCGCTATCAACAAGGCTAGCCCCAAAGCGGCCCAATGTCATGAGATCTGGCACCGGGCATGGGTCGAAGGTCCCACCTGCGAGAACGCTTCGCGAAGCGTCCAGAGCCCCTTGCCGGCCGACTCGGACTATCACAACTTCGCTTCAACGCAAGTTCGCCACACCAAACTGCTTGCGGGACCCGCAAAGTTCTGCCAAGGTCAGCGATGCATGGCCGATTTTCACCCCCTGCAAGTCGGCGTGCACACACCGCTTCGGCCCGGCCGGAGAGCCCCACTCACAGAGAGTCCCCACCATGAACCGTGCAGCCGCATTTGTCATGACCATGTTCACCCTCGTCGGCGACCGTTTCGAGAACCGCAAGGACCGTGGCGCCACCGCCGTGGAGTACGGCCTGATGGTCGCCCTCATCGCCGTCGCCATCATCGTCGTCGTCACTGCCCTCGGCGGTCAGCTCAGCACCCTCTTCACGAGCGTGACGGAGGCCCTCAAGCCAAAGGTCACTGCCTAGTCTCGTCGAGCGCGGCGCAGCGATTGTGCTGCGCCGCGCTTGTCCACTCCCAGTGCGCTGAGAGGCGGAGATGTGAGAGGGATACGTCACCAGTGCGAGAAGGGTGCCGCAGCGGTCGAGTTCGCGTTGCTCGTTCCGGTGCTCGTTGCGCTTCTCCTGGGCATCGTGGAGTTCGGCCGTGCCTACAACGTCCAGAGCACCATCTCTGGAGCCGCACGTGAAGGCGTGCGCGAGTACGCCCTTCACAATGACGCATCTGCAGCCGAGGACGCGGTGCGATTCTTCGCCGCATCCCTTGACCAAGGTGCGTTGACGGTGACCGCCAACCCATCCTGCCCACCTGCGGGCGGGGATGCACGCACGACTGTCACCGTGACGTATGACTTCGATTTCATAACAGGTTGGTTCGGAAACGGCCTGACCTTGACCGGCATGGGGACAATGAGATGCAACGGTTGAACTGCCAGAGGGACCGCGGAGCGGTTGCCGTTGTTGTCGCACTGCTCATGGTCGCGATCATCGGCACCGCTGCGGTATCCGTGGATGTAGCCAACATGTGGTCGGACAAGCGTCAGCTCCAAAATGGAGCCGATGCCGCTGCTCTAGCGATTGCGCAAGAGTGCGCCTCTGGGACCTGCGGCGGCAACCCGACCGACACCGCCAAGGAATTCGCTGTCCTCAACAAGAACGACAGGCTTGCCAACGCAGAGGTCGAGCTCGACACGGCTGCTGGCAAGGTCAGAGTGGTAACGAAGGCAGATACCGACCACTGGTTCGCTCCCATCTTCGGCCTGGACAGTAGTGAGGTCGGTGCGGCAGCTACCGCCGCTTGGGGCCCTGCTGGCAGCGCCACCTCGGCACTGCCGCTGACCTTCTCCGTGTGCGAAATTGCCGCCATGACGGACGGGTCGTTTCAAGAGACGCCAAGCGGTTCCGGCAACTGGGAGCTCAAGTACAACTCTACTCAGACCACGACGATCTACCTCGACCACCCTGGTTCGAGCAAGGACGGAAGCGACGGTTGCACGTCCACATCGAGCGGGGCAGAGATCCCAGGAGGATTCTCGTGGATCACCGATGGCCTTGACGCTTGCACCGCATTTACGGCGATCGGCTATCCCGTTCCGAGTGACACCGGGAACCCTGGACCCGGCGAGTGCAGTGCGGATTACTTGCAGACTCTGATCGGGCACGATGTCGTTCTTCCCATCTTTGGAGAGAGTGGCGGATCTGGATCGGGCGGCTCTTACACCATCTACGGGTACGTGGGCTTTACCCTTGAAGGCCTCTTCCTTCAGACGCAGGGAAACGGGCCAATTGCGTTGGGTGACAGCAGCGGCTGCAACGCCGGAAATGGTCAGTGCATCCGCGGGAAGTTTACGAAGATCTCCGACGGAACCGGCACCTCTTCCCCCACCGCCCCCAACACCGGGGCATCCAATGTTCGACTGACGGATTGAGCAAACCAGTGCAGCGCCGTGTCATCGCCGCCGTTTCGGCAGCACTTCTCGCCCTCGTCGGTGGGCTCCTCATCATCAGCTACGTCCGTGGGGCAGACCAGCGCGCCCTTGCCGGCCAAGAAGCCGTGGACGTACTCGTTGTCTCCGAGGACATCCCCAAGGGAGCCTTGGCTGAGGAAATCGTCGCCTCGGTCAGCGCCGTTCAACTTCCTGCCGTGTCGGTACCTGAGGACGCCGTCACGTCGCTCGAGGAGGTCTCCGGTCTCGTGGTCACGGCCGATCTGTACCCCGGCGAGCAACTTATTGCGGCCCGTTTCGCACAACCAGCAAGCCTCGCGACCTCAGAGGTCGATGTCCCTGCGGGTCTTCAGCAGTTGTCAATCCAGCTGGAGCCGCAACGTGTCATCGGCGGGCATCTCGACGCCGGCGACAAGGTCGGAATCTTCGTGTCCATGCCGGGCGAGGCAGAGGTCCCCGCGCAGACCCGCCTCATCCTGAGTCACGTTCTCGTCACCCGTGTCCAGGGCGGCATCGCAACGCCCACGGACGCCGACGAGTCGGCCGCTGACCCGGCAAGCACGCAGGGCACGCCGGACCAGGTCGTGATCGTCACGCTTGCGACGACCGCACCTGACGCCGAACGCATCGTCTTCGGTCAGGTCAGCGGATCAATCTGGCTCTCCGTGCAGCCGGACGACGCGACGGCGGACGGCAGCCGGATCGTGACGCGGGAGAACATCTTCGAATGACCCGCGTCGTCCTCGCCACAGGCTCGCCAGACCTCCTGGAACGCATGCACTACGCCACGGGAGGGGCATTCCTCGCGCTTCGCGGTGAAGCCCTGCCCGTCGACGTCGAGGATTTCTTCACCAAACTAGGTGGCGCGCCTCGGCCGGATGTCGTCATGCTGGACGCGGATGGCGAGACAGAACATGCCCTCGGCCTTGCCGCTGACTTCCGACGCAGGCTCCCTGGCGCGAGTGTGGTTCTGGTCAGTCCGCTGGGTTCCGACCTCGGCCTCCAAGCGTTGCGCGCCGGCGTTGTCGACATCCTGCACGCGGAGGCCGACATCGAGGCGATCCGGCTGGTTCTGGACCGTGCCTCCGACCTCGCCGCACGACCGGTCGAAAGCCACGGGCATGCCCCGACGGCCAGTGTTGAGCCCGGACAGCAGGGCAAGGTCATCAGTGTGATGTCGCCCAAGGGCGGCGTGGGGAAGACGACGATCGCTACCAACCTCGCGATCGGGCTCGCCGAATCCGGTGCCCAGTCCACCGTTCTGGTGGACCTCGACATTCAGTTCGGCGATGTCGCCAGCGCGCTCGATCTTGAGCCGGACTACACGCTCCCCGACGTCGTAACCGGTCAGGGCCAAGGCGACACCATTGCACTGAAGAGCTTTCTCACCCAGCACAGCTCCGGGCTGTTCGTGATCTGCGGCGCCGACTCGCCCGCGGCCGCAGACGGCATCACGACCGCGGATGTCTCCGCCCTGCTGCGGTCGCTCGCGGACGAGTTTCGGTTCGTCGTGGTGGACACCGCGCCGGGCCTCACGGAACATAACCTCGCCGTCATGGACGAGACCAGCGACCTCGTGCTCGTCACAAGCATGGATGTCCCTGGCATTCGCGGCCTTCGCAAGGAGATCGACACGCTTGACCGCCTCAGTATGGTCGACGCCGAGCGCCACATCGTCGTCAACCTCGCGGAGAAGGGCGTCGGACTCGACATCAAGGACGTGGCCGTCACCCTCGGGACCGACGTCCATGTGGAGATCCCACGGTCCAAGGCGGTCTCACTCTCCGTCAACCAGGGAATCCCGATACTCGTATCCAGCCGTCGGGACGCAGCCGCACGTCAGATTGCCCTCCTCGTTGAGAGGTTCGTGCCGCAGGCCGACGCCCAAGCAGCCAACCGAGGCCGACACAGGCTGATCGGAGGAAACCGATGAACCTCGCCGAGAGGCTCTCAGTGGCCGCCCGCGCCAATGGTGCGCGCGCCGGGGAGGTTGACGATCAGCACCGGCCCCCTCCGGCCGCACCACAAGGGGCGCCCGAAGCCCTGCGGCCGGAAAATCCGCCGCTTGCTGCCGCACCGTCGGGTGGTGTCGGTCTCCACCCTGGTGTCGCAAGTGCCGTCGCTCCCGTCACCACTTCGGGCCCGAACCCAGCGAGTACGGCGACATCGCTCTCCGGGAGGCAAGCTGCCACGCAGTCACCGACCTCGACGGCGACATCGGCGACCTCCTGGGTGGCTGCCGACCCGATGTCCAAGCTCAAGGCGAAGGCAGCTGCTTCACTCTTCGAGCGGATGGGGTCACGGCTGAGCGACCCGACGCTCAGCGAGGAAAAACTGCATGAGTTGGTACATGCCGAGCTCCTCGCGGTGGTCGAGGAGGAGAAGATTCCTCTCACGAGCGAAGAGCGCCTGCGATTCATCCGTCAGGTCCAAGATGACGCGCTGGGCTACGGCCCCCTCCAGCGATTCCTTGACGACCCGACCGTCACCGAGGTCATGGTCAACGGCCCTGACAACATCTATATCGAGCAGAATGGCAAGCTCGGACGCGCGCCCGCGAGCTTCAGCTCCGAAACGCACCTTCGACGCGTGATCGAACGCATCGTCTCGCGGGTCGGTCGCCGCATCGACGAGTCCTCGCCCATGGTGGACGCACGCCTCGCCGATGGCTCCCGAGTGAACGCGATCATCTCGCCGCTGGCATTCTCCGGCTCTACCTTGACCATCCGGAAATTCTCCAAAGACCCCTACAAGGTCCACGATCTGATCCGGTTCGGAACGCTCTCCCCGGAGATGGCCGAACTGCTGCACGCCTGTGTGGCCGCGAGGCTCAACATCATCATCTCCGGCGGTACCGGTACGGGCAAGACGACGCTCCTCAACGTCCTCTCGTCGTTCATCCCCGAGGACGAGCGCATCATCACCATCGAGGACGCTGTCGAGCTCCAGCTCCAGCAGGACCATCTGGTCCAGCTCGAGAGCCGCCCGCCCAACATCGAGGGCAAGGGGGCGATCTCGATTCGCGATCTCGTGCGCAACTCGCTCCGCATGCGTCCCGATCGCATCGTCGTCGGCGAGGTCCGCGGCGGTGAGACTCTCGACATGCTGCAGGCCATGAACACCGGCCACGACGGCTCACTCTCGACCGTTCACGCCAATACCCCCCGCGATGCGGTGTCACGTCTCGAGACGATGGTGCTCATGGCAGGGATGGACCTGCCACTACGCGCGATTCGCGAGCAGATCGCATCGGCGGTGAACGTCATCGTCCAGCTCAGCCGACTACGGGACGGCACCCGGCGGGTCACCGCGGTCACCGAGGTGCACGGCATGGAGGGCCAGACGGTGACGATGCAGGACGTGTTCGTCTTCGATCATGCCGCCGGGATCGACGCCAACGGCCGCTACCTCGGTCGCACGATCCCCACTGGTGTGCGTCCCCGCTTCGCCGAGAGGTTCTCGGACATGGGCATCAACGTCTCCCCGAGAGTCTTCGGTGGTCCCGAGATCGGCACGTACAGGTGAGCGTCATCGCCGAGACCCCGTCACTTGCGGTCGGCCTAGCGGCCGCGGTCACAGCTATCGCCGTCCTCGTCTTCATAGCCGTCGCGCCAGCGTCCAACCGGGTCGAGCTTCGCCGCAGGCGCCCCGGTGCACCTCCCCCGCCAGGGCCGCTGGCGACCATGTCCTCGGCGGCAACGGCAGCCGTGGGGACAGCGATGGAACGCCGGGGCACCGGAGGCCTTGCCGGAACGCTCGAGCATGCCGGTGTGAAGATGCGTCAGCAGGATTTTGCCTTCCTCGTTTTGGTAGGCGCGCTTGCGCTCGCGGCCTTCGGCGTCCTGTTCCTGGGGCCTCTGGGACTCCTCCTCAGTAGCCTCTCGCCCCTCCTCGCCAAGGTAAGGCTCGACTCGTTGACGGCGCGCCGCCGGCGGAAGTTCGCCGACCAGTTGGATGACTCACTCCAGCTCATGGCCAGCAGCTTGCGTGCCGGTCACAGCCTTCCGCAGGCCCTGAATTCAGTAGCCCGTGAGGCGGAGGAACCCACATCCGAGGCTTTCTCGCGGATCATCAACGAAACGCGTGTCGGTCGCGACATGGGCGACTCCCTCACGGACACCGCACGCCGGATGGGATCGGAAGATTTCGAGTGGGTGACTCAAGCCATTGCGATCAATCGCGAGGTCGGTGGGAACCTCGCGGAGGTGCTCGACGGTGTCGGTCACACCATCCGGGAACGTAACCAGATCCGCCGCCAGGTCAAGGCGCTCAGCGCCGAGGGCAAACTCTCGGCGTTCATCTTGATGGGCCTTCCGTTCGTTGTGGCGATCTTCCTCGTCTTCACCAACCCTGGATACATCTCCGGGCTCACCCAAAGCCTTCTCGGCTACGGCATGCTTGCGATTGGCGCGGTCCTCCTGATCGTTGGCGGGATCTGGATGCGCAAGACCGTCCAGATCAAGTTCTGAGGAGTCAACATGCCCACTGTGCTCGTTCTGGGTGTGTTGGCGGTGAGCGCGGCCCTTGGCACTGTCACGTTTCTCGCCGTGGCCGGAGCTGACCGTTCGAGACAACAAGCCGTCGCGAACTTGCAGCGTGGGATACACCTGGGATCTTCGGCGGTGGCCTCCGGACCGTCACGCAGTGACGGTGTTCTCGCGGTCTTGGTCGCACGCTTGACTTCCCCGGTGACGAGGAGGCGGATCGACAAGCTGCTGGCCCGCGCCGGTCGTCCGGCGGCCTGGCCACCCGAGCGGATCGCAGCGGCGAAGGTCCTCCTCGGGGCAGCTGCGGCTGCTCTCTCGTTTCTCTACATCCAATCCACGTTCTCTGCACTCAGCCTGCTGCTGGGCGCAGGCGTCACAGTTGTCGCGTACTTCCTACCGGAACTCCTTCTCCACAGCCGTGGGCAGGAGCGCAGTCAACAGATTCAGCTCGAGCTCGCCGACACCCTCGATCAGATGACGATCGCTGTCGAGGCAGGCCTCGGCTTCGACGCCGCCATGGCACGTGCCGCCAAGAACGGAAAGGGACCGCTTGCCGAGGAACTCACCAGGACTCTCCAGGACATCCAGATCGGTCAGGGCCGCCGGCAAGCGTTCGAGTCTCTGATCGCTCGCACCGATGTCACGGACCTCCGCCGATTCGTGCGAGCCGTCATCCAGGCCGACCAGTACGGCATCGCCATTGCCGACGTCCTCCGAACGCAAGCGGCCGAGATGCGGATCAAGCGTCGCCAGCGGGCGGAGGAGAAGGCGATGCAGGTTCCGGTCAAGGTGATCTTCCCCCTGTTGCTCTGCATCATGCCTGTGCTCTTCATCGTCGTGCTTGGACCCGCTGCGATCGACATCGTCGCCACGTTCTCCGAACTGTGACGCTGGTGTTATGGGCCGCCCTGACGTCTGCCGTCGCACTGGCGACTCGGCAGAGAGTGGTTCGGAGTGCGACTGCCGGGACGGGCCAGCCTTGGTTGGTGCCCGCTCTGGCAGCAGTCTGCGGCGCAGGCGCGGCGCTGGCAGGTAGGACCTGGGCCGAGACACTGGCATTCGCGATACTCGGGCTCGCCGCAGCCTTCCTCGTCGTCATTGACTTTGCCGAGTACCGGCTGCCCGACGCCATTGTCCTGCCGACCTATCCGCTGTTCTTCGGTGCCCTCACCCTGGCGGCCGCGCTCGAGAACGACTGGTCTCGGCTCGGCCGTGCGGCCGCCGCGGGCGGCCTCCTGCTCGTCTCGTACTTCATCCTCGCGTGGATCAACCCGGCGGGCCTGGGTCTCGGTGACGTCAAGCTCGCCGGTCTGCTCGGCGGCTTCCTCGGGTGGTTCGGCTGGCCGCAGGTGCTCATGGGGACCCTTGCCGCCTTCGCGCTTGTCGCCGTGGTCTCTCTCATTCTCCTGGCGCTGCGCCGGGTGGGGCGCAAGAGCGAGATCCCATTCGGCCCGTGGATGATCGCGGGCGCGGCCGTCGGGGCTGCGTGGCAGCCGCTCGTGCTCGGCTGATATGTAGGGCGGTTTGTCAAGTGGGCAGGGGTTGGCCGCCGGTCCGGGGCTGGGTTGCTCCGGATCGGGCGGCTTTCCCTTTTCCTGGCCTGTGAGTCCTGGGTGGGGTGCGTGTCTGTTCGACGCGGTGTCGAGTCTGATATGCGCGGGTTGGTTGCCGCATGACGGTGGTTTCGGCGGGGACGGTCGGCACGGTCTGACCTGACTTGGCTCACGGGTGGGCGTCCCGAGGGGCAGTAGGGCCCTGACCTGCTGCGATGTTGTTGGTTTAGTGCGGTTTCACGCACTAAGCGGGTGCGCTCTAACCTCGCGGGGTGGCGTTTATCAGGCGGGTGCGCACGGCGTCGGGTGCGACGGCGGTGCAGATCGCGGAGTACGCCGACGGGCGTCAGCGCATCGTGAGGCATGTCGGTTCAGCACACACCGAGGCCGAGCTCGGTGTCCTGCTGGAGCAGGCCCGTGAGCTGCTGGCGAACCCCGCCCAGGGGGTGCTCGATCTCGGGATCGAGCCGACGCCGCCGGTGACACCGCTGGCCCCACCAGTTCGCGAGGCCGAGCTGTTCCACGCGCCGCAGGCGGCGCCGGACCGGGGCCGGGACGGCCCGGGCCGGGTCATCTCGACGGACTCGCGGCTGCTGTTCGACGCCCTTGCCGAGGTGTTCACCGCGCTGGGGTTCGACACGGTCGGCGATGCGGTGTTCCGCGACCTGGTCATCGCCCGGATCGTGGAGCCGACCTCGCTGCTGGACACCGGGCGAGTGCTGACGGACCTGGGCCGGGTGAGCCTGTCAAGTTTTCTGTGTAGGACGGTTGGTGTCGGTTATTGGTTGATGTGGCCGGCGAGGCGGTCGGGGTAGAGCAGTTCGAGTTGGTTCAGGGCGGCGTTCCAGCCTTCGGTGGTGGCGCCCTCGACGAGTCGGCCGGCGGCTTTGCGTCGGTTGGCGGGTAGGCCGGCTTCTTTGGCGCGTTGGCGGGCGCGCTTGTCCTCGATGTCGGTGATCGCGAGCCAGAGGAGCTTGATGACGGCGTCGTCGGAGGGGAAGTGGCCGCGGTTCTTGATGATCTTGCGGAGCTGGTAGTTGAGCGACTCGATGGTGTTGGTGGTGTAGATGACCCGGCGGACCTCGGGCGGGAAGGCGAGGAAGGGTGTGAAGCGTTCCCAGGCGCGTTGCCACACCGCGATCGCGGCCGGGTACTTGCGCCCCAGGTCGGTCTCGGCGAGCTCGAGCAGGGCGGTCTCGGCGGCGTCGGCGTCGGGGGCGGTGTAGACCCGGCGCAGCCCGGCGGAGAAGGCCTTGCGGTCGCCGTAGGCGAGGTAGCGGTTCGCGGCCCGGATCAGGTGGACCACGCAGGTCTGGACGATCGTGTTCGGCCAGGTCGCCTCGATCGCCTCGGGCAGGCCCGGCAGGCCGTCACAGCAGGCGATCAGGATGTCTTTGACGCCCCGGTTGGCGAGCTGGGCGCAGACCCCGGCCCAGAACTTCGCGCCCTCGCCGGACTGGACCCAGATGCCCAGGACGTGCTTGATCCCGTCGGTGTCGATCCCGACCGCGATGTGCGCGGCCCGGTTGACCACGTGGGCGTCGTGGCGGACCTTGACGACCAGGGCGTCGAGGAAGACGACGGGGTAGACCGGGTCCAGCGGGCGGGACTGCCAGGCGATGACCTCCTCGGTCACGGCGTCGGTGATGTTCGCGATCGTCTCGTGGGACAGATCAGTCCCCAGCGTCCGGGCCAGGTGGGCCTGGATGTCCCGGACCGTCATCCCGCCGGCGTAGAGGCTGATGATCATCTCGTCCAGGCCCCCGAGACGGCGCTGGCCCTTGGGGACCAGGCGGGGGTTGAACGAGCCGTCCCGGTCCCGCGGGGTCGCCAGCGGGACCGGCCCGATCTCGGTCTCGACCGTCTTCGGGGTGCTCCCGTTGCGCGAGTTCCCACGCCCGGCCCGCTCGCCCTTGGCGTAGCCGAGGTGGTCGTCGAGCTCGGCGGCCAGGCCGCGTTCGAGGACCGAGCGGATCAGCTCGGGCAGGAACCCGCCCTGCCCGGTCAGCGCGACCCCCTCGGCGCCGGCCTGCTTGACCAGGCGCTCGATCAGGTCGTCGCTGACCAGCTCCTCACGCAGCTGCCGGGCACTCTTCTCCGGCCGACTCGGTTGCGGGTCGTCGGTGGGCACGTCCTCAGTCTCGGCGGCCCGCACGGCCGCGTCCATCAGGTCCTGCGAGGTCCACTGCGTCGTGGTCATGATCGTCTCCTCACACTGGCGTGAAGCCAGCGTCTAGGAACCATCACTTACACAGAGCATTTGACACGCCCGGCCGGGTCCCGGCCAGCTACGCCACGATGAAACGCACCCTCGCCCGCGCCGCGGTCGGCGGGTCGTATCGCGACCAGATCGCCACCTTGTGCTTCGAGCACGCCGTGAGCAGCGGTGACGTCTCCCTGGTGCTCTACGACGTGACCACGTTGTACTTCGAGGCCGAGAAGGAGGACGACCTGCGCAAGGTCGGCTACTCCAAGGAACGCCGCGTCGACCCCCAGATCGTCGTCGGGCTCCTGGTCGACCGGCACGGCTTCCCCCTCGAGATCGGCTGCTACGAGGGCAACAAGGCAGAGACCGCCACGATCATCCCGATCGTCAAGCAGTTCCAGACCCGTCACGACATCGAGGACATGGTCGTCGTCGCCGACGCCGGCATGCTCTCCGCGACCAACCTGCGCGAGCTAGACGAGGCGAACCTGCGGTTCATCGTCGGCTCCCGGGTGACCAAGGCACCGCTGGACCTGGCCTCGCACTTCCGCTGGCACGGTGACGCCTTCGCCGACGGGCAGGTCATCGACACCCTCACCCCCAGGACCGGGCGGCGCAACGAGAACGACCCGGCTCATCGGGCCGAGCCGGTCTGGGACCGCGACCTTCACCCTGGCTCGTGGCGGGCGGTCTGGGCCTACTCCGCCAAACGCGCGGCGAGGGACAACAAGACGCTCACCCTCCAGGAGAACCGGGCCCGCGCGGTCATCGCCGGGGAGAAGGCCGCCCGCACCCCGCGATTCGTCAAGACCAGCGGCGACGGGCACCGCCTGGACGAGACCGCCCTGGCACGGGCCCGGCGACTGGTCGGGCTCAAGGGCTACGTCACCAACATCCCCGCGCCAGTGATGCCGGCGGGTGAGGTCATCGGCTCCTACCACGACCTGTGGCACGTGGAGCAGTCCTTCCGGATGAGCAAGACCGACCTACGCGCCCGCCCCATGTTCCACCGCACCCGCGACGCGATCGAGGCCCACCTGACCATCGTGTTCACCGCACTGGCGGTCTCCCGCGAGGTCCAAGCCCGCACCAGCCTGGCCATCCGCAACGTCATCCGCCAGCTCCGGCCGCTGCGCTCCGCCACGATCGCGATCAACGGCGCCACCCAGACCTTCGCCCCCGCCATCCCCACCGAGCAGCAAGCCATCCTCGACGCGATCCACAGCGGGCAACTCACGCACTAAGCGAATGAGCCAACTCAGGGCACGGTCTGAGGTCGGGCGTGCCCGGCCTGGTCAGGGTCCGGGGGCTCACAGCCGATTCGTGGGTCGTCCCCTCACGCTGCTTCCTCGCCGCAGGGGACTGCTGCACGAACGGGTGACAGGTTGGGTCAGGCAGCCTGAGTGGCTGGCGTGGTCATGATGGTCTCGTACTCGATGGGGGTCAATCGGCCCAGGGCGTCTTGGCGTCGGCGGCGGTGGTAGGTCCGTTCGATCCAGGTCACGATCTCGATCCGTAGCTCTTCACGGGTGGCCCAGGCTCGGCGGTCGAGAACGTTCTTCTGCAGCAGGGAGAAGAACGACTCCATTGCGGCGTTGTCGCCGGCTGCGCCGACGCGGCCCATGGAGCCGACCATGGCGTGACGGTTGAGAGCGTGGACGAATTTCCGGCTTCGAAATTGAGATCCACGGTCAGAATGAACAACACAGCCGGCGACGTCGCCACGGCGTGCGGCGGCGTTGTTGAGCGCTGCGACGGCCAGGCGTGACTTCATCCTCGAGTCGATGGAGTACCCCACGATCCGGTTGGAGGAGACGTCCTTGATCGCACACAGGTAGAGCTTGCCCTCACCGGTCCAGTGCTCGGTGATGTCGGTCAGCCACAGCTCGTTGAGACTTTCGGCGGTGAACGCGTGCCGGACCCGGCCCTTGTCGTCGGTCACGGCGCACAGGTCGTCATGGACCGGCGGGCCCGGCTTCTTGCCGTTCTTGCCGCGCTTGGGCTTGCCGAACGCCGACCACCACCCATTGGCCGAGCAGATCCGCCACGCGGTCCGTACCGCCATCGCCTCCCCGGCCTCGCGTGCCTCATCGAGGAGGAACCGGTAGCCGAACTCCGGGTCCTCGCGGTGGGCGTCGAACAGGGCGTTGGCACGGTAGGCCTGCTCGAGGTCGGAGTCGGTGACCGGGTGAGCGAGCCAGCGGTAGTAGGGCTGGCGCGCGATCTTGAGCACCCGGCACGTCACCGTGACGGGAACACCGTCGACGGCCAGCTCACGGACGAGCGGGTACATCATTTTCCCGGCAGGTTCGCCTGCGAGAGATAGGCCGCGGCACGGCGCAGGACCTCGTTCTCCTGCTCCAGCAGCCGGATCCGCTTCTTCGCCGCGCGCAACTCGGCGTTGTCGGCCGTGGTCGTGCCCGGCTTGGTGCCGTCCTCGACGTCGGCGGTCTTCAACCAGTTCGTCAGGCACGACTCGCTGATCCCGAAATCGGCAGCGATCTGCTTCAGATGGACCCCTGGCTCACGGTTCCTCGCGACACGGACCACGTCGTCGCGGAACTCCTTCGGGTAGGGCTTGGGCACGGTGCACATCCTTCCAGCAGCACCTCTCGGCACCACAGATCAGATGTCACCTATCCGTGCAGCAGTCCCCAGGGCCGGCGGGTCAGGGCTTGTTCACCGGGTGGTGGCCAGGGACCAGCACCATCCGGCGAGTTCTCGGGCGATCGCGATGTTCGCGACCGTGGTGCGTTTGTGCTCGGTGTCGAAGTGTTCCCAGCGGCGGTGCAGGCGCAGGTTGCCCTCGTGGCCGCGGGCGGCCTGGGTGGGGGTGGCGGCATCGAAACGAGCTTGCAAGATGGTCCCGACCCGGTAGCCGGGGCGGTGGTGCCAGGCCGCTTCGACGAGCAGTCGGCGGGCGTGGGGGTTGCCGGCCTTGGTGATCGGCCCCAGGCGCCGGGTGCCTCCGGAGGAGTGCTCGGTCGGGGTCAGGCCGAGGTAGGCGCCGATCGAGGCGCCGGTGAACCGGTCCCAGTCACCGATCTCTACGGCCAACGACATCGCGGTGATGCCGGCGATACCGCGTAGGCAGCCCAGGGCGTGGAACACGCCGGTGAACTCACTCTCGGCTGCCAGGAGGGCGACCTGGTGGGCGAGGTTCTTCTTGCGGGCCTCCAGCAGCAGGACGTGTTGGTGGGCGTCGTCGAAGGCGGTCTGGGAAGCCGGCTGCGGGAGACGGATCCGCGCCAGCCAGGCGTGGTGCTCCAGAGTCCATGCTCTCCCGCCGGAGTAGACGATGCCGTGGCGCAGGAGGAGCTTGGAGGCGCGGTGCCGGGCGCTCATCAGGTCGGTGCGGGCGTCCTCGTGGGCGCGGGTCAGGTCTCGAGCGGCTTCCTCGGTCGGGGTCGGGACCCGTACCGCGGTCAGGTCCGCGGCTGCCAGGCGCCGGGCCAGCAGAGTCGCGTCACGTTTGTCGGTCTTGACCCGGTCGCCCGATGCGCGGGCGATCTTGGAGGGGGCGGCGACCACGCACCGCAGCCCGGCCTGGTCCAACGCCCTAGCGAGGCCGAACCCGGTCGGGCCGGCCTCGTAGGCCACCGCTGCCGGGCCGTTCAGACCGGTGAGGAACCGCAGCACCGCGGTGGTCTCTGCGGCCAGGTGGGCATTGATGAGCTCGCCGGTGGTCAGGTCGAGCGCGGACGCGCTGATGGAACGGGCGTGGACGTCTAGACCCACGACCCACCGCTCACGAGCGGCAGGGATTATGTTGGTGAACACAGGAGCCTCCCGACGACTGTGATCCACCGGCGCCCCGGATTGGTCACCGGTGGTAACTCACGACGATGCGCCGCGGGGGCTCCTGCTGACCAGCGCCGCCTCCAGGCGAAGGTGTGGTTTGTCGGTGGGGAGTCAAGACCGGGCCGCAGGCCCGCCCCGCAGGGGACGAAGTGCCTTGACGCCCCACCGACAACCACCACAATCACCAACCAGCGGCGCGACCCCGAGACCCAACACCAGCCGCACTACATACCGTCTGACCGATCCGAACGCTCAGACCCAGAACCCCACGTGCGGCTCGGCCGCCTCGTCCTCCAGGTGCGGCCCGCTGACCGCCACCTCGCGCTGGCCGCGCGCCAGCACCTCCCGGCATGGGAAGGAGAAGGTCGGGTTCTCGGGGTGCGCGCCGGTCAGCTCGAGCAGCCGGACCTCCGACAGCGCGTAGACGATCCGCCCGACTCCCGTCCAGTACCCCGCCCCCGTGCACATGACGCACGGCTCGGCGCTCGTGAACAGGGTCGCGTGGCCCATCCCGTCCGGCCCGATCGCCCGGGCGGCGTCCGAGAGCGCCAACAGCTCCGCGTGCTGGGTGGGATCGCCGTCGGGCAGGAGGGCGTTGTTCCCCCGCGAGGCAACGACGCGTCCGTCGCCGTCCACGACGATCGCGCCGAAGGGATGCTTGCCTGCGGCCTTCGCCTCGACCGCCACCCGGAGTGCCGTACGAAGGTGTGCCTCGTCCTGAGGGGTGAGCTCTGCGCTGCGGGTGGTGGTCACGGAACCGAACGTAGCCGCTGCGCCTGCCGGACGGCCACGCAGGCCGAGCACCCGCGGCGCGGCACAGCACGACGGCTCCGACCTACAGCACGATCGCCGTGGCGACCACGAGGTAGATCGTCACCGTCAGCAGGTCCTGGATCACCGTGGCAAGTGGGCCCGACCCGAAGGCCGGGTCCTTCCCCATCCGGTGGATCAGCCACGGCAGCCCCAGGGCGATGACCGTCGCGATCGACGACGCCGCCAGGAGCGCCAGAGCCACCGCGATCGCCACGAGCCAGTCCCCCCAGATCAGCCCCACGGGCAGCAGCGACAGCAGCCCGAGCACGATCCCCAGGAGCAGTCCGGTGAGGACCTCCCGGCCCGCGATGCGCCGCACCCCGATCCCGACGGACAGGCCCCGGATCACCAGTGCCTCGGTCTGCGTGCCCACGGCGTCGGCCATGTAGACGACGCCGGGCACGAAGAACGCGATGAGCACCTCCTGGGAGAGCTGTTCCTCGAAGCTGCCGACGACGCCGGCGGCGATCAGCGCCCCCGCGAGCCCCACGAGCAGCCAGGGCAGCCGGTGCCCGAGGCGGCGAGGGATCGCCTCGACCGACGTGGTCTGCGCGGGAGAGGCCGAGCGCATGAAGCCGCCGAGCCTGACCATGTCCTCGTCGTGCTCCTGCAGGACCACCTCCAGCAGCGCCGTCGGCGGGACCAGCCCGGCGAACCGGCCGTCCTCGTCGACGACCACGAGGGTGGGTTCCTCGTGCTGGACGGCGAGCCATGCCGCCCGCTCCTGGGCGGTCGACGGCGTGACGACGGGCGGGTTCGGGTCCATGAGCTGGTCGAGGATCGTCTCCGGCGGCGCGGCGAGGAGCCGCTCGAGCGTGACGAGGCCACTGAGCCGGTCGCCGTCGACGAGCGCGACGACGGCGGCGCTGTCGTAGCGGTGTCCGCGCATGGCCGCGAGGACCTCGCCGGCGGTGTCTGTCGACCGTGCGACGGGGACGTTCCGGGAGGCGTGCTGCGCAGCCGTGCCGAGCTCCGTCGCCCGTTGCGTGTCGAGCTCCGTCATCCCGCACCTCCGGGTCCGGTTCGTCCCAGGATGCTCCGGATCAGGGCCTGACGACAGAGCCCAAGGGCCCTTGAACCGCGAGATCACGCCGCTGTGGAGTCTTCTTACCAGCACTGCAGCATGCCCCCCGGGGTATGCTGACCTCTGGTCATCTAGGGTCACGCGCTGCCGCACGAGGGAGGTCGGGATGTCGTTCTCTGCCGTGCGCCCCCGCACCGGCCGCACCGGCCGCACCGGCGGAACCCGAACGGCACGCCTTCGCTCGGCTCTCGTCACGGTCATCTCCCTGCTGGGGACCGTCCTGGTGCTCGCGCTCGGCACCGCTCCCGCCGTGGCGCACGACTACCTCGTGAGCACCTCCCCCGAGGCCGACGCGACCGTCGACGTCCCGCCCACCTCGGTCGACCTCACCTTCAACAGGTCCCTGCTCGGCGTCGCCCCCGCGATGATCGTCACCGGCCCCGCCGGCGAGACGCTCGTCGAGGGCACGCCCGAGATCAGAGATGCCATCGCGAGCATGCCGATGCCCTCCTCGATGGCGGAGGGCACGTACCGCGTGGCGTGGTCCGTCGTCTCCGGGGACGGGCACCGGATCCAGGGGGCGTTCGCCTTCTCGGTCGGCACGCCGTCGCTCAGCAGCACCGACGCCGGAGCGCCCGAAGGCGCCGCCGACGCCCCGACGGCCGCCGTCGCCGAGCCGGGCCGAGAGCAGGCAGACGGCGGATTTCCCGCCTGGGCCGCCGGCGTGCTCGGCGGACTGGCCCTCCTGGCCGTGCTGGCAATCGTCGTCGTCGGGAGCATGCGATCCCGCGCCGCGACGGAGGCCATCACACCGCCCGATCCCGCTCCAGCCGCCACCGCACGAACCAGCACCTCGCCACCAGGAGAGTCATGAAGCGCCCCGGGCTCGCAGCCACCCTCGTCCTCGTCACCGCCCTGGCGTCGTGCTCGTCGCCGGGCACGGCGGACTCGACGAGCGCCATGTCGGGGTCGACATCCGATGCGTCGGGGACCGCGCAGACCGACGCCACGGCGGCGGATGGGTCTCTCAGAGTCACCGACGCCTGGGTCAAAGCCGCCACCGTCGAGGACGGCATGACGGGCGCGTTCGGCGTCCTCACCAACGACGGCGAACAGGACGTCCACGTCGTCGGCATCTCCTCCCCCGTCGCCGGGCGCGCCGAGCTGCACGAGACGGTCGCCGGCGACGGCGGGGCGATGGTCATGCAGGAGATGTCCGACGGGTTCGTCGTCGAGGCCGGTGAGGAGCACGAGCTCGTCCCGGGCGGGGACCACCTCATGCTCATGGAGCTCACCGAGGACCTCGAGGCCGGCGACGAGGTCGAGATCACCCTCGAGCTCGAGGGCGGCGCCACGGTGACCTTCGTGGCCTCGGGCCGAACCTTCTCGGGCGCCAACGAGGAGTACGGCTCGCACGGCGAGGAGAACCCGGAGCGCGAGGGCGAGGAGTCCGTGGGCAGGTCCGAGGAGCCCACGGAGACGGGGTCCGACGGCTGATGGTTCGCGCACGGTCCGGTACGACGGAGGAGACGCCGACGACCTCCGTTGGCGCCCCGGGGGTCGGCCGGCGGACCTTCCTCACCGGCGGTGCGGGCGCCGTCGCCGGCGCCGCGGCCACGTGGCTGGGCACTCGCGCGGCGGCCGACCCCGCCGCCCCGGCCCCGACGCCCGAGGACGCGGCCGGCACCGCGACGGTCCCGTGGCGGGGCGAGCACCAGGCCGGCGTCGTCACCGCTCCGCAGGCGTTCGGCACCTTCCTCGCGATGGACCTCGCCGACGACGTCGACCGCGACGCCCTCGTCCGCCTCATGCGGGTCTGGACCGACGACGTCGACCGGCTCACCACCGGGCGCGGCGGCCTGTCCGACACCGAGCCCGAGCTGGCCGAGGTGCCCGCCCGGCTGACGGTCACCCTGGGGCTCGGGCCGGGCTTCTTCACCGCAGCGGACCTGGAGGCACAGCGCCCGGCGTGGCTCGGCCCCCTGCCCGCGTTCGGCGTCGACCGGCTCGAGGACCGCTGGTCCGGCGGGGACCTCGTGCTGCAGATCTGCGCGGACGACCCGATCACCGTCGCGCACGCGGTGCGGCTGCTCACCAAGGAGGCGCGTTCCTTCGCGTCGGTACGCTGGGTCCAGCAGGGCTTCCGCAACGCACCGGGCACGACGCCGTCGGGGCAGACGATGCGCAACCTCTTCGGCCAGGTGGACGGCACCACGAATCCGCGAACGGGCACCGACGACGCCCTCATCTGGGCGGGCGGCGACGGCGTCCCTGCCTGGCTCGAGGGCGGGACGACGATGGTGGTCCGCCGCATCGCCATGGACGTGGACCGCTGGGACGAGCTCGACCGGACCGGACGCGAGATCGTCGTCGGCCGCGACCTCGACACCGGCGCCCCGCTGACCGGCGGCGCCGAGCACGACGAGGTCGACCTCGAGGCGACGAACGAGCTCGGCTTCCCAGTCATCGACATCGCGTCGCACGTCCGACGCTCGAGGACGTCGGACCCGACCCAGCGGATCCTGCGGCGCGCCTACAACTACGACGTGCCGCCCAAGCCGGGGCGGCTGTCGAGCTCCGGCCTGATCTTCGTGGCGTTCCAGGCCGACCTTGAGCACCAGTTCATCCCGCTGCAGCGGCGCCTGGACGAGATGGACCTGCTCAACGAGTGGACGGCGCCGATCGGCTCGGCGGTCTTCGCCGTCCCCGGCGGCGTGCGGACGGAGGGCGAGTACCTCGCGCAGCGGCTGCTCGAGGGGTGAGGCTGCTCAGCACCACGTCCGGCAGGCGGTTCATCACGCTGCTCTCCGACCCTTCGTCGCCGAGCGATCCCCTTGTCGCCGAGCGATCCCTTCGTTGCCGAGTGAGAGTGGTCTGCGGGGATCGCTCGGCGACAGAGGGATCTTTCGCGGCCGACGCCCCCCTTCATCGCCGAGTGACCCCTTCGTCGCCGAGTGAGAGTGGTCTCCGCAGCAGCGCGGACTCGGCGGTTAAGCCGGCTCAGCGCCCGCACAGCTCGCGCAGGCGCGCCTCGCAGCCGGTGACGATGTCGCGGACGATGTCCGCCGTCGGTCGCAGCTCGGTCATGCTCCCCACCACCTGGCCGACGAAGAACGACTCGAGGTCGCGCGCCGTCGCCACGCCACGCTCGGCGGCGGCATCGATGCGCTCCCACGCCTCCCGCACGAGCATCGGCTGGAGCGGCAGCGGCAGCGGGGCAGGCGCCCCAGGGGCGGCCCACTCCGCGAGCCACGCGCTGGCGAGCTGACGGGCCGGCTTGCCCGTCCGGCTGGTCGAGATGACCGTGTCCGAGCTCGACGCCGCGAGCAGCTTGTCCTTGATGGCACGGCCGGCGAGGTCCTCGTGGCTGGCGAGCCAGACCGAGCCGGCCCAGCCGCCCGCAGCGCCGAGGGCCAGCGCCGCGGCGAGCTGCGGGCCGGTCGCGATGCCACCGGCGGCCAGGACCGGCACGTCCCCGGCGACCGCGACGACCTCCGGGGTCAGGACCATCGTGGCGACACCGCCGGTGTGCCCGCCGGCCTCCGTGCCCTGCGCGACGAGGAGGTCGACCCCGGCGGCGAGCTGGCGCTCGGCGTGCTCGCGCTTGCCCACGAGCGCCGCGACGGGGACGCCCGCGGCCCGAGCCCGCTCGAGCATGGCCGGTGGTGGGGTGCCCAGGGCGTTGGCGACGAGGGCCGGCCGGTGCGCGAACGTCACGTCCAGGAGCGCCTCGACGAGCCCGGCGGACGTGTTGGTCTCGAGGCTCGCGTCGATGCGGCCGAACGGGTCCACCGGCTCGCTGAGCGGCGGGATGCCGTACTTCTCCAGGAGGGCATCGACGAACGCCCGGTGCTCGGCGGGGATGGCAGGGTCGGGCCCGACCGCGGCCCTGGACCGCGCGGGCACGAGCACGTCGACTGCGTAGGGCCGCCCCTCCAGCTGCTCCTCGATCCAGGTGAGCTGGGCGTCGAGCTGGTCCGGCGTGTACATCGTGGCGCCGAGCACGCCGAGCCCGCCCGCGCGGGAGACCTCGACGACGACGGCCGGGGTGCGGTTGAACCCCGCGAGCGGGTGCTCCACCCCGACGAGGTCGGTGAAGGCGGTGCGCATGGTCTCCTCCGGTGGGGTCGTGGCAGGTCAACGGGTGGGTGCGGGTGGTTCGTCCGGCGCGGGCGCCGCAGTCTCGGATGAGCCGGTGGACGACGGCGCCTCCACCGTGGGGTGGTCGGGCCGGCTCAGGGCACGGACCACCCGGGAGGGACTCGGCCGGCCGAGGTGTCCGGCCAGCCACTCGCTCGTCGCGACGAGCGCGTCGAGGTCGACGCCGGTGTCGATGCCCAGGCCGTGGAGCATCCAGACGAGGTCCTCGGTGGCGAGGTTGCCCGTCGCGCTGCCGGCGAAGGGGCACCCGCCGAGCCCGCCGGCAGCGGCGTCGACGGTCGTGATGCCGTGCTGCAGAGCCGCGAGGGTGTTGGCGAGGGCTTGGCCGTACGTGTCGTGGAAGTGGACGGCGAGGCGTTCGGTGCCGATCCCCACAGCATCCAGCGCGTCGAGGAGCGCGACCACGTGCCCGGGCGTCGCCACCCCGATCGTGTCGCCGAGGGAGAGCTCGGTGCAGCCGAGCTCGACCAGGCGGGCGGCGACGTCGACCACCTGGCCGAGCGCGACGTCGCCCTCCCACGGGTCGCCGAAGCACATGGAGAGATATCCCCGGACGGGCAGGCCGCTCTCCCGCGCTCCGGCGACGACGGGAGCGATCATGAGGAGCGACTCGGCCACTGAGCGGTTGAGGTTGCGCTGGGCGAAGGACTCCGTGGCGCTGGCGAAGATCGCCACCTCCTGCGCGCCGGCGGCCAGGGCGCGCTCGAGCCCGCGCTCGTTGGGGACGAGCACGGGATGGCGCACGCCCGTCGTGGGGTCGACGGCGGCCATGAGCTCTGCGGCGTCGGCGAGCTGCGGCACGAGCCCCGGCCGGACGAAGCTCGTGACCTCGACCGCGGACAGGCTGGCGGCCACCAGCCGGCGGACCAGCTCGGCCTTGACGGCGACGGGCAGGACGAGCGGCTCGTTCTGGAGGCCGTCCCGGGGACCGACCTCGTAGACCGTCACCCGCTCGGGCAGGCCGGCGAGCGGCACCGCGCGCGGCGCGCTCACCCGTGCCCCCGGACGGTGAAGAGGGCCTGGCCGAGCGTGACCTGGTCGCCCGGTGCGACGAGGACCTCGGCCACGGTGCCGGGATGGGGTGCGAGGAGGCGGGTCTCCATCTTCATCGCCTCGAGGACACCGAGGAGGGCGCCGGCCTCCACGTGCTCCCCCGCCTCGACGGCGACGTCGCGGACGAGGCCGGGCATCGGGGCGGCGACCGCACCGTCCGAGGATGACTCGGCGCCGCGGCTGCGCCGGTCGGGCACCGTGAGCACGGTGGTCTGGCCATGGCGGGAGACGGCGACGCGGCCCGGGCCCGTCTCGACGACGACGGCGTGGGCCAGGCCGTCGATCTCCAGCCGGAGCTCGTGGCCGGCACCGAGGCCAGGCTGCACGGGAAGGGTGGGCGCGTGCTGGGTGCCCGCCGCAGGGAGACGACGGATGGCGAGTGCGCGCCCATCGACCACGACGTCGAGGACACCGGTGCCCACGTCATGGCCCCTGACCTCTGCTGGCGACAGCCAATCGCCAGGGCCCACGGTCACCTCATGGACGTCGCCGTCGTGCGCGAGCGTGAGCACGACCGGCGCGGGCGGCCCGCCGAGCCGCCAGCCGTCGCCGGCACCGAACGGGTGGGCAGCGCCGGAACCGTTCGTCGCGCCAGGCCCGCGCCGGGCGCCGGTGAGCGCGTCCGCGAGCGCCACCGCCCCCGCGACGAGCGCGACGTCGTCGGCCTGTGTGGGGAAGGCACCGGGGTGGGTGTCGAGCCAGGCGGTGTCGATGGCCGCGGCACGGAAGTCGTCGGAGGCGACGAGCCGGCGCAGGAAGCCGGTGTTCGTCGTGACACCGAGGACGGCCGTGTCGTCGAGCGCCCGCACGAGAGCCGCGCGGGCGGACTCGCGGGTGGGTCCGTGGGCGATGATCTTGGCGAGCAGCGGGTCGTACCAGGTGCCCACCTCCTGCCCGGGCTCGAGGGCCGTGTCGGTGCGCGCCCTCGTCGGCCAGCGGACCGTGGTCGCCGTGCCGGCCTGCGGGAGGAAGTCAGGCCCCTCGGCGTAGACGCGCACCTCGATCGCGTGGCCGGTGACGGCGACGTCCTCCTGACGCAGGGGCAGCCGGTCCCCGCGGGCGACGGCGAGCTGGAGGGCCACGAGGTCCAGGCCGGTGACCGCCTCGGTGACGGGGTGCTCCACCTGGAGCCGGGTGTTCATCTCGAGGAGATACGCCTCGTCGCCGGCGACGAGGAACTCCACCGTGCCGGCACCGACGTACCCCACCTCGCGGGCGAGCCGCACGGCCGCGCCGGTGAGCTCCTCGCGCAGCGTCGCGGTGATGATGGGCGCCGGGGCCTCCTCGACCACCTTCTGGTGGCGGCGCTGGACCGAGCAGTCCCGCTCGAACAGGTGCAGGACAGTGCCGTGGCTGTCGGCGAGGACCTGCACCTCGACGTGGCGTCCGCCCTCGACGTACCGCTCGACGAGGAGGGCGCCGTCACCGAAGGCCGCCGTCGCCTCCCGGCGGGCGGCGGCGATGGCGGCGGGCAGGTCGACGGCGTCGCGCACCACCCGCATGCCCTTGCCGCCGCCGCCGGCGGCGGCCTTGACGAGGAGGGGCAGTCCCACCTCGGCGAGGGCTCGTCGGGCGAGATCGTCGTCGTGCGCACGATCCACCTGCGCGAGGTCCCCGTCGCGCGCGGGTACGTCGTGCGCGTGCTGCTGGTCGCCGTCGCCGGTCCCCGACCGCTTGCCGTCGACCACCGCGGGCAGCACCGGCACCCCGGCCCGCACGGCGACGGCGCGCGCGGCGTCCTTGCGTCCCATGAGCGCGATGACGTCCGAGGGCGGTCCGACGAACGTGAGGCCGGCGTCCTCGCAGGCGCGGGCGAACGCGGCGCTCTCGGAGAGGAAGCCGTAGCCGGGGTGGACGGCGTCGGCACCCGTGCGCCGGGCGGCCTCGATGAGCGCGGGGATGTCGAGGTAGGACTGCGCGGCGGGCGCCGGCCCGAGCCGGACGGCGGTGTCGGCGAGGCGGACGTGCGGTGAGGCGGCATCAGCGTCGGAGTACACCGCGACGGTGCGCAGCCCGGCGGCGCGCGCGGCACGCAGAACCCGCACCGCCACCTCGCCGCGGTTGGCGACGAGCAGCGTCGTGAACGGCCGCCGCCCGGACCCGGCCGGGGTGGTCGCTGCGCTCGCCACGGCGCTCACATCCGGTACAGCGCGGGCAGGGGCCGCGGGATCGGGGCGTTCGCCGTCGCCGCGAGGGCGAGCCCGAGCACGCGCCGGGTGTCGACCGGGTCGATGACGCCGTCGTCCCAGAGCCTGGCCGTGGCGTAGTACGGCGAGCCCTGACGCTCGTAGCGCTCACGCACCGGTGCGCGGAACTCCTCCTCGTCCGCCTCCGACCAGGTTCCGCCGTCGGCCTCGATCCGGTCCCGGCGGACGGTCGCGAGGACCGTGGCCGCCTGCTCCCCGCCCATGACGGAGATCCGGGCGTTGGGCCACATCCACAGGAACCGGGGGTCGTAGGCGCGCCCGGCCATCCCGTAGTTCCCCGCGCCGAACGACCCGCCGATGACGACGGTGAGCTTGGGGACCACGGCGGTCGCGACGGCGGTCACGAGCTTCGCGCCGTCCTTGGCGATGCCCGCCGTCTCGTAGTCCTTGCCCACCATGAAGCCGGCGATGTTCTGCAGGAAGACGAGCGGGATGCCCCGCTGGTCGCACAGCTCGATGAAGTGCGCGCCCTTGAGCGCGGAGTCGGAGAAGAGGATGCCGTTGTTCGCGACGACCCCCACCGGGTAGCCCCAGATCCGGGCGAACCCGCACACGAGGGTCTCGCCGTAGAGGGCCTTGAACTCCTGCAGGCGTGAGCCGTCGACGAGGCGTCGGACCACCTCGCGGACGTCGTAGCCGGTGCGCAGGTCCGCCGGGACGACGTCGTAGAGGCCGGCGGGGTCCTCCGCCGGCTCCTCGGACAGTTCCTGGCGCAGCGACGGGGACGTGGTGCGCTCGATCGTGGCGACGAGGCGCCGGAGGATCTCCAGGGCGTGGGCGTCGTCGTCGGCGAGGTGGTCGACGACGCCGGAGCGGCGGGCGTGCACCTCTCCCCCGCCGAGCTCCTCGGCGGTGACGACCTCGCCGGTCGCCGCCTTCACCAGGGGCGGACCGCCGAGGAAGATCGTGCCCTGGTCGCGCACGATGACGCTCTCGTCGGACATCGCCGGGACGTACGCGCCGCCCGCCGTACACGAGCCCATGACCGCGGCGAGCTGGGGGATGCCGCGGGCGGACATCTGCGCCTGGTTGTAGAAGATGCGCCCGAAGTGGTCGCGGTCGGGAAAGACCTCGTCCTGCAACGGGAGATAGGCACCGCCGGAGTCGACGAGGTACAGGCACGGGAGCCGGTTCTCGGCGGCGATCTCCTGCGCGCGCAGGTGCTTCTTGACCGTCACCGGGTAGTAGGTGCCGCCCTTGACCGTGGCGTCGTTGGCGACGACGACGCACTCGCGTCCCGCGACCCGGCCGACGCCGGTGACGATGCCGGCGGCCGGGACGTCCTCGCCGTACATGCCGTGGCCGGCGAGCGGGGACAGCTCGAGGAAGGGCGAGCCCGGGTCGAGGAGGCGGTCGACGCGGTCACGGACGAGGAGCTTGCCGCGCGCCGTGTGCCGGTCGCGTGAGCGGGTGTCGCCGCCCTGGCGCACGACGGCGAGCCTCTCCCGGAGCTCGGCGGCGAGCTCGGCAAGCGTGGGCGAGACTGCCAACGGCGTTCCTCCTCGGTGAGCGAGCGCTGCTGGTGAGGTTAGCCAGCGTTAACCTCGGTGTCTACCATGACGGTCATGCCCGGCTCCGCAAGCCCCCGCACGTCCGGCTCCGCCAGCCCCCGCACGTCCGGCTCCCCGATCCCCCGGCGGCGCCAGATCCTCGACGCGGCGGCCGAGCTCTTCGCGCGCTCAGGGTTCCGGGGCGTCTCCATCGACGACATCGGGGCCGCGGTGGGGATCTCGGGACCGGCGCTGTACCGGCACTTCCCCCGCAAGGAGGCGATCCTCGGCGAGCTGCTGGTCGGGATCAGCGAGGAGCTGCTCGAGGAGGGGCGTCGTCGCGCGCGAGACGCCGGCGGCGAGGAGATGGGCGTCGGCGAGGCAACAGAGACAGTCGGCGAGGAGACCGACGTCGGCGGCGTCGCAGCGCTGGTCGACTGGCACGTCGAGTTCGCCCTCGACCATCCCGACCTCATCACCGTCCAGGCGCGTGACCTCGACGCGCTCGGGCCCGAGGACCGCGAGCACGTCCGACGTCTCCAGCTCGCCTACGTGGAGGTGTGGGTCGACGCCCTGCGGGCGGAGCATCCGGGCGTCGACGTGCGCACCGCGCGAGCGGCCGCGCACGCGGCCTTCGGGCTCATCAACTCGACCCCGCACAGCGCCCGGCTGGCCCGGGCCGAGATGGCCGCGCTGCTGCGCCGGATGGCGCTCCAGGCCCTCCGGGCCGTGGACGTCGAACCGCACCGATCCGCGTCGCGGTGCACACTGGTCCCCGCCGGAAGCGCGAAGGAAGGCACCGCATGATCGAGATCCTCAACCCCACCGAGCTGTCGCGTGCACGGGACACGGGCGCCGTCGTCGCCAACATCCTGCAGAGCTTGAAGAGCCGCGCCGCGGCGGGGACGAACCTCCTGGAGATCGATCTCTGGGCCCACGAGATGATCGACGAGGCCGGGGCGCGCTCCTGCTACGTCGACTACGAGCCGTCCTTCGGGCGCGGGCCGTTCGGGCACTACATCTGCACGTCGGTCAACGACGCCGTGCTCCACGGGCTGCCGCACGACTACGTCCTCGCCGACGGCGACCTGCTCTCGCTCGACCTCGCCGTCGCCAGGGGCGGGGTCGTCGCGGACTCGGCCATCAGCTTCGTGGTGGGCGAGTCCCGGCCCGCGGAGAGCCTCGCGATGATCAGCGCGACCGAGCGCGCCCTGAGCGCGGGCATCGCCGCAGCCCGCCCGGGCGCTCGCATCGGCGACCTCTCGCACGCCATCGGCACGGTCCTCAGCGAGGCGGGGTACCCGGTCAACACCCAGTTCGGGGGCCACGGCGTCGGGTCGACCATGCACCAGGACCCGCACGTGCCCAACGCGGGCCGGCCGGGGCGCGGGTACGTCCTGCGACCCGGGCTCGTGCTGGCCCTCGAGCCGTGGGTCATGGCGGACACCGCCGAGCTCGCCGTCGACGACGACGGCTGGACGCTGCGGAGCGCAACCGGCTGCCGGACCGCCCACAGCGAGCACACGATCGCCATCACCGACGACGGCGCCGAGATCCTCACCCTGCCCGGGGACCCGCAGCGGTGAGGTGAGCCCTGCCCGGGTCCGCGGCCGGCTCCACGCGGGTTGCCGGGACTCAGCCCCTCGGCACCCACGACGGCGGACGCTTCTGGGCGAACGCCGCCAGGCCCTCCTGCCCCTCGGCCGAGGCGAAGTGCGCGGCGGAGAGCCGGCCGAGCACGGCGAGCTCGTCGGCGTCGTCCTCCGGCGGGTCGGCGAGCACCGCCTTCGTCGCCGCGAGGGCACCGGGCGCCCCCCGCAGGAGCATGTCCACCTGACGAGCGACCTCCTCGTCGAGGCGCTCCGCGGGGACGGCGGCGTCGAGGAGTCCGACCGCCACGGCCCGTCCGGCGTCGAACACCTCCCCGGTGAGGAGCAGCGCCCGCAGCGCCTGGGCCTGGACGCGGCGGCGGAGCGGGACGGTGATCACCGCGGGGACCAGGCCGAGCCGCACCTCGGGGAACGCGAAGGCGACGTCGTCGGAGGCGACGACGAGGTCGCACGCGGCGACCAGGCCCAGCCCGCCCGCCCGTGCCGTTCCCGCCAACCGCGCCACGACCGGCTTGGCGCTTCCGAGCAGCGCCACCAGGAGGCTGGGAAGCTCCGTGACGCCCTGGTCCTGCGGGGCGGCGCCGCGAGCCTCGGTGAGGTCGGCGCCGGAGCAGAAGACCGGTCCGGTGTGGGTGAGGACGACGACGCGGACACCGTCGTCGTCGAGCGCGGTGCGCAGGTGCGCGGCGAGCTCGCGCCGGACCTGGGCCGAGAGGGCGTTGCGGTTGTGCGGCGAGTCGAGCGTGATGGTGGCGACGGCGTCCTCGACCCGCAGGTGGACGAGCTCGGCGTTGTTACTCATGGGTACCCCTCTCGCGTCGGTCACGACCGTAGTGCTCGGCGAGCGACGGCGTCCTGACCGCGACCCGGTCCGCCGTCGGCAGGGAGTGCAGACCAGCCCAGCCTGGCGCCGTCGTCGTCACGCGGCACGGGCCGGGCCCGGCGACCAACGAGGGTCACCGGGCCCGGGTGTGCGCCGGGGGTCAGCCCGCGTGCGTGACGGCGTCGGCCACCGCGGCCTCGGCGCGCTCGGGCTCGTCGGAGCCGGCGCCCGGGCTGTCGTCGGTCCGGCCCGCCCGGTAGGCGGCCTCGATGCGCTCGCCGATCTCGGCGTCGACGGCCTTCCAGTACGCGAAGGCGCGGGAGAGGACCGGCTCGACCACGCCACCGGCCAGGTGCCCCGCGACGGTCTGCACGAGCCGCTCACGCTGGGCGTCGTCGTAGACCTCGCGGACGAGGATGCCCGGCTGGGTGAAGTCGTCGTCCTCGGGGTGGAGCGAGTAGGCGCTGCGCACCATCTCGCCGTCGGACTCCCAGCCCTCGACCACGGGACCGGTCTCGTCCGACCAGCTGCGTCCGAAGGAGTTGGGCGCGTACACCGGCGCGGTGCCGGTGTGCTCGTAGGTCATGTTGCCGTCGAAGGTGTAGGAGTTCGTCGCCACCTTCGGCTTGTTGACGGGGAGCTGGAGGAAGTTGGTGCCGATGCGGGCCCGCTGGGCGTCCGCGTAGGCGAAGACCCGGCCGAGCAGCATCTTGTCCGGGGAGAACCCGATGCCCGGCACGGTGTTCGACGGCGCGAACGCGGCCTGCTCGACCTCGGCGAAGAAGTTCTCGGGGTTGCGGTTCAGGGTCATCGTGCCGACCTTGATGAGCGGGAAGTCCGCGTGCGACCAGGTCTTGGTGAGGTCGAAGGGGTTGACCCGGTAGGTCTTGGCCGCCTCGTACGGCATGACCTGGACCGACATGACCCAGCTCGGGTGGTCCCCGCCCTCGATGGCGGCGTGAAGGTCGCGCCGGTGGAAGTCGGCGTCGGCCCCGGCGAGGCGCTCGGCCTCGTCGTTGGGCAGGTTCTCCAGCCCCTGCTGGGAGTGGAAGTGGTACTTGACCCAGAAACGCTCCCCCGCGGCGTTGACCCACATGTAGGTGTGGGAGCCGTAGCCGTTCATGTGCCGCCACGTCTTGGGCAGGCCACGGTCACCCATGAGGTAGGTGACCTGGTGGGCGGACTCGGGGTTGTTCGTCCAGAAGTCCCACTGCATGGTGTTGTCGCGCAGGCCGGAGCCCGGCATGCGCTTCTGCGAGCGGATGAAGTGCGGGAACTTCATGGGGTCGCGGACGAAGAAGACCGGGGTGTTGTTGCCGACGAGGTCGAGGTTGCCCTCGGCGGTGTAGAACTTCAGCGAGAAGCCGCGGACGTCGCGCCAGGTGTCGGGCGAGCCCTGCTCGCCGGCCACGGTGGAGAACCGCGCCAGCATCTCGGTCCGCACGCCGGGCTGGAACAGGGCGGCCTTGGTGTAGCGACTGACGTCCTCGGTGGTCTCGAAGACGCCGAACGCGCCGGCGCCCTTGGCGTGGGGGTTGCGCTCCGGGACGCGCTCACGGTTGAAGTGGGCGAGGGTCTCGACGAGCTGGACGTCGTGGAGCAGGAGCGGGCCGTTGCTGCCGACCGAGAGCGAGCTGCGGTCGCTCACGGCGGGGGCGCCGGCGCCCGTGGTGGATCCGGTGTCGTAGGTCAATTTCTCTCCTTCGTCGGTACTGCTGGGAAGTCGGACCGTGGTGGGCGCCGGGAGCAGCAGCACCCCCGCCACGCGGCTGGCCGCTGACTCCACCGATGCGCCGGGGCGGAGCATCGGTGGAGTCAGCGGACGGGCCCGGCGAGACAGTCGGGGCACGTGCCCCAGTAGGTGACCTGGGCCCGGTCGATGACGAAGCCCTGGTCCGTGCTCGCCGTGAGGCAAGGTGCGTGGCCGACGGCGCACGGCACGTCCGCGACGGCGCCGCACCCTCGGCAGACGACGTGGTGGTGGTTGTCCGCGCGTGCCAGCTCGTAGCGTCCTGGCGAACCCTCCGGCTCGATCCGCTCGACGAGACCGGCCGTGGTCAACGCGCGCAGGACGTCGTAGACCGCCTGGGTCGAGACGGCGCCGAGACGCTCGCGCACGGCGGTCCCGATCGCGTCCGCATCGGCATGGGGGTGACCCTCGAGGTGCTCGAGGACAGCCACCCGTGGCGCCGTGACCCGGAGTCCCGCAGAGCGGAGCAATTCCGGATGGGTGACGGCCATAACGTCACTCAATCACCTTTTCTGGAACCGTTCAAGTTTGAAGGTCGCGCCTGTCGGCTCGCGGAACACATCACTGACCAGCCATGACGCCTCATGACATGAGCCGGGACGCATCTCGTCTGGCGCAGGCTCCACCTCCGTGTCAGCCGCGGTCCACACCCGCCGGGGTCGATGTCAGTACCTCGGCCTAGCGTTCCTCGTACAGCGGTTCGACGTCGAGATGAGGTGGTCGATGTGGTGGCGGAGATGACCCGCGAGCCCGCGAACCGTGATGAGGGTGCCGTCTGCCGCACGGGCACCGACACCGCTGCCACCGACGGAGCCGTCGAGCCGACCTGGCCGGAGTGGGACTGCTCGGGGGTTGCAGACTGCTGCCTCGTGGCCCGCGTCGGCGGGGTGTGCGAGCACCTTGCGGGCGACGTGGACGAGATCGTCGCGCAAGGCAGTGCGGAGTGGGATGCCGAGGTGGCACGACTCTCGGGGCTGATCACCGAGGCGAAGATCGAGGGTGACCAGTCCACGGTGGACTGGCTGCTGGAGTACTGCGGCGGGGTGGAAGAGTCGCCCGAGCCGGATAACGAGCCCACAGTGGCCGAGATCGAGGCGATGGACCGCTACACCGGCCCGCCCCCGGTCAACCCGCCCCTGGGTCAGTCCATCAGGCCCGCGGCGTGGCAGCAGATGGAACCCGACGCGTCCTTGGCGGCGCTTCTGGAGGACATCGACGTCACCCAGGTCGACCCCTACCAGGCGGTGGAGATCGTCGCGGCGTACAAGCGGCTGGAGAGCTGGGCGGCCGGCATGGCGGCGCTGGCCGCGGCCGCCCTCGCCGAGAAGGACGGCATGTCCACGGCACCGCTGGTGGGTGACCCCCGCCCCGTCCGTAACGGGACCCCCGAGGAGCTCGCGATCCGCCTCGGCACGACCCGCACCCAGGGCCAGAAGCTCGTCCGGCTCGGTCGGGCGATGAGCGAGACCTTCGCCCCGACCGGGGACAAGCTCCTCACCGGGGAGATCGACGTGGCGAAGGCCGAGGCGATCGTGTCCCACCTGTGGAACGCCTCGGCGCAGGTCGCGTGGCTCGTCCAGGACGAGATCCTCCGCGACGCCCCCGGCTCGACCGTGCACCAGCTCACGCGCCAGATCACGAAGACCCTCATCGCCGTCGACCCGGACGACGCCGCCAACCGCCACCACCGCGCCGCCCGCGAGCGCCGGGTCACCCATCCCGCCCCGCTGCCCGACGCCATGGCCTCGGCGACCTTGACCGGCCCGGTCCACGAGCTCGCCGCGTTCGACCTCGTCCTGGACGCCGCCGCCGCGGCCGCCAAGGCGGCCGGTGACCGACGTACCCGTGACCAGCTCCGGTACGACGCCGCCATGGTCATGGCTCAGCAGGCCCTCGCCACCGGTTGGATCGGCGCACCACCGCCCGACCAGCAGGACACAACCGCGAGCCGCGGCACGAGCACGTCGAGTCGGACGGCCGGTTGCACCGGGTGGGCCATCCCCCGCATCGAGGGGGCCTTCGCCTCCACGCCCCGACCTATGCGCCTTGCCCAGGCCGCCGGAGGCAGGCTCCAGATCGACGTCACCATCCCGCTGTCCCTTCTCGTGCAGGATCCGGCCGCGGCCGATGCCGGGACCACCAGCACCACCCCGTCGGGCACGAGTGCCACACGCAGCTCGAGGACCGGAGCCACGGCTGGCCCGGGCGCGCCGCCGGGCGGGCAACAACCGGCCAGACCCGGTGACCCGGCGGCCGGCACCCCGGGCGAGGACGACGAACCGGAGCCGCTCATCTGGCCCGACCCTGCCCAGGTGGCAGAGCTCCGTGGCTACGGTCCGATCACGCCGGATGTCGCCCGCGCCCTGGCAACCGGGGGCGTCTGGCGAAGGCTCGTCACCGATCCCCTCACCGGAGGACTGCTCGACGTCGGCCGCACTCGTTACCGTCCGCCGCCGGCGCTGGCTGCGTTCATCCGAGCGCGCGACCGAACCTGTGTCTTCCCCGGCTGCACAGCGCCCGCCGCGATGTGCCAGATCGACCACACCCTGGCCTGGTCGCAGGGCGGCCGCACCGACCGCGACGACCTCGGACCCCTGTGCGAGGGCGGCCACGTCCTCAAGACCGACGGCCTCTTCACCGTCATCCAACCCTCGCCCGGCATCTTCGAGTGGACCACGCCGTCCGGCCACCGCTACCGGCGCGAGACCAACGGCACCACCACCAGACTGCCCCGCGCCGGCGTCCCCGCCTACTAGGGCGGCTCGCCTCGAGTGGGCTGATGCACCGGTAGGGCGCGCGGCGCCTCGACGGTCTGGAACCGGAGGGACGCAGCGCCTCGGACAGGACCGTGCCCGGGCGAGGCACCAGCGACTCAGGCGTGGCTCACGGCGTACGTCGCGGACATCGTGTGGGTCGCACCCGGCGCAAGCACGACGGCGTTGTCCAGGGCGTTCGCCGTCTCCACGCAGACCATGGTCGGCCACTCCGCATCGTCGTAGTCCGGCATGGCGGCGGCCTTGGCAGTCCACGGGTTCCACACGACGGTGTCGGCCGAGCTCTCCTTCGACACCGTGATCGTGCGTGCGCGCGCCGGGTCGACGACCACCGCGGACCCGCTCGAGTGGTAGACGCGGTCGGTCTCGCCCGTGAAGGTGACCGGACCGCTCTGCGTCTTGAGGTAGGGACCGCCGTCCGGGGCCTTGTCCAGGTACCGAGCGCCGTCGAGACCCTCGACGGTGACGGCCGTGACGTCCTGCACGTGGAGGTAGGTGTGCAACGCCTCCTCGTAGGAGTACTCCTCGTCGCCGGGGTTCCGCACGGCGAGGTACACCGTGAGCTCGCTGCCCATGACCACCGTGTACGTCGCCTCGAACGGGTGGGCCCACTTCTCGGCACCCGCCGACCCCTCGACGTCCTCGTGCCCGAGCCGGAAGGTCAGCGTCACCACGCTGTCGTCGTCGCTGGCCCCGACGAGCCGCCAGTCCGCGAGGCGGGCGAAACCGTGGGCGGGACTCATCCCCGGCTCGCGTCCCGGACCGAACCACGGGAAGCAGATCGGCACGCCGCCGCGGATGGGCTCCGTCGGTGCGAACCTGGACGCCTTGCTCATCCAGACCACCGGGTCGTGGCCGGCAGGTACCCAGCCCGTCACGTGGGCTCCGTGGAGGTAGACCTCTCCCTCGGCCAGCGGGGTGGAGATCCGGAGGGCGGGCAGCCCGCCGCTCGCCTCGACGAGGGCGACGGAGGGCGGGAGATCGACGGTGATCGCGGTGGTCATGGAGCCGACGCTAGACCCGCTCCCCCCGGCCAACCACCTGTTGCACGATCTTGTCGGCTGCGCAGATGTCGGGCCCCGGCGTGCGGCGACGTCAGTAGGCGGGACCGCGACCGAGCTGCGCGTCCTCCTCCTGCTCGTCGATGAAGGCGCTGAGGATCTCGCCGGAGAGCTTGTCGATCCGCTTGCCGATGTGGTCCTCCTCGCGGGTGGCGGTCTCCTTGCCCATGGCACCGAGGACGGAGATCGAGGCGTCGATCTTGTCGAGCTGACGACGCCACTCCTCGGCGCGCCTGGTCTCGCGCGCGTCGTCGGCCGAGGCGTGGAGGTAGGCGACCTGGTCCCGCAGGATGTTGACGCGGCGGCGCAGCCCTTCGGACCCGTGGCCGGACCTGCGCGCCTTCGCCATCCGGTCGACCTGCGTCTGGACGACCCGGAAGACCTCGGGGTTCTCCTTCATGGCCTTGGTGAGGGTCGGGCCGAACTTGCGCACGACCTCCACCACGGTGGGTCCGGCCACCATCGCCAGCTTCATGATCCCGCTGATCTTCGCCACGGTCGTTCTCCTTCTTCTCGCACTGCCGGCCCTGCGGTCCGGCCATGCCGTCCGCTCACTCCGTCGCGGTCCTGCTGCCGCGGTCCTGACCATCAGCCTGCCACGGTGGCCCGCCACCCGCTCACCCGGTCGGCGCCCACCCGCCTGCGCCGTACTCTCGGACGAGCCCATCCGCACCGACGACCGGAGCCCGCCGTGCCCGCCTACACCCCCCTCCCTGACGGTGAACGGGCGCCCGACAGCGAGTCAGACGGTCGGGCCGTCGCCGACCGAGATCGCGCCGAGCGTCTCGACGTCTTGAGCGACGCCCGTGACGACGCATCGCTGCCGACCGGTGCGGTGCCGGTCCCGGCGGCGCTGGGCGAGCTCGGCGGCACCGCCGCGGGCCGGGCGTGGCTGCGTGAGCTGCCTCGGCTCGTGGACGAGGCGCGGACCCGCTGGGGCCTGCGCATCGGCGCCCCCTTCACGGCAGGACGTACCGCCTGGACCGCACCGGCCCGCACCCGCCGGGGTGAGGACGCCGTCGTCAAGATCGTGCTCCCGCACGTGGAGGCCGCCGGCGAGGCGGACGCGCTCGAGCTGTGGGCAGGTACCGCGGTGGCCGAGCTCCTCGACCACGACGGCTGGACGCTCCTCCTCCGG